>NZ_CP092712.1:1320381-1650477 GCF_023983475.1 Aliivibrio fischeri ATCC 7744 = JCM 18803 = DSM 507
ATTAAGTGATGAAATGAAAGCTACTGATGTAGTCAAAGCTCTTGATATGGCGATAGATAGCCGTCAATATCAAAGGAGTACGATTCATCATTCAGACCGAGGATTACAGTATTGTTCAAAGGTTTATCAGGAAAAATTGAATAAAAATGATATTAAGCCATCAATGACGGATGGTTATGATTGCTATCAAAATGCATTAGCAGAGCGAATAAATGGGATACTTAAACAAGAGTTTCTTTTGTATGACTGTAAAGATTTAGAGGAGTTAAGGCATTTAGTTGAAGAATCTATTTTTATTTATAATGAAATGCGGCCACATTTAAGCTTGGGAATGAGTACACCAAATCAAGTACACAAAAAAGCCAAGTGCGTACGCACTTAGCTTTCAATTAAAAATCGTCAACGTATTTTAGGACGAGACATTAAAAAACGTCGAAAATGCCTTGTTCTGAATATAAGTTTGAGGCAATAACAAACGTTTTTTTGCCACAAGAAATACAAACAGGTGGACCAAACCACGCAGCATAGCATTCGCCACATGAATAATGAGCATTAATTAAACGTAAATGAGTTTTATCAGGAATTACGTTTAAAGCAGCTTGTTGTAATTTAATTTGTCTTTCATCTTTTATTATTGTTTTCATTCTAGCCAACTTTACGGTGTTAATGAGATACATAAATTTCATTAATGAGATACCTATAAAGGAGTATGATATGATATGGCTCGTAAAACAATAATGCAGATTGTGATCTAGATTATCTTTTTGAAAATAAAAAAGAGTGCGGAAGCACTCTTTTATAAGTCATTATTTATTTTATAAATTTTAGTTATTATAAGCGGTTTTTAGAGCAACAAATCGCTCGACTAAGTCATCGATAGAAGCTTGATCGTAAGCCTTTAAACCCGTCGCTATCATTCGCTTAGTACCATGACCCACTTCTTCACCGTTTTCAGTAAATTTAAAGTTTAACTTAACAATGCCACGTTTCCCTTCGATATCCATGGTTGCACCAGTGAATTCAACACTAGGCGCTGCAATATCTAATCGAGTAAATTCGATATCCATGCTTTCATAAATTACTAATGGGCGCTGGCAATTAATCATTAATTGTTTTTCTTCCATTAATGGAACCATGATATGAGGGAAGTTCATTCCTGAAAATTGAACATATTGTTTTACAACATGCTCAATAAACTCAGGGTTAAGATTTTTTTCACCGCTACGGCTTACGTGAAGGTATACTTTATCATTATCGTCTGAAAGCGAGTATTCACCTTGCTCTGTGTGGTTAATATGTAATGCTGTACCGTTAGATACCATACCTGCAAAATCGAAGTGCATTTTATTACTGATGCCAGTTTTGGATAATAAAACTGCAAATAATAAATCACCTGGAACACAGAAACGCTTAGAATCCACATCATGAATTGGGTTAAAATCACCAGCCACTTTTTTCGCAAAATCGCTTGCTTGTTGGCGTGTGAATTCAAATGAGTTATCTGTTTCTGAAAAATATTGATTTAACTGCATAATAAATTTGGTAAAAACCTAGCTAATGAAATAACTCGGCTAGTATAACCAATCTCTTCTCATCTAATGGTCTATCCAGTGTGAATAAACGTAAAAACAATCAGTTAAACGTTTCAAAATGTAGAAAAATTGACATTTACTTCACGATTATCTCGATATAATCACAAGTGAAGTACTCACATCAACCAATGTATTGATTTTATCTAAGGTTGAACACGTAAGGTTAAGGAATGAAATCGTTAATAACGGTAGGGCTAGTTTTTTCATTAATGGCACCAAGTTACCGTGCTCAAGCAGAAGAAAAGCAATCTGGAGATCTCGCTGCAGACATTGGTGCGGTTGGGATTCCTGTTATTGCAGGCTCGATAGCTTTATATAAAGAAGATTACGATGGCTTTTGGATGTTTGCTAAAGGTGCTACTTATACTTTAGCTGCAACACAAGCGTTAAAATATACGGTAAAAGAGGAGCGACCGAATGGAGAGGACAATTTAAGTTTTCCATCTGGGCATTCATCGTCTGCATTCCAAGGTGCTTCATACTTACAGTTCCGTTATGGTTGGGAATATGGGGTTCCTGCTTATATAGGGGCGAGTTTAGTTGGATATTCACGTGTAGAGAATGAACACCATTATTGGCGTGATGTAATTGCCGGTGCAGTATTGGCGACAACCATTCAATATTTGGTTACCGATAAGTACCTTGATTCAAATAGCGTCATGATTGCACCAGTGATCAGTGATGAACAAGTTGGAATCGCAGCATCTTTCTCATTTTAATTGGCAAATGGTGTACAAGCGAGTAAAATCAGCTCCCTTTTAATAATGCTAGGTGTACCACAATGTTTATTGGATTTGACTACGGAACCGCTAACTGTTCAGTTGCGACCATTCAAAATAACCAAACAAAATTACTAAAACTAGAAGGAGATAACACATTTATTCCTTCTGCGTTATGTGCACCTACTCGTGAAGCGGTTTCTGAATATCTATTTCGTATTTGGGGTGTTCAGCCAAGTACCGATATAAATGAACGTTTGCTCCATACCGCAATTTCATACAATCGTGAAGAAGATATCGATGTTGATGCTGAGTCGATGACATTTGGTCAAGCAGCATTAAATATGTACATCGAAGATCCTGAAGAAGTGTATTACGTAAAATCACCAAAATCATTCTTAGGTGTATCTGGTTTACGTGATGTACAAGTGAGTTTATTTGAGGATCTTGTTACTGCAATGATGAAAAACATCAAGAACAATGCAGAGCAAGAACTACAGCAAGATATTACGTCGACAGTAATTGGCCGCCCAATTAACTTCCAAGGCGCAGCAAGTGACGAAGCTAATGCACAAGCAATCTCAATTTTGTCACGTGCAGCAATGCGTGTGGGTTTTAAAAATATTGAGTTTCAATTTGAGCCAGTAGCGGCAGGTTTAGACTTTGAACAAACATTAACAGAAGACAAAACGGTTCTGATTGTTGATATCGGTGGTGGTACTACGGACTGTTCAATGATTCAAATGGGGCCGTCTTGGCGTGAACACCATGATAGAACGAAAGGGATCTTATCTCACAGTGGTTCTCGTATTGGTGGTAACGACTTAGACATTTACCTAGCACACCGCCAGTTTATGCCTTTACTTGGTTCACAAAGTCGAACTCATAAAGGTTTAGAATTACCAATGACGCAGTTTTGGAACCCAATAGCCATTAACAACATTGTTGCTCAATTGGACTTCTTTGGTTTTGGTAACCGTAAACATTTAATGCAGATGCTTAATGATACTCAAGAGCCAGAAAAAGTTGCACGTTTAATTAAACTTTATGATGAAAAGTTAAGTTACAAACTGCTACGCGATGCAGAGCAAACGAAAATAGCGTTGTCAGAATACGCTGAGAAAGCGGTAGATTTAAGTTATCTTGATGACGGTTTAACATTGAATATTTCTCAACAATGTTTAGCAGAAGCAATTGCGAAACCACAAGAGAACATTAATAAGTTGATTAAAGAAGCGATTGTTCAAGCTGGTACGACACCAGATATTATTTATGTAACTGGCGGTTCTGCTCGTTCTCCAATTCTGCGTTCAGCATTACAGCAGCAATTACCAAACATTGAGATTGTTGGTGGTAATTATTTTGGTTCGGTTACAGCGGGATTAGCACATTGGGCAAATTACTGCTTTGGATAATGAACTCCATTTTATTAATTGTTAATTTTCGAGCTGCATTGTCGCAGCTCGAATTGTATTAGGAAAACACAATGAAAACAGCACCAACAGAAATGACGTTTTTTGAGCGTTTTGAATCAGATATTTTATCGGGTAAGAAAGTGATCACAATTCGTGATGAATCAGAAAAGGATTATGTGGTTGGAACCGAAGTTGAAGTTAGCACTTATGAAGACAATCGTCGTTTTTGCCGATTAGCTATCGATAACGTTGAACCAATCAATTTTGATGATCTTAATCAGTACCATGCTGAACAAGAGAATATGACATTAGAAGAACTTAAAAATATTATCGAAGAAATTTACCCGAATAAAGGTCAACTTTACGTTATCTCTTATCATTTAGTTTAAAGGGAATAGAGGTCAATAATGGAATTATTATCTATCGACTTTTTAGGTCAGCCACTTCGTTTAGAAGGCTCAATGGCAGGTTGGCAGCAATTATTTTGGAGTAATACTCTCGTTGCTCAACACGCTGCATCAGCTGATCATAATGATCACTATCATCATGAGTTTCAGTTAACTCAAGGTGAAAAAATCATCACTTGTCAGTTAGAGGCCAAAGTGACTTGGCAACCATTCCTTATTGAATACTGCGTAATGATTGATGGTGAGTTAGTAGCAGAAGGCAGCCGTAACGAAAAAGACATTGAAAAACAGGTTCCGCATACTCCTATTAAAGCCGAGCGTAAATTCAGTTTAATAGGGTTAGTTTCATTAGGAATGAAGGCATTAAAAAGTGCCAAATTAATTAAGGTTGTTTTAGCTTCTGCAAGTCTTGCTGCATACTCGTGGTTATTCTCTATTGAATTCGCTTTATCTTTGATCGCCTGTTTGATGTTTCATGAGTATGGACATATAAAAGCGATGAAATATTTTGGAATGAAAACCAAAGGTATTTACCTTATACCATTTTTAGGCGGTTTAGCTCTGAGTGATGAGAAGATAAATACGCGATGGCAAGATGTTGTTATCTCGATTATGGGGCCATTTTTTGGTTTAATCCTTTCGCTTATTCTTATGGTGGTATATTGGATAACAGGGGAGATGTTCTTTGCTGGTCTTGCTGTATTTAATGCATTCTTAAATTTATTTAATTTATTACCAATACTCCCATTAGATGGTGGGCACGTTTTAAAAAGTATTAGCTTTTCAATGAACAGTAAGCTTGGTATTTTTTTATGTGCACTTGCTGCAGTTGGTGGTGTCATATTAAGTTACCAATTAGGCCTAGCACTATTTGGTTTTTTACTTATTATGGGGAGCTTAGAGATTGTATTTGAGTGGCGAGGTCGTCATCAAAGTCATTTATTACCACTGGATCGATACGGACAAATTATTTCATCGGTTTGGTATATAGGGTTAGTGAGTTCTTTAATTGGTATTATTTGGTATTTTGCAAGTAGCGGTGATGCTTTATTGCAATTACCTATGCAAATATTAGGAACTTAATCTCTAAAATTAAGATTATTAGCTCTTAATAGCTAAAAGGAATTTACGGATGTTTAAAAAATTAAAAGCGTCTCTTGGCATTGGTGCCGCAAAAGTGGATACCATTTTAGAAAATCCAGAGCTTTTCCAAGGGGATAAGCTTATCGGTGCTGTTCATATTCAAGGTGGTGATATAGAGCAGAAAATTGATGCTATTCATATCAAGCTGAACACAGAGATTAAAATTGAAAATGATAATGGTGTGAGTTATCAAACATTTACTCTATTCCATACACAAGCGGTTAATCCATTTATTATCCAAGCTGGTGAGCAGAAAAAATTACCATTTACGATTAAGTTACCTGATGAAACCCCAATTACTGCATTGAATGTTCGCAATAATCACTGCGACGTATGGGTTGAAACGGTATTAGATATTGATTATGCATTGGACCCAACGGATCGAGATCTATTGATTGTAAAACCATTACCAGTCGCTGGATCGATTATTCAGCAAGTTGAGCAAGCAGGCTTTAGTATGGTAAAAGCCGATGTTGAAAAGGGCTTTTTAAACGGAGGCCACTTCAAATCTCACTCTGGTTGTTACCAAGAAATTGAATTTAGAAGTAGTGGTTTTATTAATAAGAAAGAAATTGAATTGTCATTTATCTTAGATGGCAGTGTTCTTCATTGTTTAGCTGAGGTCGATCGTTCACTTGGGTTTAATCGTGGTGATCAATACATTTCATTTTCTTTAGGCTTAAATGCGTCTAGTGCTGAAATAAATAATGCCGTGCAACGAATTTTACGCGTATAAAGATTGACGAAGTACGGTGTAAATAAAAAGATTAAATGCATTAATAAAGCTCTCTACATTTAGAGAGCTTTATTTGTTTTATGCTTCTATAGCATTATAAAACGTTATTTTTGGTTCTTCTTCTAAAAGACCATCAAGGTTAGCAATCAAATCAGTAAAATGTGTTTCTTTACAATGTGAATCAAAAGCATTTTGGTCAGCAAACTGTTCTTGAAATAAAAATTTATGGTTATCTGATTGGTCTTGAAATAAACAATAGCGAAGACAGCCTTTTTCGTTACGAGTAGGAGCTAATATTGCTGTTAGTAGTTGATGTAATGCTTCTTCTTTTCCAGCTTTAGCGCAGAACTGTGCAGTCAAGTGAATCATTTTGTTTCTCCAATTTATTTATTATAAATAACGACCAGCTCGTTGAATAAATTCAATCTTGTAGCCGTCAGGATCAATAACGAAAAAGAACGTCGCTAATAACACACCTTCATGACCAAATGATTTAATGTCTGAAGTGTTAATACCATATGTATTTAGGCGCTTATGTGCCGTGTGAATACAATCCACACTTACTGCGATATGCCCATACCCGTTGCCGTGAACATAGGATTCATCTTGATTGTGGTTATGAGTTAATTCGAGTTCGAATCCTGTTTCAGAATTAGCAAGGTAAGTCAGTGAAAAATCATCAAAGTGATATTGATTCACGATATCTAGTTCTAGTGCATCACGGTAGAATTTGATGGAGGCAGATAAGTCATGCACTCTCACCATGCTATGTATTAGTTTTGTCATGGGTTCTCCTTGTGAACGAGAACATCATAATGAGAGTTTGAAGTAGGGTGGTAGTACGTGAGTACGACAAATGATAAATCTATTAAAATTAATGTGTCATTAAAGAGTTAAGAGTGTTTCTTGGGGTTTACGTGAATAAATTAGACAAGCGCAACGAAGTAACGAGGCAAAATTAGTGACCTCTCCGTTATGTTCTAATGCTTCTTTGTATATTGTTGAAATAAATCGAGGGACACTTAAACCTTGGTACTCAGCAATTTCTTCAAGTGTTTCCCAAAAGCTGGCTTCTAGTTTTACACTGGTAGCATGGCCATCAATTCGAATAGAGCGAGTGATGAATTGGTAGTTTTCAGTTGGCTGATGAGCAAATATTTCACACATAAATATCATAGGTCTGTTGAGTTATTGCATTATTCTGTATGGAAATGAAGCGAGAATCAAATAACTGGGAAATATCATTTTTGTGATCTTGATTCTTTTTTTGCATTAATGAGTTAAGAAACGTACAATAGCGCTCTTGTGAGTATTCCCGACCTTTGTGTGGTTGATTGATTCTCACAACAATTCTATATACAACGTATTTTTCGTTTATTAATTTTTAGCATGTGTTGCTTCGTGTGCAACACCACTGTAAAGGATAAAACATGCCTGTAATTACTCTTCCAGACGGTTCTCAACGTCAATTCGATAACGCTGTTTCAACTATGGATGTCGCTGCTGACATCGGTCCAGGTCTTGCGAAAGCTTGTATCGCTGGTCGTGTTGATGGTGTTCGTGTTGATGCGTGCGATTTAATTGAAAATGACGCTCAACTTGAAATCATCACAGCAAAAGATGAAGACGGTTTAGAAATCATTCGTCACTCTTGTGCGCACCTTTTAGGTCACGCAGTTAAGCAGCTTTTCCCTGAAGCTAAGATGGCGATTGGTCCAACAATCGATAACGGTTTCTACTACGATATCGATATGGAGCACTCTTTAACGCAAGAAGATCTTGATAAGATTGAAAAGCGTATGAAGGATCTTGCTAAGACCAAGTACCAAGTAATTAAGAAGAACGTAAGCTGGCAAGAAGCGCGTGATACTTTTGAAGCACGCGGTGAAACTTACAAGATTGAAATCCTTGATGAAAACGTATCTAAAGACGATCGTCCAGGTTTATATCACCACGAAGAATACATTGATATGTGTCGTGGTCCTCACGTTCCTAACATGAGCTTCTGTCAGAACTTTAAGATTCTGAACGTTGCTGGTGCATATTGGCGTGGTAACAGTGACAACAAAATGCTGCAACGTGTCTATGGCACTGCATTCCAAGATAAGAAGTTGCTTAAAGCACACCTTATCCGCCTAGAAGAAGCAGCAAAGCGTGATCACCGTAAAATTGGTAAGCAGCTTGATCTGTTCCATATGCAGCAAGAAGCTCCAGGTATGGTGTTCTGGCATCACAATGGTTGGACTATCTTCCGTGAACTAGAAGTATTTGTTCGTGAAAAACTAACTCAGTACGATTACCAAGAAGTAAAAGGCCCATTGATGATGGACCGCGTACTTTGGGAACGTTCTGGTCACTGGGACAAATACGCAGAAGCGATGTTCACAACAAGTTCAGAGAACCGTGAATACGCAATTAAACCAATGAACTGTCCAGGTCACGTTCAAATCTTTAACCAAGGTCTGAAATCATACCGTGATTTACCATTACGTATGGCTGAGTTTGGCTCATGTCACCGTAATGAACCATCTGGTGCTCTACACGGCATTATGCGTGTTCGTGGCTTCACTCAAGATGATGCACACGTATTCTGTACAGAAGCACAAGTTCAACAAGAAGTTAAATCTTGTATTGAAATGGTTTATGATACATATCAGACATTTGGTTTTGATAATATCGTAGTTAAGCTGTCTACACGTCCAGAACAACGCGTTGGTTCTGATGAAATGTGGGACCGTGCTGAGTCAGATTTAAAACTTGCTCTAGAGTCAATGGAGATTCCATACGAGATTCAAGAGGGTGAGGGTGCGTTCTACGGACCGAAAATTGAATTTACTTTGCATGATTGTCTGGACCGTGCGTGGCAATGTGGTACAGTACAGCTTGATTTTGCATTACCAGAGCGTTTAGGTGCAACTTACGTTGGTGAAGATAACGAACGTCACACACCAGTGATGATTCACCGCGCGATTTTAGGTTCACTAGAGCGTTTCATTGGTATCTTAATCGAAGACTATGCAGGCTTTTTCCCAACGTGGTTAGCTCCTGAACAAGCAATTGTTATGGGAATTACGGACAAACAAGCTGATTACGTACAAGAAATTGCAAAAAAACTGCAAAAAAATGGATTTAGAGTGAAAGCGGACTTGAGAAATGAGAAGATTGGCTTTAAAATCCGTGAACATACTTTGAAGCGTGTACCGTATATGCTTGTTTGTGGCGACCAGGAGATGGAAGCTGGAGAAATTGCAGTACGTACTCGTAAAGGTAAAGATTTGGGTAAATTCAAAATTGATGATTTTGTTGCATTCCTGCAGCAAGAAGTTAGTGCCCGAACGCTCAATACTGTGGAGGAATAAGGTATTAAAGGCGGAAAAAGAGCCCAACAGCCGGCTAAACAAAATGCTCATCGTCTAAACGGTGAAATTCGTGGCGTTAAAGAAGTGCGCCTAACAGGCCTAGATGGTGAATCAGTAGGTGTCGTTTCTCTAAACGAAGCTCTGGATGCAGCACTTGAAGCTGGTGTTGACTTAGTTGAAATCAGCCCAAATGCCGAGCCACCAGTTTGTCGTGTGATGGACTATGGCAAATTCCTCTTCGAAAAGGCGAAGGCTGCTAAAGAACAGAAGAAAAAGCAAAAACAGGTTCAGATCAAGGAAATTAAATTCCGACCTGGAACTGATATTGGAGACTATCAGGTAAAACTACGCAACCTGACTGGTTTCCTTGAAGACGGCAACAAAGTGAAGGTAACAATTCGCTTCCGTGGCCGCGAAATGGCTCACCAAAACATCGGTGTTGACGTTCTTAATCGTTTGAAAGCGGATACTGAAGAATTTGCAGTAGTCGAATCTTTCCCAACGAGAATTGAAGGTCGCCAGATGATTATGGTGTTGGCCCCTAAGAAGAAGTAATTTAGTGCATTCAAGTAATACAGCAGGGTAGCTGTTCGCAGTTACCCTGTTTTATTCGCCTAATTACTGTATGTTTAATCACGCAACAATGCGGAGTTATATTCATCATGCCTAAGATGAAATCAAACAAAGGTGCTTCTAAGCGTTTTAAGAAAACTGCTGGCGGTATCAAATTTAAGCACGCTACAAAACGTCACATCCTGACTAAACGTACTACTAAGAACAAGCGTCAGCTTCGTCCTAACTCTCTACTTCCAAAATGTGAAGTAGCAGCAGTTGCTCGTATGCTTCCATACGCATAATTTTTAGTATTTATTTATAATTTTAGTTTAGGAGAGACATAATGCCTCGCGTAAAACGTGGTGTACAAGCTCGTGCACGTCATAAGAAAGTTCTGAAACAAGCTAAAGGTTACTACGGTGCACGTTCACGTGTTTATCGTGTAGCTTTCCAGGCGGTAACTAAAGCAGGTCAATATGCTTACCGTGACCGTCGTAACAAAAAGCGTGTTTTCCGTCAACTTTGGATCGCTCGTATCAATGCTGCAGCTCGTCAAAACGAGATGTCTTACAGCCGTTTCATCAACGGTCTTAAGAAAGCATCTATTGAAATCGATCGTAAGATCCTAGCTGACATCGCTGTATTCGACAAAGTAGCATTCGCTGCTCTAGTTGAAAAAGCGAAAGCTGCTCTTTAATTAGAACAGTTTCAAGGCTTTAAGACTAAGAAAGGAGAGCACTAGCTCTCCTTTTTTTATGCCTGCAATTTATTCATATATTAAGCATCAACTTCCTAATTTCCTTTCTATCTGTCAGTTTCTGTAAAGCTTATACAACTAACGTAAAGTTACTTTTGATTTAAAAACAAAAGCCTATTATTCACTCAATTGATTCATTTAATGAGTATTGAAAATGCGTAAATTTACTGTTCTGTTGCTTTTGCTATGGCTGCCATCTTTTGTTTCATCACTTACTGAATTTGATAGTGTGATGGATTTACGTAAACAATTAATCGTCTTAACTGGTTGGCTTGGTTTTGCTTATATGGGCGCCGCTATTGTTCTTTCCGCTCGCTTTAAATGGACAGAACGATTAGTAAAAGGGCTAGATAAGGCTTATGGTTTACATAAAAAATTAGGGATTTCAGCTTTTATTGCACTGCTCTTGCACTGGTTAGTGATTAAAGCTGCGCATTGGGCTGTGCAACTAGGTTGGCTTGTTCGTCCAGCGCATGCAGGAAAAGAGAGAGTGATCACAGGTGTTGATTGGGTTTCTCTTGCAGAGAAAGTAGGTGATATATCGTTTAAGGTTTTTATACTTTTTACTATCATTAGCTTGGTTGAAAGAATCAGTTATAAAAAATTTAAAGGGATCCACAAAATTGGTGGAGCATTAATGTTGGCTGGTGTGTTTCATACGCTGTTTTTGATCAAATGGGATCTTTCATTAATCCCAATGAATATAGCTATTATACTTATCTCTGCTATCTCAGTTTGGTGCGCAATACTTTCACTAACGGGTTCTATTGGTAAGAAAAATAAAATAGGTGGTCAAGTAGTTCAGGTTGCTAAATTTAAAGATGATTCTGAATTTACTGTGGTGGCTCGTCTTCAAATTAAACTGGAGAGTGAACTGCGATATAAAGAGGGACAGTTTGCTTATATCAATTTTCATGACGGTGAAGCGCCACATCCATTTTCTATTCTAAATTATAACGAAAAGACAAGATTGGTTGAGTTTGGGATTAAAGATCTTGGGGATTATACGCATCAATTAGTTAACCAAATTGCAGTAGGAAAAAAAGCAACAGTGGAAGGCGGTTATGGTTACTTTCAAATCCCATCTGATATGAACCAAGTATGGGTAGGGGCCGGAATTGGAATCGTACCATTATTATCTCGAATGTATTGGTTACAAAAGAGCACCGACAAAACCACAAAAAGGATTGAAAAAATTCACCTTTTTTATTGTGTAAATAATGAGAAAGAAGCTTTTTTTAGTACGGAAATAAAAACTATTTTACGTAAGATGGATTTTATTGAATTACACCTTATCGAGTCAGATAAGGGCTATAGATTAACCTCTGAGCATATTCTAAAGAAAATTGATAATGAGTCATTTTCTGTTAGTTTTTGCGGACCTGAAGGGTTTGGAATGAGTTTAAAGCAAGGTTTGATGGCAAATGGTCTTCCTGAGGCATCATTTCATAAAGAAATATTTAAAATGCGTTAATCTGTATTTTGTATTTTTATTTAATTTTAAAGAGCCAACATAAACATATTGGCTCTTTTTTGAAATCTCTTTGGGCTTTATGCTGCAAACACTACAGGGAAATTCAACGTAGGGTGAGCTTGCACTAAGGTTTTGTGTCCATAAACATTCTCTATCATTTCTGCTGTGATTGCCTCCCATGGCGCTCCGTCTGCTTGCAGCTTTCCATCTTGAAGAACAATGACTCGATCAGAGTATTGTGCCGCCAAATTCAAATCATGCAGTACCACAATAACCGCAGCACCTTCGTTCGCTAACTCTCTGGCTAACTTTAATGTATTGTGTTGATGTGAAAGATCTAACGCTGATGTTGGTTCATCTAACATCACGATTTTCTGCTGATGTTGGCTTACTTGGGTTAGCACTCGCGCTAAATGAACTCGTTGCTTTTCACCACCAGATAGAGAGGGGTAGGCTCTTTCTGCTAAATGGTTTATTCCCGTCTTTTGCATCATGTTCGATGTGATTTCTCGTAATGCTTGATTGGATAACGATAATGGCAACCCTCCTAGCTCTATCACTTCATTTACATTAAAAGCAAAAGAGAGGGTACTGTGCTGAGGAAGTACTCCAAGTCGTGTTGCTAGTTCGTTACAATCCCATTGATCTTTTGCTTTTCCGAAATAACGAATGTCATTAAAAGAGGCGATTTCATCACATAACAATTTTAGTAATGTACTTTTTCCGGCACCATTTGGCCCAAGTAGTGTTGTGACTTCACCACAACGAAGATCTAAGTTAATGTCATCTAAAATTATTTTAGATCCAATGCGATAGGAAATGTTGCTGGCTGAGATAGCTAATGAAGAAAGGTTCATTAAATTTTACCTCGTTGGGTAAAGAGTAAATACAAAAAGAAAGGCGCACCAATAATGGCCGTCACGATACCAACAGGCAGTTCAGCAGGGCTAACGGCAACACGAGCAAACATATCTGCTGCAGTTAATAGAAGGCCGCCAAGTAATGCTGAAAGAGGCAGTAAGGTTTTATGGTTTGGTCCAGATAGCATACGACCAAGGTGAGGGATGATTAATCCAATAAACCCAATCATTCCAGATAAGCTAACGGTAATACCAACGCCGACAGCACTTAAAATGATCATACGTTTCTTTAATGATTGAACATTAATGCCTAAATGTTTTGCTTCTGCTTCACCAAGAAGTAGGGCGTTAAGTCCTGACGCATTTTTCATAAATAAAATAAGCAAGGTGATAAGACCAATACTTGCAAGCAGTAGGTCATTCCACTTTGCTCCGGCTAATGATCCCATAGACCATAACGAGAGATCACGCAGCATTTGATCATCGGCAATGAAATTCAAATAGCCAATTCCAGCACCAGATAACGCGCTGATAGCAACACCAGCGAGTAGCATAACGGTGATTGAGGTGCCAAATTTACTGGTTCCTAATCGATAGACAATGAGCGTGGTTATTGCGCCACCAAGAAAAGCAAAAATAGGTACAGCGGCAAAATTCATAAAAATAGGAAATTGCTGAGCAACGGATGAAAATAATACGATTGCCATTGCTGCACCAAGTGCGGCCCCAGCCGATACCCCAATGATCCCAGGTTCAGCAAGAGGATTTCGAAATAACCCCTGCATGACAACCCCAGAAATAGCCAATATGGCACCAACAAGCATACAAAGAATGGTTCTTGGCAGGCGAACTTGATGAATGATCAAATTAATGTGTGCCGGAATTTCAGCGGTTGACCAAGGAATAAGGCTATTAAAACTATCACTTAGCGTAATGTTCATTGGTCCTGTCGCAATGGAGCTTACTGCGATAATTAGCAGAGAAAAGCCACTTAACCACAGTAATTTTGAATAAGAGAGGTATTTTAACAACATAATAATCACTTAAGGGTAAAGAAGGGTATTCAAACGAGCAGCCTCATCAAGCGTTGCTAAGCCAAGGCCACCGACGAGTGCTGAGCCATCAATACCAATAATTTGTTTATTAATACCAGCAGGTGTGGAGGCTAAGGTTGGAATCGATTCGATAATTTTATCAATGCCTTTTAACTTCTTGATACTACGGTTGCTGACTAAAACAACGTCAGGTTGCATTGAGATCATGGCTTCCATTGAAATAGGTTTAAACGATGATATAGATGAGCTTGCAGGGTTATTTGCTCCTGCTAAATGGATCAATTCATCCATTGTCGTATCACTGCCAGCCACATAAGGTGCTCTGCCTTCATGCAATAAAAGGTAAATGACTTTTTTCTGTTTCGCTTTGCTTGGAATATTACTGTTTAGTAATGCGACCTTTTTATTTACTTGATCCTTGATGGCTTCTGCTTGCGATTGATGCTGAGTAATAGAAGCAATTTCGTCAATACGATTTAATAAGCCTTGAACCGTTGGCGTGGTGTTTACGATATTCACCTTTACATTCGATTGAGAAAGCAAATCTAGTGTACTTTGAGGCCCCATTTCGTCGGAACCAATAATTTGTGTTGGTTGTAAGGCTAATAACCCTTCTGTCGATAATTGACGGTGATAACCAATTTTAGGTAAAGACTGTGTCTGCGGCATTTTGCTCGTTACATCAACGGCAATAAGAGAGTCTTCTGCACCTAGCGCGTAAATTAGCTCCGTAACGGCACTTCCAGCACTAATAATACGCTCTTGTGCTGTACTAATGGATGAGAATGAAAGCAATGCTATAGCAAAGAAAGAGGAGGTAAGTTTAGAATTAATCATGATTTATTTTCGTCCATTAAAATTTGAGTTGCTTTAATATTGTTATCTTGTAAAAAGGCCAATAATTTCACCATATGCTGAATTTCAGCTGTTTTATCTGAGGCAATAACCACTTGAAAATCTGGCTTACTTTTTACTTTTTGTAGTAATGCGTTAGTAAAAGAAGGCCAAGTAGAATAAGAATGACCATCCAATCCCCAATATGGCGCTTGTTCTAATATATTAATGGTAAAAGACTTACTGTCTACGTCACTTACCGATTCGGTATCTGCAGTCGGTAAGCTCACTTCTAAAGATTGAAGTTTCACGGTAGCGGTGAGTAATAAGAAAACCATTACGATGAAAATAATATCGAGTAAAGGAGTCAGATCAGGCTGAATGGATTCTTCAGCAGCAGAGGAAGGTGACTTAATCATGCATTCACCTTGATGATTTTATGTTGGATGTTCTCACTCATTGAATCATTTGAGCTAAATACACCTTCAATCCACAAATTAGTGTAATTTAATGAATGCTCTAAACGTGACAAGATACGATCAGCCCATAAGCCTAGAAGTTGTGAGCTTGCGATAGCAGGTAAGGCAATGATCAAACCAATTGCCGTTGTACGCATTGCTAACCCTAAACCATCAGCAAGAATATTTGGTGTGATAGACCCCGTTGTTGCTGCTACATCTTTAAACATATCTATCAAGCCAAGAACCGTACCTAATAAGCCGAGTAATGGGCTGATCATGCCAATAAGAGCTAAAAGACGTAATCCAGAACGCAATTGATGGCGCTTTTCTTGAAGCCATAATCCAGCCACATCCTCTCGTAATCCTTTTTTAAAATCACGATGAGCAAGTAGCATGGCATTACCTTTTGCTGAGAGAGCACGACGTTTTTTCAATTCTTGAATAAAGGAGTGAATACCTTGTGCATCGTCTTTTTCTAATTGACTTAGCGTTGACTGTATTTTTTTATGAGAACAGCCAGAAAAAAGTAAAAGCTGAATGGTTCGTTCAAGTAACAAGGCAAGAGTGAGTAATGAGCAGCCTAATAGCGGTAAAGCCATAATGCCAAGTTGCGAATATAAGTGTGAAAAGTTAAGCATAGTTAAATCCGGTATAACTGATTAATTTAGTGAAAATCTGACAGGGATCTGCACACGGTGCGCAATCGCTTGGCCATTGATAACTTGAGGTGAAAATTGCCAATCACGAATCGCATTAAGAGCGGCTTCATCGAGAACTTGTGCGCCTGATGACGTGATTAACTCTTGTTTAATTTGTTTTCCATTTTCATTTAGCCAAATTTCATATAGCGCAGTACCTTCAATACCTTTACGCTGAGCTATGCGAGGGTAACGTGGTGCATCAGGGCGTTTTAAGAAACTCGGTTTTTGGACTAATTGTGGTTTTTCTGTTGCCCCTGATTTAGAAGCAACAGGTTTTGCTGCTGATTCTTTTTCTACAGGTTTATCTGTTTTCTTAGCCGTTTTAGTTGTTGGCTTAGTTTCTGCTTTTTCTTTAATAATGTTTTTTTTAGTTTCAATTGGCTTTGACGTTTTTGGTTTTTTAACCATTTTCTTTTTTGGTTTAGGTTTGGTGGATTTCTTCTTTTGCACTTGTTTTTGAACTGTTTTTTCAACAGTGCTTTGTTGCTTTGGTTGTTCTTTCGGTTTTGTTACTTCATTTTTTTTCGTTTGTACTGACTGATGAGGGGTAGGAACACTTGGTGCGACAAACTGGATGTTTACTTGTGATGAAGTACTACCGGTAGGCATAGCAAAGGCTTTTTTTTCAGGAACAGACCAAATAAGCGCGGTATGAATAGCTAATGAAATACCAGCTGCAGCTAGATAACGAAAGTTCAGCACGAATGTCTCCATTTAATTCAGTACTTTTTAAGATGACAATATTATAAACAAAACAAGAATGAGATCAATTATCAATTGCATTCTCATTTAAAAATACTTTATGATGTAAAAAGAAGCAAAACTCTTTGAAGTAACGAGTTAAAAAGAATTGAAATCATGAGAACAGAAATTGACTTAAATCAGCTACCTATTTCACTTGTCGGTGAAAGTACACCAGAGCCATTGCTGTATGCCTTTCAAAGAAAAGCATCCGCTCATGCAGGGGGAGGCGCAACACCAATCTCGGCGGATTTGTTTAATGAGCGTTTTTCTTCCGTTTCATCGGAAACCACACAGATAAGTAAACATCGTTGCCTTTATGTACATATCCCTTTTTGTCGTGTGCGATGCACTTACTGCAATTTCTTTCAACACGCTTCAAGCAAGCAACTAGTACAAGAATATTTTGATGCCTTATTAGTTGAGTTGAAATGGAAAGCACAGCTCGCTTGGACTCAAGCTGCGCCATTTCATGCGGTATATATTGGTGGTGGAACGCCTACGGATCTTACTGCAGATCAAATTGAACAATTGGGTAAAGCCATTCGTTCTCAGTTCCCATTAACCCCTGATTGTGAAATTACGCTAGAAGGGCGAATTAACCGTTTTGATGAAGAGATGTTTGATAAGTCATTAGAAGGTGGCTTTAATCGTTTTTCATTTGGCGTACAGAGTTTTAATACAAAAGTAAGACGCTCAGCCAAGAGGCTTGATGATAAAGAGTATGTATTACGTCGTATTCAAGAGTTAAGTGATTCAGAGCAAGCGCCCATTGTGGTTGATTTACTTTATGGCCTTCCTTATCAAACCTCCGAGATCTGGCAGCAAGATCTTAACGATTTTTTAGAGACAAACGCACATGGTGTTGATCTTTATCAGCTGATCGAAATGGGCGGAACCCCTATGAAAGGTATGATTGATAAAGGCAAATTGCCACAACCCGCATCAACCGAAGAAAAAGCCTATATGTATAAATATGGTGTGGAGTTCATGAACAAACATCATCTTAATCGCTTGAGCGTTAACCATTGGGCACGCAGTAATCGTGAAAGAAGCATCTATAATAGTTTAGCTAAAACCACTGCAGAGGTATTGCCAGTGGGGTGTGGTGCTGGTGGTAATCTTGGCGGTGTAGGCATTATGCAACATCGAACGTTAGATGCGTATATTCAGTCAATTAACGCTCAACAAATGCCGATTGCAATGATGACACAATCCGCTTCTTCAGCAGGATTATTCTCAATGATTAAAGCAGGGTTTGATCGTGGTGTTCTATCAAGAAAAGCATTAATGCAGCAGACGTCAGAGGATGTTTATCAATACTTAATGCCATTATTTAAACAGTGGCAAAACAATGGATTAGTTAAGGTTAATGCCGATTATTTAAGTTTAACGCTAGCGGGTGAATTTTGGGCAGTGACTTTAGCACAAAGTGTGATATCCGCTTTATCAATGACGAACAAACAGCCTGTTTTTAATGAACATGCTGCATAAATTTAATCAACATAATAAGAGTATTCCAGTGAATAAACACGTTATCGAATTATTAGAAAATGACCCATCATTATTACCAAGTGATATTGCTAAGCAACTGTCTATTAGTGAATTCGAAGTGGTTAAATCATTACCTAAAGAGATGGTGACTATGGTTTCTGGCCTGAAAACCCAAGAGATTTTAGAAGGGCTAGTAGGTTTTGGTGATGTAACGACCATCGTGCATTCATTTGGTTCTATCTTTGAAGTGAAAGCGCCGTTTCCAAAAGGGAAAGTTGCACATGGTTACTATAATCTGATGGGGCGAGAGGGGCAGTTACACGGTCACTTAAAATTAGATTTAATTCAAGATATCGCATTAATTAGCAAACCGTTCAGAGGGACAGAAAGTCATTACTTTGGCTTCTTTAATCATGAAGGGCATTCCGTATTTAAGATCTATTTAGGTCGAGATAAAAAGCGTCAACTTATTCCTGAACAAGTTGAAGCGTTTAATGTCTTAAAACAAGAATATAAATAAAAAATAGTCAGCTCAGCATACAACTCAGCACCAAATTTAAAAGGAAAGAAAAATGAACTCAAATGTTAAGCAGGAAAGATTACAAAGTCGTCTTGGCCCTGAAATTCAAGAGTTTCGAGACTCACGTAAAACCCTTCAATTAGCAACCGTAGATTGCGAAGGAAAGCCAAACGTAAGTTACGCACCTTTTGTTTTATTAGAAGATGGTTACTATGTCTTGATCTCAGAGATCGCACGCCATGCAAGAAACCTGTTACAAAACCCAGATGTATCGTTAATGCTTGTCGAAGATGAAGATTCATCGAAACAATTATTCGCTCGTAAAAGATTAACGTTTGATGCGACGGCGATTTTAATTGATAGAGAAGAAGCTAATTGGCAGCTTGCGGTTGATGAAATGAAACAACGCTTTGGCGATATTATCGACGGCTTGAGTTCGTTGGAAGACTTTAAAATGTTCCGTTTAAAACCCATTCAAGGATTGTTTGTAAAAGGATTTGGTCAAGCATTTCAAGTAAGTGGTGATGATCTTGTCGACTTTGTTCACCTAGATGAAGGGCATAAGAAAAGAACTGCTTAATTCCAGCTACATAACATCCATAGAATTTAAGACTAAAGCTCAATATTTTGAGCTTTTTCTGTATCTGGAATACCATATTAATTGTAGTAAATTACGGGGCTCTCTAACTTGTTAAAATGCTTGATAATTTCGTTGGCGTTTTTGATTATAAAATTGCAGAACATGTATTTATTATGATTGGTATCAGATCTCACTCGAAAAAGTAGTAAACAGAATAAGTGACCAATAATTTTGGCATGAATTTTAGTTTGATTGATTTTCAAGCGTGGAAGTGCCGTCGATCGCATATTTATTCATCAAATTAGGAACTAAATATTAACTTGATATCATTCAGTGTGAATTTTACTAAGTAACTGATTAATCTATTAATTAAGGGCTGAGTTGACCATGCAGGATGCAAATCAATCAAAGTTTGAGTTGAACGTAACCACGGTAGATATACCGCTCCAAGTCTATGAATTTACAGGTGAAGAAAAAATAGGTGAAAGTTACCAATTTGACGTTACTTTTATCTGCGAAGATCCCGATCTTATTTTAGAACAGTGGTTGCAACTGCCTGCACGACTAAGTATCTATGGATATAATGCAAATAGTGATGTCAATACTCGTTATGTTCATGGTGTTATTCAATCCATGGAGCAGATCAGTACATCATTTAGATTTAGCACGTATCGATTGTCGTTAGTTCCAGTATTTTCTCTATTATCACTTCGTCACAATTATCAGATTTTTCAACACAAACCAGTACATGACATCATTTCTGAAATTTATTCTAAAGCAGGCATTTTAAATCATCATTATGAAATTGAACTTCATCATGTTCATGAATACCGAGATTATTGTGTGCAATATGGTGAAACTGATACGCAATTTATACAGCGTTTAATGGCTGAAGAAGGATTAATTTCCTACTTTGAACATACAGAGTCGCAATCTAAATTAATTATTTCCGATGGTAAAGAAACACACACTAATCTCCATGAACTTGAATTTATGCCTGAAAATGGCATGGTTCAGGAGAGTGATGTTATTTATTCTTTGGCTAAAGAACAGAACATTCAAATCGGTAAATATGCAATAAAAGATTATGTTTTTCAGCAACCAAAGCAAATGATTAACGCTGAAAAGAGTACAGAGCAAGTAGAAGATACTGCGAGTGAAGAGGCGTTAGAGTGTTACGATTATCAAGCATTAAATCAAGCCAACCTTTATCTTGAAAGAAAACGCACTAATCAAATCGTATTGCATGGAGAGAGTGACAGTCCGCAATTAATACCAGGCTATTTTCAACCTATCTCTCATCATCCGATAGAAGAGTGGAATACTAATTGGTTAATTACTTCAGTGAATTATGAAGGGAGGCAACCGCAAGTGCTAGAAGAACTTGCAGAGGGAACCTCTCATTTTGAATCTCGTTTTCAATGTATTCCTTGGTCAGTTCCTTACCGTCTAGCAAAAATAGAGAAACCTCGCATTCATAATATTGATACCGCAATAGTAACGGGTCCTGAGAATGAAGAGATCTATTGTGATGAATATGGGCGAGTAAAAGTGCAATTTCATTGGGATAGAAATGGTCAAGCGGATGAGAAAACAAGTTGTTGGCTTCGTACCTCACAAGGCTGGGCTGGTAATCAATACGGTCAATTTGTACTACCAAGAATAGGACACGAGGTGATCGTTAGTTTTATTCAGGGAGATCCCGATAAACCCATCATCACAGGTTCATTGTATAACGGGGATAATAAACCACCATACACATTGCCAGAGCATAAAACACGCAGCACATTTAAAACATCAAGCTCAATTGGTGCAGATAATTTTAATGAATTACGTTTTGATGATAAAAATGCGTCAGAGCAGATCTATATTCATGCGGCGAAAGACATGGATAGTCAAATTCAAAACAACCGTACTAGTGAGATATTTAATGATGATCACTCTGTTGTGCATCATGATCAATTTCATCAAATCACCAAAGATAATCATCTGACTGTGCAATCAGATAATTTAAGCTCAATTAAAGGTGACGCACACCAGCAAGTATTAGGCTCTGTTCAACAAAAGATCCAAGGCAGTCGGCTTGAACAAATAGGCACAGAATTACACATTAAGGTGGGTAATAAAGCGGTCCTTGATGCTGGCAGTGAGCTGACCATCACCACAGGCAGCAGTACCATGAAACTTGATTCTGGTGGTATTCATCTATTGGGGACGGCCATTGATTTAAATAAAGGCGGCAGTGCAGGAAGCGGTAGTGGATATGCAGGTATTACAGCTACACAACCTATTATGAAGCAGAGTGAAACGGCAGGCAGTGCGGCTGCAATCGCAACGGCCTCTGAATACACAAGAAGTAAAATTAACGCTGCTCATCAGATAGAAGCACTAAAGACATCGGATCCTGTTTGTGAAGAATGTGAACAAGAGCAGGAATAAGAATAATGGAAATGCAGTGTTTTGATTCTCTGAATATTGATGACTTCACCTCCTTTTATTTGATGCTAGACACATGTCAGAGAGCAGACGTATTAAAAGAATTATATCAATTAGATACGGTGATTGAGCAAGAGCCTCTTTATTTGTATGAGCCTTGGAATGACATGATATCTGTCTCTCCTTATTTGGTAAAAGCAACGCCTGTTATTGCACAGTGGTTTGACAGTCAACGTGGTCAGCTAGACGGTTTCTTATTCAGTTCGGCGTTAGATCTAGAAAGCCTTGCAGAGCATTTAAGAGGCGTGATTAAGGTTCAGTCGCCTTACGGTTCATCCATCATATTGAAATCTGCGCATTCAGGGTGTGCCAATGTTTTATTCTCGACAGGAACTGATTGGTATTGGCAACACATTGATGAAGTTTGGCTTCCATATAAAAAGGGATGGGCGCATTACTTATCGCCTTGCTCTGAGATGAAAAGTGTCAAACCTTATCGTTTAACGGACGAACAATGGCAAGCGTTAGGAGAGTTAGTAACTGAAAATGCCTATGCCCATGTGCTTAATCATGTAGAGCACTTCTTCCCACATTGTTTAGTGGACGTGACAGATAAACAAAAATGGATTCAGTATTGGTTTGAGGCCGCTTATAGCAGAGGGTTTCAAAATGAATCTGACGTCTGTCTATTTATGAATGTGATGGGCTATTTAGGAAAAGAAGCGATCACAACCGATAAATATCCAAAAATCACAGAATTGATTTATCAAACATCACAGCAAACCCCATCACAAAGAATTAAACAAGCGGCTGATTTAGCCTATCAATATCGTCAATCTATGCAAAAGGATTTACAAGAATGAGCGAAGAAAACAATGCAGCCAAATGTGGCAATAAAAAAGACGCAAAAAACCCAGCAGGGTCTTGCCCTGTAAAGTTTGGCGTTATTGACATTGTTCCAGTTCGTTATGCGATTGATGATATGGATGATGAAGAGAAAGAGCAAAAACACCCATTGCTTGATACCCATAAAGGGAACGGTTTTTTTGATGTTGCTCATTCAAAATATACATTAAGACAATTAAGAGACGGTTGGCTTTACGTTTATAGCAATAAAGATAAAACCTTTCATGAATATCAGGTAAAAGGCACTCAATTCATTAAGATTGATTGGGGCTCAAATGAAGCCGATAAAGCACCAGAAGAGAGAGGGCAAGCAGGAGAGGCTAAAAGCTGTTTGTCTTACTCTAAGAATGACACATTAACCATATCATTTTCTCACCAACGCTGGACATGGCGTTTATGTGAGCACATGCGTTCAAATAACCAGTGTCGCAATGAATGGATGCGAACTGTCGACTTAAAAACCTATTCAAACACATTAGAGATAGAACACGGTGGTGGCATGCGTGATTTTGTTCATGCTGTTGCTGATATTGGAACTCCCAAACCCTCCGATGTCTTGTTTGAAAAAACATGTTCCCCATTAAAAGACGATGATCCTTCTGATGATGAGTTTCATCTCGCTACTCATAAGAAACCCGTATTAGAAACCGATTATCAATGCGATTTATTAGAAAAGAACAGCGCTTTGTATATCGCACTGGATGATCAGTTGGCAGATATAACGGATTTGTTTTTGAAGTTGTCAGAAACATACGTGCGTATTGTTGAACTACAAGGAACAGAGGAGGATGAGTACAAAGCTCAAATGGCTGAATTAACACGATCTTTAGCAAGGGTAACATTTAGTGATGATCAACTTCCTGAACATATTAAATCAGATCCAATTGAACGGTTAAAGCTAGAAATAGAGATAAATGAGTATTTATACCAAGAGCAAAATGTCCAACAATCTTCAGCATCTTATGAATATCATGTCGGCGAAGGGGTAGAAAATACCTCATGGTATAAGGCGTTAGAAGCGAAAAAACAAGCCATAAAAGAGCGGTTTAATTTTGAAATTAAAAAGGAACATACTTCTCAGTGGAAAAGGCAATATCGAAATTTTGATGAAATTCGATGGAATGAATTAAATGAATACCTATTTGAGCAATACGATAAATTATCAGAATTAGAAACATTAAATAGTAAGTTAGTTTATCAACATAAAGAGGTAACCGATGCCATTGAACAGATGGGTATCAATCCTATGTATTTTGGAATTGATAACCAAACAGAGGTTGGTCAACGTTATTTATCCGAACTATTTTCACCAATAACCGTTGAGCTTGTTCAATCGGCTTTTAATGTTCCGGAAATTAAGCATTATTTAGAAAAAATGCTAGATCTGAGTTACCCAAACAATTTATTAGCATTAGCCCCGTTTGCTTATTCAAAAGAAGTGGTGGATGAGTTAACTACTTACTCTGAAGGTGGGGCTGCACTTAATATGAGCAGCCCAAGCGACATGATCGCACTGCATACTCGGTTATCAGAATTCGATACATTAACAGGTGACGTAAGAATTCAAGATTCTGATTGGTACAAGTTGCTTCATATCGATATTAAAGCCGTTTTTGCCGCATTTATTGCCAGTAATAAAGCCAATCCGATACTGCAATTTCGACCTTCGATGGAGATGCTCAACGCAATTCAACCTCGTACTAATCAATTCAGTGTACTTAGTTTTATGACTCGCTTCAGAGTTCTCATCATGGAAAATCTAGCAGATAGCCATTTTATTGTTTCTGTAAACCCTAATTACCCTAAAGAACTGGCGGCATTTAATAAAAAATATGATCAGTTTTTATTATCTAACAGTAAAACAATGGCTGCGATTATTCGGAAAGAACAATTTGCAGCGGTGCTAGTACAAAAAGCGTCTGAATTTATTTCAGAGAACATGCCTCAAATGCTTAAGGTTTCGCAAAATGGATCAAGCTTAAATATAAAAGGAGCAATCAATAAAGGTGTAGCAGATAGTTGGGCTGCATATAAGAATACAAAGGCAGATCTTGTTAGTTTTTCGGAAAGGAAGTGGAAAGGATCAGCAAGTTGGAATGGGGCTGTTGCAGCATTAAACATTTGGAACTCAATAACCGTTTTTTCAAATTTACTTCAAAGAAACCAAGAGAGTAAGACGACAGAGGAATATAAATCAGTCGTCGCGGAGCTTGTTTATACGGCTTCTTGGACAGTAAATTCGTGCGCCTTGGTATCAAGAGACGCGGCATGGGCTGAAGTGATGAAAGATAAGCGTTTATTAGAACTACAGAGGAAGCAAGCACTTAAAGCAAATAAAAAACTCATTACTAAATTTGTAAATCTAACTCGATTAGTAGCTGTTACTGGATTAATTGCCAGTGTATCTGAAATTTATTATGTCTATAAGCGCTTAGATAGTCCTCTTTTATCAAAAGAAGAAAGGATGGCAGAAATTCTAAAATCAGGATCATTAGTAGGCCAAGCATTTATTTATTCTACTCAATTAATATCATGTTTTATGAATGGAACCATTGGTGCTATTTTTGCTCCTTGGATGGTTATAGGGTTGGTTATTTTTGGTGTAATTTATATTGCTGCAACGGTATTCATTAATATGTTTAAACGAACTGATATGGAGTTGTGGTTAGTGCAATCAATATGGGGAGCAAAGACGGCTAAGTGGTCACCAGAAATTGAATTAGTTAACTTGCAAAACATATTAAATAAACCAGTAGCCCAGATAAACACTGGAATAGTTAGAACGTATCAGTCAATTTCTGATTCAGACAAACAATGGACATTAACAATTGAGTTACCTGATTACTTATCTGATAAATGGTTTGGAATTAAAGTGATTAAAAGCACATCTAAAAAAGCAATAAAACATTATAATTTCATTGGAAATAATGAGGTCAACCAATCAGAAGTTGAAGCCAACTTCACTAAAGTAAACAATGATAATAATTGTTATAAAATGAAAATTGAACGTAACAATTCAGAAGTTATTTCCAATATAACCATTTATTTAGATGTTTTAGCTAATAGAACTCCTCATGTTATTTCTTATTCTGGATTTCAAGGTGGTAGTGGAGATATAAAGCTAAATGTAAATAAGGTTATTTCATTTAATGATTATTTAAAAAAAGAAAATTTAGATATGGAGATTGTGAGGTTAAATAATGCTAACTCATAAAGATATAGATAATAACGATAAAATAGAAACCATGAGAATGGATTTATACAACGAAGAAGTGCTTTATGAGTATGAAACCATAGAGCATCAATATTTGGGATATTTTGCTGGTGTTGGTTTTTTTAGTGTTATGAGTTGGATGTTATATGACTTTAGTCAAGATATGCTAGATACAGGTGGTGTGGTGGCATTTAGTTTACTTACCATTTTCATGACATTGTTTTTTATCTTTTTTGGTTCTGCAGACATAAAGCGGGTTTACAAATTCACTAAAAACGGAATAGTAACTGAGAAGGCAGATGTGGTACCAGAGTACGCTTATCAATGCATACGAATGATAGGTCGAGTGGGTGTCGTTGTATGTTTGATTGCCGTTGTTTTTGTTGGCCCTATGGCGTTCATTGGAGCTGGGACCAGTGCGTTACTCTCATTTAAACTGGTTAACTTTAGACTGAAACCTATGTTGTTTGAAAGTTTGTATTTTGATGAATCAGTAATAATA
Organism: Aliivibrio fischeri ATCC 7744 = JCM 18803 = DSM 507; assembly: GCF_023983475.1. Classification (NCBI taxonomy): domain Bacteria; kingdom Pseudomonadati; phylum Pseudomonadota; class Gammaproteobacteria; order Vibrionales; family Vibrionaceae; genus Aliivibrio; species Aliivibrio fischeri. The sequence continues at coordinate 1,346,843 of NZ_CP092712.1, forward strand.
AAATCATCAAAGATAAATTATATAACGGTCGTTCCCAATGCTAACTTTCTATTGTCGTTAAATGGTCTTTTTTGTAATAAAGAAAATGTAGATGATATTTTTAATACCTTGAGGGAATTCTACCCAAATGGTTATTTTTATGAGGTAGAGGAAGAAGATGATATTTATGAGCATGAAAAATTTAAAGAGTTCTTACATCCAATGGATCAAGATTGATGTGAAATAGTAAGGGATGAAGTTAAATAATGCATGATAAAGACAATGAATTAGAACTTGAGCGTGAACTTCATGAGTTACCTATTATTTATCAATGGGAAGCTATTAGGTGCGATAGAGCTAGTTATGCTTTGCGCTGGATGATTGCTATTGGCTCGTCATTAATTGTTTATGGTGGCCTATATTTACTAATTAAAGATAGCGAAACGATAATTCCATTATTGCTAATGGGCATAGCTATGGCATTAGTATCGCGTTATTTATTTCTGGCAGATAATCAACATCATTATTTTTTAACGAAAAAAGGTATTCACTTTACAACAGAGCAGATAATCCCTGAAATGGCGTATAAAGTGATGAGAGGTTTTGCTTGGTTTGGTGTGGCGGTAAGTTTTTTTGCTGTAACTATAATAGGGCCAATGGCTTTTATTGGAGCTGGCGCTTGTGCATTGCTGTCATTTAAAATGACTGGTTTTAAATCAGTACCTCGCAGTTCTTTTGTATATTTTGTAGATGAATATACTGTATTTGATATTCAGAAAGAAAATACTTTTTCAATAATAAGTCATCCACATGATATATATGATTCATGTTATCGCTTGTATTATTTTCTTGAAGATAGAAATGAAATAAAAAAACAATTACTTCAGGTGATTAAAAAAAGTCATTATAAAATCATTAACCATCCAGATGATATTTATGACTATGCTCCATTTGAACCCTCTGAAAACCTGAACATAAACAATGCTAACTCATAAAGATATAGATAATACAAACAAAATAGAAACCATGAGAATGGCCTTATATAACGAAGAAGTGCTTTATGAGTATGAAACCATAGAGCATCAATATTTAGGGTATTTTGCGGCTGCCGGTTTTTTCAGTGTGATGCTTTGGTTTTTATATGATTTTAGTGATGATGGAATAGACGCAGGTGAAGCCATTATATTTGGTGGTGGTGGAACCATAATGACACTATTTTTAATTTTTTTTGCTTCTGCAGACATAAAGCGGATTTACAAGTTCACTAAAAACGGAATATTAACCGAGCAGGCAGATGTGGTACCTGAGTATGCTTATCAATGTATACGAATGATAGGTCGAGTGGGTGTCGTAGTATGTTTAGTTGCAGTTGTTTTTGTTGGCCCTATGGCGTTTGTTGGAGCTGGAGCGAGTGCGTTACTCTCATTCAAACTGGTTAACTTTAGATTGAAACCTATGTTGTTTGAAAGTTTGTATTTTGATGAGTCAGTGATATTTAAAACAAGCAAAGAAAATTATATAGATATTACAGCAAACACTAATGATACCTGCTCTTCGATGGGTTTTTTTTGTAATAAAGATAACGTAGAAGAAATTTTTAATACAATAAAAATATTTTATCCAAATGGATATTTTTTTGAAGTTATGAGTGTTGAAGATATTTGTGAACACGAAAAGTTTAATGAATTCTTACATCCAGCAGATCAGGATTGATGTGAAGTCGTAAAGGATGTGCTAAATAATGCATGATAAAGACAATGAATTAGAACTTGAGAATGATCTTTATAACGCTAAGGTTATTTATCAGTGGGAAGCAATTAGATGTGACAGGTTGGGGAATAAGCTGCGTTGGTTTGTATCTTTAGGTATTCCTTTTTTTGGTTATAGTTTTTTATTATTACTAATACAAGATATGGATGCGGTTCCAGTATTGTTTTTTATTGGTTTAATAATGACTTTTGTTATTCGTTATTTATTTCTGGCAGATAATCAGCATCATTATTTTTTAACGAAAAAAGGCATTCACTTTACAACAGAGCAGATAATCCCTGAAATGGCGTATAAAGTGATGAGAGGTTTTGCTTGGTTTGGTGTGGCGGTAAGTTTTTTTGCTGTAACTATAATAGGGCCAATGGCTTTTATTGGAGCTGGTGCTTGTGCATTGTTGTCATTTAAAATGACAGGGTTTGAGTCAAAAATCAGCAAGTCATACATACTTTTTTCTGATGAATATACATTATTTGATATTAGAAAAGAGGATACTTTTGCAATTATAAGCCATCCATATGACTTATATGCTTCATACGAATGGTTATTTTATTTTCCTAAAGACCGAGAAGAAATAAAGAAACATTTATTGAGTGTGTTTCGTAAAAGTAGATACGTTGAAATATATCACCCTAAAGAAATAGATAACTACGGTCCATTTGAACCCTCGAAATAGTAAAATCATAATACAACAAACATAAAAAAAGCGGCGATGACGCCGCTTTGAACTAGCCAATTAACGTTGAGTGCTATTTATTTTTAGAATTTATAGTCTAACTCAATGCCCCAGTTACGACCTGCTTGAGCCTGTCGGTCAATTCCTTCCTCACCAACTTCGGTTCCAATCATGTCGTTGTATAGCCAGTATTGTTTATCAAATGCATTAAATAAACCACCACGAAGAGTTAAATCCTTCATTGGTTTATAGTAAGCGGTTAAATCAACCAAGGTGTAGCCTGCAACATTGATGTTTTCATTGCCAACGTTTGACCATTTGTCTTTGCCAGCAACCATATTAATGTTTAATAAAGCACCGTAAGTGTAACCAACTGAGTCATAACCTAAGCCTAGGTTTGAAGTAAGAGGAGCAACACTGTCTATCGGAGCTCCCGTCTTTTTATCTCGACCTTCTGCGTAAGCAATGCTCAATTTAGAGTACGTGCCTTGAGGCGCATTGAAGGCTTCATCTAATAAATACGTTGAGTTAAATTCAATACCGTAAATTTCTGCTGAATCGATATTCTCTTTTGTATAATGCTCTTTACCGTCGTTCGGGCCACCAACGACTTTACCTATGTATTTTTGGTTGATGAAATCGGAATAATCATTATAGAAAGCAATTAACTCAAGTTGTGCGGCATTAGATTGAGCTCGAATACCTGCTTCATACGAAATACTGCTTTCTGCTTTTAGATCTGGATTTGCATCGATGACAGCGCCACTATCGTAAAAGTAGTACATATCTTGCAGAGTAGGGGCTTTAAATCCTTGGCTAATTTGACCAAGTACGCTGAAATTATTATTGATATGATAAACCGAACCTAGCTTAGCTGTGAAAGCGTCATTTTGACTATCAGGATATTCGGTTTTAAAGCCTTCATTGGTTTCAGGTTCTGCTTTGAATGAGTCATAGCGTAAACCTGCTGTTAGCACTAATTGTTCATTGAATAAGAAAGCTTGGTCTTGTGCAAAAATACCGTATTGAGTCATTGTTGCATCAGGCATATCGGTATGGCCCGGTCCAACGGTGCCTTTGTCGTATTTATAATCGGTGTTTTCAGTTGCGAACTTGTTTTGTCTAAAGCTTACACCATAAGTGATTTGATGGAATCCTTCTCCAAACTCGGCAATTTTATCAAATTGTGCGTCAAACTGGATAGAATCATCAGTAGCAATACGTTCACGCATACGACGACCACTACCATAAGGACCTGTTGAAGTATCGTAGTTTTCTGACAATGATTCAGTTTGTTGCACGTTTAATTTTGATTCTAGTGTATCGAATAGTGAATTATTCGCTTGCCATTCGTGCTCTAAACCAACACGTAATCGAGTGTTTGTATCTTTATTGTAATTGTCATAATAAGTAATGATTGGGGTGCCTCGACTCATCATCGAATAACCATTTTGTGATAATTCATCTTCATCGTATTGAGAGGTGAAGTATTCAACAGTAGCACCGATGCGATGTGAATCGTTTAATTGGTAAAAGGCTTTAGCAAGAAGGTTACCGATTTGTGCATCGGCTGGGTTAGCAGCACCGCGATCAGGACCTTCAATATCAGCACCATTTGAATGAGTTTGTGATTCATTGCCTTTTTTATACGTTAGCATGATCAGTGTTTCTAACTCTGCCGCACGCATTGCCCATGTGCCCGTTGTCTTTGAGCTTGTATCAATGCTGTTATAGCTAGTTTTTACTTCAAATGCGTTTTCATCGCCATCGGTTCTTAAGATATCTTCAGGATTTTTCGTTTCCATTAGCACTGTTCCGCCAAGTGCATCTGAGCCATATAGAGTAGAAGAAGGCCCTTTATTTACCTCAATTGCTTTTAGCGTATCTATTTCAATCGTACTTGGGTATTTACGTTGTTCGTTTGAACCTGGGTTATAAGGAGTAGGTTGTTGAACGCCATCAACTAGCATTTTTATACGGCTATCACTCATACCACGAATGGTAAATCCGGATAACCCAAAACGGCCACCACCATTAGCCGACACACCAGGAGTGTATTTCAGAGCATCTTGAATGTCGGTTGCCATTGTTTTTTCAATATCATCTGATGTGACTTTTGAAATCGAACTTGATGTGTCTTTAATGCTTTGCTCTGTACGAGTTGCAGAAACAACCACTTCATCAAACATGGTTGTTTCTTTATTTGATGAGGTTTCAGCGTGGAGAGTGGGAGATAGTGCAACGAGAATAGACGCTGCTAAAAATGTTTTTTTATTAGACATGAATTTTTCCTTTGAAGTTGTCCTCTCATAATTCGCCGGAGATAATACATATTACGAATGATAATTACTATCATTTTCATTTGATCTTTTCGTTTTTTGTTCTATGGCAGCAAAAATTGATTTGAAATAGGGAAGAAAGACAGTGGAAAAGAAAGAAATAGTGCAGATAGGGTAAGCAATTGGTTAAGAAAAGCACTTTTTTCTATTAGATTGAATATTTTATCTAATTCAATTTGGATTTAGCGCTGTGATTTATTACTATGTGTTGTTATATGTATTTTACTCGCAACGGATACCACCTATAAGTGGATGAGGAAACGATGCAACATCTAGACGAGATCATTGCCAATGCAACGGCAGAAATTGAACAAGCTGGCTCTTTAGTCGCTCTGGACGAAGTCCGTGTTCAATATTTAGGTAAAAAAGGCCACTTAACACTTCAACTTCAAGGTCTAGGTAAACTTGACCCATCTGAGCGTCGTGAAGCGGGTCAATTAATCAACAAAGGTAAGCAAGCAGTACAAGCAATGCTAACAGAGCGTAAAGACGCACTGCAAACGGCTGAGCTTGAAGCAAAACTTGCTGCTGAAACTATCGATGTGAGCCTTCCTGGCCGTCGTATCGAGAACGGTGGTTTACACCCTGTTACTCGTACTGTTGAGCGTATTGAGCAATTTTTTGGCGAGCTAGGCTTTAGCACTGAGTCTGGTCCTGAAATCGAAGATGCATTCCATAACTTCGACGCATTAAACATTGCAGAAGATCACCCAGCTCGTACTGACCACGACACCTTCTTCTTTAACCCTGATCTAATGCTACGTACGCACACATCAGGTGTTCAGATCCGTACAATGGAAAATGGTAAACCACCATTCCGTTTCATTGCACCAGGCCGTGTATACCGTAACGATTACGACCAAACACACACGCCAATGTTCCACCAAGTGGAAGGTATGTTAGTTGATGAGAACGTAAACTTTGCACAACTTAAAGGTATTCTTCACGATTTCCTTTGTAATTTCTTTGAAGAAGAAGTTGAAGTGCGTTTCCGTCCTTCATTCTTCCCATTCACTGAGCCTTCTGCTGAAGTTGATGTTAAGCGTAAAGATGGCAAATGGTTAGAAGTATTAGGTTGTGGCATGGTTCACCCTAATGTACTTCGTTCTGTTGGCATCGACCCTGAAAAATACTCAGGCTTTGCGTTTGGTATGGGTGTTGAGCGTCTAACTATGCTTCGTTACGGCGTAAATGACCTTCGTGCGTTCTTCGAGAACGATCTTCGTTTCCTTAAACAATTCAAGTAATTCGGGGCTAGAAACTTATGAAATTCAGTGAATCTTGGCTACGCGAGTGGGTTAAACCTGCTATTAACAGCGAAGAGCTAGCTCACCAAATCACAATGGCTGGTTTGGAAGTTGATGAAGTTGCACCTGTTGCTGGTGAGTTCACCGGCGTTAAAGTAGGTAAAGTGGTTGAGTGTGGTCAACACCCAGACGCAGACAAACTTCGTGTAACTAAAATTGATATCGGCGAAGAAGAGCTTTTAGATATCGTTTGTGGTGCATCTAACTGTCGTCTTGGTCTAACGGTTGCTGTTGCGACAGTTGGCGCAGTACTTCCTGGTAACTTTAAAATTAAGAAAGCAAAACTACGTGGCGTTCCATCACACGGTATGCTTTGTTCTTTCTCTGAGCTAGGTATCGATGTTGAATCTGAAGGTATTTTAGAATTACCTGAAGGTACAACACTAGGTGCAGATGTTCGTGATATTTTAGAACTTAACGACGTTGCTATCGACGTTGACTTAACAGCAAACCGTGCTGACTGTTTCAGCATTCGTGGTTTAGCTCGTGAAGTAGGTGTTCTTAACCGTGCAGACGTTACAGAACCTACTATTGCAGCAGTAGCGACAAGCATTGAAGATGCAGTATCTATCGAAGTTAAAGCAACTGAAGCGTGTCCACGTTACCTTGGTCGTGTTATCAAGAACGTAAACGCTAAAGCTGAAACACCAATTTGGATGCAAGAGAAACTGCGTCGTTGTGGTATTCGCTCAATCGATGCGATTGTTGATATCACAAACTACGTAATGCTTGAGCAAGGCCAACCTATGCACGCGTTTGATCTAGCTAAGATCGACGGTGGCATTGTGGTTCGTATGGCTGAGCAAGATGAGAAACTGACTCTTCTTGATGGCAACGAAGCAAAATTAAACGACAACACATTAGTGATTGCAGACCAAAATAAAGCACTAGCAATCGCTGGTATCTTTGGTGGTCAAGAGTCTGGTGTTACTTCTGAAACAACTGACATCATGCTTGAGTGTGCATTCTTCGCACCTGATCACATCCGTGGTCGTGCACGTGCATACGGTCTACACACTGATTCTTCTCTACGTTTTGAACGTGGTGTTGATTCAACGCTACAAGCAGCAGCAATGGAGCGCGCAACACAGCTTCTAGTTGAACTTTGTGGTGGTGAAGTAGCTCCTGTTGTTGCTGTTGAATCAGAAGCTGATTTACCAAAAGCAAACACAGTTGAATTACGTCGTAGCAAGTTAGATGGTCTATTAGGTCATCACATCCCATCAACAGATGTGGTTGAGATCCTTACTCGTCTAGGTTGTGCAGTTGAAAGTACTGACACAGGTTGGACTGCAAGCTCTCCATCATGGCGTTTTGATATTGCAATCGAGCAAGACCTAATTGAAGAAGTAGGTCGTATCTACGGTTACAATAACATTCCTAACCAAGCGCCTGTTGCTGCACTAAACATGAACGATCACAAAGAAGCAAACCAACCGCTTAAGCGTGTTCGTGATCTTCTTGTTGACCGTGGTTACCACGAAGCAATTACCTACAGCTTTGTAGAGCCAGAGCAACAAAAACTGATCGTGCCTGAGATTGAGCCGTTAATTCTGCCATTCCCAATCTCAGCTGAAATGTCAGCGATGCGTTTAAGCCTATGGACTGGTTTGATCAATACCGTTGTTCATAACCAAAAACGTCAACAACCACGCGTTCGTTTATTCGAATCTGGTCTGCGTTTTATTCCAGAAGAATCAGCAGAAAACGGCATGCGTCAAGAAATGATGCTTGCTGGTATCATCGCTGGTACTCGTGGTGAAGAACACTGGGATATCGCAACAAACACAGTTGATTTCTTTGATCTTAAAGGCGATTTAGAAGCGGTTCTTGAACTAACTGCTAACGAATTAGCGTATGAGTTTAAAGCGGCTAAGCACCCAGCACTTCACCCAGGCCAAACAGCAGCAATCGTTGTTGATGGTAAAGAAGTTGGTTTCATTGGTACAGTACACCCAGAGCTAGAGCGTAAGTTTGGCTTAAACGGTCGTACAATCATGTTTGAAATCGAGTGGGACGCAATCAATACTCGCGTTATTCCAGAAGCTGCATCAGTATCTAAGTTCCCTGCAAACCGTCGTGATATCGCGATCGTTGCAGACGAAGCAATTGCTTCTGGTGACATCGTTGCTGAATGTTTAGCATCAGGTGGCGAGCTATTAACTAGCGCGAAACTGTTCGATGTTTACCGTGGTCAAGGCGTTGAAGAAGGTAAGAAGAGTCTTGCAATCGCACTGACACTTCAATCTGTTGAGCGTACGCTAGAAGAGGCTGATATCACTTCAGCTGTTGATGCTATCGTTGCTGCAATTGGTGAGAAGTTCTCAGCAACACTGCGTGACTAATATACTTCTTTTCTAACGAAAGAATATAAGATCCAGTACTGACATTTGTTGGTACTGGATTTTTTTTATTCAAAATTTAAGATTTATAAATTAATCTTGATAACACATTCATGCATCTTATGTGAAACATATTAACTCCACCTTATTAACGCTAAATCAGTAAAGAAATAGGCGCTTTCAGTATATAATCCTGAAACCACAATAAGCGTGAGTTTATGGCTATTTAGCGGCTAAAACTAACTACAACATAATCATATAGATGGACTATCTTCAAATTTATTAATAAAAGTTTGGCCTTTATCACAGAGTTAAAAACAGAGTTTTATCCTGTTATTTTTAAATATTTAGGTTTAGATATTATTTCAATAACTTAGCATGGCAAATAATAAGAGATTTCAGTAGATAAGACTTATAAACTTGATCTTTATCTCATAAATGCAGCATTAAATTTTAGAAAAAAGTTGGCGAAAATCAGTCGGTTGGCATACACTGTCATTAGTTAAACAATGCAGATGCATCGTACTAACTGTTCAGTTTCCAGTTACAGCAATGCTGTGACTCTGTCTAACGTAACTTGAGGGTAGTTTTTATGGCACTCACTAAAGCTGATTTGGCTGAGACCTTATTTGAAAAAGTTGGATTAAGTAAACGCGACGCCAAGGAAACGGTAGAAGTATTTTTCGAAGAGATTAAGCAAGCTCTAGAGAGTGGTGAGCAAGTGAAATTATCAGGATTTGGTAATTTTGACTTACGCGAAAAGAGTGAGCGTCCTGGACGTAACCCAAAAACTGGGGAAGATATTCCAATTTCTGCACGCCGAGTTGTAACATTCAAACCGGGTCAGAAGCTGAAAGCTCGTGTAGAGAATCTACCTGTAGAAAAATAGTCTTGCCATTTTAGGCGAACAAGAGAGAAGCCGTGTGATGCAGTTAATCACATGGCTTTTTTATTGCCTGTAATATTAACTCTATGAAGTGAAAGGTTTATACCAATCGTAGTATAACTGCGTTGAATTATTTGATTGTAGAATAACGACTTATCGAAACTATTTCTGATCATTTACTACAGTGATTGGTATTATTCAGGTTGTTATCACAGAATTGTTTTTAATTTGTTATTGTTTTGTTTTTGTAATGGTACAGTTTTTAGTATTAAGTTTTACTAAAAACAGGAAGTGCCGATGGATCGCATTGCATTTATTAAAGACACACTGGATTTCTCTAAGCCAATAAAGTGCACAACTTGGTTATTAGACAATGGAACGCAAGTTAATTATTTAACTAGAGGAATCATCGAAATTGCGCCTAAAAATCCATCAAGTAAAGCAATCGTTTTATCTTCAGGTATTCATGGAAATGAAACCTCACCAATTGAAATCCTTAATGACATAATCAACGATATTCAAGATGGCTCATTAGTATTGCAGCATCCATGTTTGTTTATCTATGGGCATCCAGCAGCAACGCATCAACATATTCGATTCATTGATACCAATTTAAACCGATTGTTTTTACATCACCAAGCACCAGACGATGCTATTCAAGAAGTTGCTATTGCTAATCAATTAATGTCATCTGTTGATGATTTCTATGCTAAATATTCTGAAAAAGAAAAATGGCATTTAGATCTGCATTGTGCGATTAGGCGTTCTAAACATTATACTTTTGCAATACATCCTTTTAATCGTCATTACCAACGCTCTGAACCATTACTTCAATTTTTAAAACAGAGTCAGATAGAGGCATGTTTATATTCAGACGCGCCAGCATCTACTTTTAGTTGGTACAGCGCAGAGCATCATGGAGCACATGCGGCAACGGTTGAGCTAGGGAAGGTATCCCGAATGGGAGAGAATGATTTCTCGTTGCTGAGTGGTTTTATTCAAGGGTTAAAGCGATTTATTTCTTCTTCAGATACGAATGCTACAGAATTAAGTAATAGAGAGATTGCTGAGTATCAAGTCACTCGAAGCATTATGAAAAAAAGTGATGAATTTGAGTTCTCTTTTGCAGCGGATTTATCAAACTTTACCTACTTTGAAGAGGGCGAGTCATTAGCTCTTGATGGTGTTGACCACTACAAAGCAAATAGTGATGGCGAATCGGTTGTATTTCCTAACGCCAATGTAGAGATTGGCCATAGAGCGTGTTTGCTTGTACAAAAGTGTAAATAATATGCTTATCTGTCTTATAAATTGAGTCGATGAAGTGGAAGGCTTTACCTTGGACAGTAGCTTGATATGATAGAGGAAAAATATATAAGGACACTATTATGACAGCACCAAGCTGGGATCTTTCTATCGCATTCCAATCTCTTCAAGATCCGAAATTAAAACAGACTATTTCTCAATTAGAGCAACAGATTGCCGATTTCCCGCAGTTAGACTCTGATGCCGCTGTATCGCAATTGCAGCACGCTATTTTAATGAAAGAAGCTATCACTGTGAATCTTGCAACCGTGGCCAGTTATGCAAACTGCATTGCCTCGGTTGATTCTGCGAATAACGAAGCAAAAGCTTTAGTTAATCACATGACAAAGCTAGGCTCTGCATTATCACAAGTATTCAGCCCATTTTTAGATAGTATCGTAAATTCACCTCTTGAACAGTTTGAGCAGATCATTTCAGAAAATGAAGAACTGAATGCACATCGTTTTCTGCTTGAAGAAGAGCGCAAGCTTGTTGAAAACCGCTTAAGTGTAAAAGAGGAGCAATTGCTGTCTGCGATGAGTGTTGATGGTAAAAATGCATGGGGTAAGTTATACGATAATATAACAGGCTCTATGAAGGTCACATTGGAACTTGCTGATAGTACAGAAGAAGTGATGGGACTGTCACAAGCAGCAAGCATTTTATACGGCAGTGACACCTTACGTAGAGAACCTGCGTGGCGAGCGATTCAACAAGGTATGAAACAGAATCAAGAGAGTTTCTCTGCCATCTTAAATGCGCTAGCGGGTTGGCGTTTAACTGAATATCAAAAGCGCAGTAAAGAAAAATCGGTTCACTTTCTTGAGCCAAGTTTACATGGCAGCCGAATCGAGCAAGCCACGCTAGATAGTATGATGTCTGTGGCGAAAAAGAATCGAGAAGTAGGACAAAAAGCTGGGCGATTAATGGCCAAAATGTTTGGAACAGAGCAGCTAACGCCTTGGGATCAACTTGCATCAATGCCACCATTAGTTGGAGACGCTTCTAATTATAGTTTTGATGAAGCCATTGATATCATAAAAGATGCATTTTCAGGTGTATCACAAGAGATGGCTGATTTTGTTGATGTAATGGTGAAAAACGGTTGGATAGATGCAGCACCACAAGAAACCAAACGTCTTGGTGCTTATTGTACAAAGTTTGCTGACTCACGTACGCCATTGGTCTTCATGACGTGGGGTAACAGCATGTCTGATGTGCTTACTCTTGCTCACGAACTCGGTCATGCATTTCATAACTGGGTAATGCGAGACATGCCATTGTGCACGACACGTTACCCAATGACACTTGCTGAGACAGCATCTATATTTGCTGAAAACGTAGTACGTGATGCTTTGCTTGCAAAAGCGAAAACCAAAGAAGATAAAATTGAAATGTTATGGGAAGAGTTGTCATCAGCATTGGCATTGACGATTAATATTCCTGTTCGTTATGAGTTCGAAAAAGCATTTTATGAGCTGCGTTCATCAAAAGAGCTTGGTGCCGAAGATTTATCTGAGCTAATGCGTGTCACTTGGGAGGAGTGGTATGGTGACTCAATGAATGAAGCGGATTCACTTTTCTGGGCAAGCAAATTGCATTTCAGTATTCCTGAAGTAAGTTTCTACAACTACCCATACTTATTTGGTTATTTATTCAGTATTGGTGTGTATGCACAAAGAGAAGCGAAAGGGGCTGATTTCTATGGAGATTATATTAATCTTTTAAGAGATACAGGAATCATGCGAGCTGAAGAAGTAGTACAAAAACACCTACAAATGGACTTAACACAAGAGACATTTTGGCAGCAGAGTTTGGATAGAGTTAGTAACCAAATTGACGAATTTGAACGTTTGATAAGCGAATAGAATTGAACAGTAAATAATAATACCAATTCTATTAATTAGTTGTTCATTATTACAGGTTAAATCACTCAATAGTTGCGTTAAAAATTATTATTGTAGAATAACTACTTATAAGAATTTTTGCCTTACTCTTAAGTGATTTTCCTGCGTAATAAATAGATCACCTAATTAGTTACATTGGTATAAAAAGCGCCTCACTGAAAAGTAGAGGCGCTTTTTTTATCTATCAAACTTAAACTAACAGTAATTAGTCACGGAAGTTAGTGAATTGGAAAGGTTGACCAAAATCACCTTCACGAACTAGTGCCATTACCGCTTGTAGATCATCACGCTTTTTACCAGTGATACGCAGTTGTTCACCTTGAATCGCTGCTTGAACTTTGATTTTAGATGCTTTGATTTCTTTTACTAATTTCTTAGCAATTAGTGTATCAACACCTTGTTTAAAATCGATATCTTGGTAAAAATTCTTACCTGAGTGAACCGCATCTTTGATATCCATAGCACGAGCATCAACGCCACGTTTTGCTAGGTTACCACGAAGAATATCAACTAGTTGAGACAGTTGGAAATCATCTTCAGCTTTGATTTTGATGTTTTCGCCTTTAAGTTCAAAGCTAGCGTCAACGCCACGAAAATCAAAGCGAGTTGCAAGTTCACGTGTTGCGTTATCAACCGCATTCTTCAGTTCTACATTATCAACTTCAGAGACAATATCAAAAGCAGGCATAGTTTTAATCCTTAAATTAACGAGATGTTTTAATAGTATTCGATAACATGTCTAACATAGCCACGGTATCTTCCCAACTTAAACATGGGTCTGTAATAGATTGACCATAAGTTAGGTTATTTAAATCCGTCATTGGTTGGTTGCCTTCAACAATGAAGCTTTCAGCCATAATACCAACAACTTTGTTGCTACCAGATTCGATTTGAGCACAAATATCTTTGGCTACATCAAGCTGGCGGCGGTGTTTTTTCTGACAGTTAGCATGGCTAAAGTCAACGATTAGGTGAGGAGGCAAATCAACATCCGCTAAACGTTGGCAGGCATCTGTCACAGAATCGATATCGAAGTTAGGCTTATCATTACCACCACGAAGGATCACATGACCAAATGGATTACCTGCAGTGCGGTAAACTGTCATACGGCCTTGTTTATCTGGCGAGTAGAAAAAGTGAGAAGCTTTCGCTGCACGAATCGCATCCATAGCAATTTGAATATTACCATTTGTACCGTTTTTGAAACCGACAGGACATGATAATGCAGATGCCATTTCACGGTGGATTTGAGATTCAGTTGTACGAGCGCCAACAGCACCCCAAGTGATCAAATCAGCAATATACTGACCTGTGATCATATCTAAAAACTCAGTCGCTGTAGCTAAACCCAGTTTGTTGATATCAAGGAGCAGTTTACGAGCCTTATGTAAGCCAGCTTCAAGTGCATAGCTGCCATCTAAATTAGGATCTGTAATTAAGCCTTTCCAGCCCACAATCGTGCGCGGTTTTTCAAAATAAGTACGCATAACGATGAACAACTCATCTTTATACTGTTCTTGAATGTTTGCTAAGCGTTGTGCGTAATCCAATGCCGCTTCTGTATCGTGTACAGAGCATGGTCCCACAACAACTAAAAGGCGCTTATCTTTGCCAGTTAAAATTGCTTCAACCTGCGCACGAGATTGCTCGATATGTTCAGCAACATCGTCCGTAATAGGGTGAGCAGTCGTAAGCTCAGCTGGCGTTGGCATTGGGCCTAGAGGCTGAGTACGAAGTTCATCTGTTTGAAATGGCATAAAAGTTCGCCTGTTAATTCTTTTTTAATACACACCGACTAAGATAACGGAAAATGAGAGGGGATGAAACCCAAAACTTTTATTGTTAGCCACAATAAGTAAATAAAAGTTAACTTGTTGTATCTTTTGGACTTGAGTTGTTGGCAATGTATCGGTATGTTCACATTAATAACAACATAAATGGTATTTACGCGTTTACTGGAGCAAGCATGACAGACACAATTTTACCGACACTTAATCGTGTTGCGAGTTTACCTTCATATCAATCAGAGACAGACTCAGACGCTTCATTGTATGTATCTATTGCCGCACTTATTCAAGAACACTTGTTTTACCATCCAAAAGCGGTAATCAAAGCACCTGAAATGACGTCAATTGATGCTCAAAGTTTTGCTGCAATCATTGAAAGTGCGGCAGATGGAAAAACGCATTTTATTGATACACTAGCAAACGTGATTCTATCGAATGTTACTGAAGCGACAAAAGAAATCAAAATTGCATTTTCAGATGCAGATAGCGCGGCTTTTGCAGGTCTTCTTGCTGGCCAACTAGAAGAGAAAGAAGCCAATCCAATGATGGGAGTTCGAGGTGTGACTCGATACGCTTCTGACGCTAGCGCCGACCAATTTGCTCTAGAGTGTGAAGTGATCAAAAAGGTCATTGCAAACACATCAGCAAGTGTGCAAATCGTCGTACCATTTGTTCGTAATTTAAGTGATGCTGCAACCATTATTGATCGTCTAGCGATTCAAGGCTTACCGCGTGGTTTAGATAGTTTAAAAGTACACTTTGTGTGTGATGTGCCAGCTGCAGCATTAATGGCAGATAAATTACTGCAATACTTTGATGGTATGGTGATTAATGTTGATACATTAACACAGTTTACATTAGGCGTTGATAAGCAAAATGAAGCACTAGAACATCATTTTGATCCACAAAACGATGCGGTTATACACCTTATTGGACATGCAATTCAATCAGCGAATAAAGCAAATAAGCCAGTGTTAACCACCATTGATGAACTGGCTCAAAACCCTCGTATTCAAGAGTTGTTAGAGCAACTGAATGTCATGGATGTTGTAGTTACCGCGTAACTTAATGTTATTAAGTAGCAATAAAAAACGCCTTTATCTCGTTAAGCAATAAAGGCGTTTTTTTGTATCATAAGCTGTTTAATTATTTTTCGTCAGATATCTTTTCTATATCAATAATCTTTGAACGGTTAACAATGATTTTCCAGCGGTGCAACTGCGTGCTGTAATCATCCATTGTCTCTCTAATGACCAAATTAATTAAATGACGTTTCTCAACAGATTCTTTACTGACTTGACCATCATTTAAGTGATAAATCTTTTGAGATCCTTTCTCCATTAAACGAGCAATAGGGCGCAAATCAATCAGCATGGTTTCACGAGTTTGTTCATAACCACTCATGAATTTGGTAATGGCCATTTTAGTTTGACTTTTATAGGCTAAAACCACTTCTTCACGTTGCACAACACGGTGTTTACGTAATTTTTGAATATCAGAATCAAGCTCAGCAAACGTCATGTAATCAAGCCATTCTAATTTTCGTCCAACATAAGTATTACTTGTTGGGTCAAGGTAGCGTTTACGCCACTTAGGTTGTCCTTTACGTATCCAACGCCACATTACATCACGTAAGTCATCCTTAAAGACTTCACGCATGGCATAGATAAATGAGACCGCAAAAATGAAAGAGGCCGTAATTTCACCCAAGAAACCACGAGCTTGAATCACCATTAATGATACAAAGATCATAACCACAGCCGTTGCACCGCCTTTGACCATACGCTTAATATGTTTACCTAAAGCAAGGTTCTTTTCTTTAAGCACGATAGGGAATTCGATTAAACGACGCAGTAGACGCATTTTGTTTGACATACGAGTGATATCTTCCCGAGCTTTACGAGAGTTATAACTCTTATCTAAACGATGCAGATCTTCTTTTTCACAGAAATCGATAAGCTTCTCTTTCACTTCTTTATAATCTTCATTGCGTGGCATGTGCGCAATCAGAGAAAGGAACTTCTGCTCGGTGTACCAAGAAAGGTAATTGTCGATGTTTGCGTAGTAACGCTTTAGCGTATCGTCATAAGGTACGTTACGTCGTAACTTTCTAAGGATATCAATTGCGAGTTCAATAGCATCTTCAACTTCCTCGTGCGTAATGTCGTCACGAGTCGTATCGCTTAGTTGTTGTATCGCTTTTTCTAATGCAAGTGCATATTGATAGGCGTATAAACTCAAACTTAAACGATATTGTTCGCTAGATAAACGTCCACGTTGTGCAAGGCGAGAGTGCACAAGAGGTAGGTGGTTTTTATCACTAAAATAGGTTCGTTGGCTTTGAATCGAGTTGTAATAAAACTCAGATTCAGAAATCATATCCTTGTTTAATCCAAGCTCACCAGGAATAAAAAGAAACATTTCTAGTTCATGTTGTTTGGATTCTTCAACAATATGAGAAATTTTTAGTGATAAGCCATCCTTCTTACCAACTGTAATCACAGGAAATTCCTATAAAAATGCTAATTCATACAGCAAGCATATCAGAGTTCGGGTATAATCACCGAGTATTTTATTTAGGAATTGAAGTAATGGTTAAAATTGGTCAAATCAACAAATTAGAAGTAACAAAAACCGTAGATTTTGGTGTCTTTTTAGATGGCGAAGATTTTGGTTCAATTCTTCTTCCAAGTCGTTTTGTTCCAGAAGGCACAGAAGTAGGCGAAGCACTGGATGTGTTTATCTATTTTGATTCAGAAAATGAAGTGGTAGCAACAACTGAAACGCCAAAAGCACAAGTGGGTCAATTTGGACTAATGAACGTGATCGGTACAAACAGTATCGGTGCATTTGTGGATTGGGGCATTGCGAAAAAAGATTTGCTTATTCCATTTAGTGAGCAACGTGGTCGTTTAAATGAAGGTCAATCAATCCTTGTTTACGTATACACAGATAAAGCCTCTGGTCGTATCGTAGGAACAACACGTTTCAACAAGTGGTTAGATAAGACACCAGCAAACTACGAGAAAGGTCAACAAGTTGATATCTTAATTGCTGAGCGAACGGATCTTGGTTACAAAGCCGTTGTGAATGGCGAGCATTGGGGATTAATTTTCCACTCTGATGTGTTTGGCAAACTGTTCATTGGTAAGCAACTAAAAGCATTCATTAGTGATGTGCGTGAAGATGGTAAAATCTCATTATCACTTCAACGTCCAGGTAAAGCACGTATGGATGACTTAAGTGAAAAAGTGATTGCGACATTAGAGAAGAAAGACGGTTTCTTACCGCTAAGTGATAAATCATCACCAGATGCTATTTTTGCTGAGTTTAGAACCAGTAAAGGCACGTTTAAGAAAACCATTGGTGGTTTATATAAAGCAGGTAAGATCACCATCGAAAAAGACGGTATTCATTTAGTTAAATAACGTTTTTACCCAAAAAAATAGCCCGTAACTATTCCTGGTCACGGGCTTTGGGAAACGGCTCATCGCGAGCCTTGCGCTAATAATAAAATGGAAAGCATTACCTTATTTAGCGTAGTTCAAGGGCTCGTCCTGTCCAGTTTTTCTTCAATTTATTTTCTTTAATTAGATATCTTGATAATGGGTGATTTTATTACGTCCATTATGTTTTGAGTAATATAGCGCTTTATCCGCTTGTTCAATCACATCATCTAATAGTACGTTTGGTTTATTAATTGTCGTAATCCCAGCGCTCAGAGTAATGTCTTCATGAAGCGTATTATAGTTTGAGATTTGTGTACGTATTTGGTCGGTAAATTCAATCACTGACTCAATGTCATTATCTCGAATAAAAAGAATAAATTCCTCACCACCATAACGACCAGCTAACACATTAGGGTATTGAGCCATTGTTCTACCCACTATAGCGATCACCTTATCACCGACTAAATGTCCGTAATTATCATTAATACGTTTAAAGAAATCGATATCCAATAAAATAATCGAATAGGGCTTAAATTTGTTATTACTGTTACTCGATTTTATGAGTGGTGATACCTTGCTATGAAACGTTCCACGGTTGTACAAACCAGTGAGATAGTCTCTATTAAGTACATTAATTAATTTTCTGTGGCGATGGTTAAGTAACAGCATCAAAATTAAAATTAAAGCCGTTAAGCTGATCACTAAAGTCAGTAAGCTATACAGCAATGTATTTGTAGGTTGATTTAATTCATCTCGAGAGATACCAGAAATGATCGCCCAGTCCAAATAAGGGTAATAAATAAACAACACATCTTTTTGGTATGTTTTATTATCTAAAGTAATTTGGTAAGTGTAATCCTCAATATCCATACGAGAATGATCATTTGGAGTGGTTTGGTTTTGATTCATTTGTAAATTGTACGCATGAGCAGACTGGCGTATCTTCTCTAACAATCCATCAGCGTGAGAGCCTATTAGATCACGAACATTTTCGCCTTCATAGCTAGGGTGCAACAGCAGATTGCCATTTAAATCGATGACATATACATAGCCAGTTTCACCATACTGGTACTTGTCTAATTTATCTTTTAATAAACTTTTATCAATAAAGTGAAGAAGCTCATCTTTATACGCACTTGCGGATACGATCAGATCAGAGTCAGGTAAATAAACGGAGTAAGTGATTTTCTTTCTTGGCTTCTCATCCCCCGGATTCGTCCATAAGTACTCAACAAAATTATCATTATTCCCAATTTGTTGTTGAATATGAAGGTACTGGCCTACATTACGACCCTGAAAAATAGGGTGGTAAAGCAAATCTCCGTTCGAGTTTAGAATGTAAGGATAACCGGTATCCCCAATTTTACTGTCGTTAATATAATCTTGTATGAGTCTTCTTTTTTGCTCAGCACTTAATACTGGAGAGTTTTGAATTTGAGAGATAAATTCAGCAGAGGTTGTCACTATGCCTTTTAAATAACGCTTGATAGATTCATTAAGTGCAGTGTCTACAATATCGTAACTGGCTTCAATTGAGTTATTGAATGCTTGAAAGGACGAAGTTTTGATTGTTTTTTCAACAGATTTAAAATTTTTGACACTAAATGTAAGAGAAACTGCGGCCATTCCAACCAAGATTAAAATGATGATTGGCTGCAAGAATGACAAGCGTTGAAGACGAGATTGAGGCATAAGATAAAAATCCTTTTAACGGTACATGCAATTGTATTGGAAAGTATGGACTCTATCAATATGTTCTGATTTTATTCGGATTGAATGAGAAATAGACAAACGATTGATAATGAAAAAAAATTACTTGCAGACTGATTCTGAACTCGATAATATCAGCCTCGTTCTAAAGGAATGCGTCTGTAGCTCAGTTGGTTAGAGTACTACCTTGACATGGTAGGGGTCGGTGATTCGAGTTCACTCAGACGCACCATTCCTTCTGTTTGTTTTTGTCAAACAACAACTATTGATTTAGTCACAATAGGTTTTATAGAAGATTTAGAACACAGTGCGTCCGTAGCTCAGTTGGTTAGAGTACTACCTTGACATGGTAGGGGTCGGTGATTCGAGTTCACTCGGACGCACCATTATTTAAACGAAGAAGCCCACCTAGTGTGGGCTTTTTTGTGCCTGTGATTTACATCATCCTTTGATAATATCCTCAATCTTCAATATTTGGTAAATTTGCCTATTCATTTAGTAAAAATGCAGTTAGTTGATGCATTTCTGGTTCTTTTTTTAGTAACTCTTCATCTTGTGTCGTTCCCATACGACGTAAATAGTAATGTACTAAAGCTTTTCTAGTTGTGATTTCTAACTCTTTATTTTCCATAGCATAATCATCAGCAACGATAGATTGTTGTTTTTCAGATAAATAAGGGTTAGGTGTAATAGTTAATTTAACTTGGTGATTCCAATCATCATCATACTCTCGCGTATTTGGTGATTTATCCATTAAGTCAGGTTCGTTTCTAAAGCGGCTTAATACAAAATCGCGATAATTACTTCTATCTTCACAAAATGCTCTTACATGCCACCTAATACCATCATAGACCAAGCTATGAGGAGCAATGATACGACCTCGAACTTCAGGTGTAGATAGAGACACGTAGTCAATATCCACACGAAGATTAGCTCTTGCAGCAGCTATTAAACTTCGAACAATTTTTGGCGATATAGCCCTTTCAGGAACATTCAATACTGTCGATTGAGCTTCCCCCCAATTAAAGAATTCAAATGTTTCTTTTTGATTGTACTGTTGATGAAGCATCATAAGATATTCATGAGCAGTACCTTGAGTAAATAGAGGCTTAAAGCTATCTGCTGGTCTGTAACCTTTAATTGTCCTATCAAGGACCAATTGATCTTGGCCTGTAAGGCTAATGTACTTATTGATATCTCTAGAAGCCTGTTGGCGGCCTATATGAAAAGCGTCACATAGGTGATTTGTTGTCAGCCGGCCTTCCCACTGGGCTATGATTTCAATTAGTCGAAATCTTACTTGTTGGTCCCATTTAATATCTACTTGAATCATGCTCCTGCTCACAAATGTTACATGTTGATGTATACAGTATATACATGTATACAAAAAGTACATATATTTATTGTGGATATTGAGAAGGACGTATTAGATTCAGGAGCCATTGCTGTGAAAGCATAAAATTATATGGTAGGTGAAGTGTAGCCTGACTTATGTTGCCAAAAATTTAACTGGTTGGTTTTCAATCAAGAAAACAACAAAGATTGAGAGAAATACGATGATGAATGCAGGATTAACCAAAGTTATCACAATAAATTCTTATCAGAAAAACAAGATGTTTTCTGAGTATTCTTTTGACGCCCCCACTCAGATCACTGGCGGTAACGGAGAAGGCAAAACATCACTGTTAAGGCTCATTCCGTTCTTTTATGGAGCGACTGGCACGCAGATCGTCAGGAAATCGAATGTCAATAAGCCCTTTGCAGAATGGTATTTACCACACAACAACAGTTATATTGTTTTCGAGTACATTACTGCTCGTGGTCAAGTTGCTCATGTCATTTGTTATCGAAACCTTAGTACTAAAGGTGGCATTGTTTACCTTTTCGTTAAAGGTCAGTTTGAGCAATCAGTGATCATTAAACAAGGCAGCGAAGACAAGCCTTGCGCTATCGGCTGTACAAAGTTGGCCGCGGAGCTGAACGCCAACGGTTTGGATTACGAGTCGCGTATTACTAGCGTCAAAGAGTACCGAGAAATTATCCAAAACATTAATACAGGGTATTTGAGCAATCAGTTCCTCAGCTACTCTTTGTGCTCTGGTCGTCATGATGTCCGTCATATTGAAAAAATCACAGCGGCGTTGATTCAAGGTGAATTCAATATGGCCGACACAAAGGCGCTTTTCCTAGATATCCTCGAGCAAGGGAATAGCACATTAGAGTTTGGTGTGGATGCAAACAGAATTGAACAATGGTGTGATGACTACAACGGCCTAACAGCGTTCCTAGATAAAAAAGAAGCGTTCATTGAAGCTATTGCGAACAATAAGCAGATTGTCTATCTAACCACTCAGCTCGCAAGTGCCTTAATAACCATTCGTGATGCGTCTGAAAGCCTTGATGGATCTCTTAAGAAAACCGAACAGCAGCGCTCAGATTTTCTTGAAAACAGTGACAAGCAGATTGGCGAAATTAATCAAGGTAAGCTTGACAAAGAGGTTCAAAAGAGTGCTCTTCAACGCTCTATCACAAGTATTAACTCTGAGATCGAAGTACATCACAGCAAGCTTATAACATACGAAAATAGTGGTTATCCAGAGCTGTCCGTTAAGCTAAAGCAATTGCCAGAAATGGAAGACAGGGTGGCACAACAAAGACAAAGTTACGCAGATCTTGAAACTAAGGTAAATGATGCCAAAGCAAAGTATGAGAAAGACAAACAAAGCCTTGTTAGTAAGTTCAATAAAGAAAAGTCTGACCTAACAGAGCAAAAACTTGATGCCGAGAAAGAGTGCAAGGTTAAAAAAGACAAGATAGACGATGTATATCAGCCTCAGTTAAAGGAACTGACCCAAACCCATACGAGTTTTATAGCGGATAAATCTCTGGCTCTTATGGAACATAAGGCTGAACTCGCCACTCAAAAACAGCGACTAAAGAACCCAGATATTGATGAGCTTCTTATTGTGCAGAGAGAGCAGTTGGAGTCTGAGAAGGACAGATTGCAAGAACAAGTAGACACGTTAAAACACACGACAACTGTGAGTGAGAAGGAAGGAATCAACTTACAAACTAAACGTGAAAAGCTACTCGAAAGATTAGAGGCCACTCGTCGAAATATGCGCGATGCTGAAGCCAGGTTAAAAGTAGTCAGTAACCGATTAGACCCAGATTCAGGAACCTTGTTCTCGTTCCTGGAGGCTAATCGACAGGGATGGCAAAGCTCTCCACTTGGTCGTATTCTTACCGATGAGCTTCTGATGGACACGACACTCACGCCTTCAATGACTGATGATTCCGGTTCAATGTACGATTTATATATCGATACGAGCAATCTAGCCGATTGTAGTGTCACCAACAAAGCTGATGTAGAAGAGCAGGCTCAATTGATGGATCTTATCGGTGAGCTTGAAGATGCAGAGGCCGATTTCAATAAGAACATTTTGAAAAATGATTCGGCTGTTAAACAGTCAGCGCTTGAGTTGTCACGACTACGTAATGAGCTGCGAAATACTGAGGGTGACCTAGCACAAACTAAGATTAATCTTAAAAACAAGAAAATAGAGATTGCCCGTGCAAAAGAGGGCTTAGTCGAAAAAATTAATGTAAGCATCAAATCGATTGAGAAAGCTATAGCCCTGATTGATCAGGAAATCTCAGTGACGCTTGAACGTTTTGAAGAAGCAAAATTAAAGTTAAACAACGACAGGCTTACTCAAATTAGCAATGTTGAATCATCACTTGATCTCATGATTGGAGCTATCGACGAACTACTTGTAAAAAGTACTCTGACGTTAGGCGAGAACAAACAGCGCATCAAAGCGGAATATGAACAGCGGTTGAGTTACCAAGGCATTAGTGGTGAAATCTATCAACGCTACAAAGAAGAAATTGAATTTCTTGATAATGAAATCAAAAGCTTAAAAGTGAAGTCTCATAAAATCAAAGAATACGAGACATGGCTTGCTGTTTATGAAATGGATGACCCTAAGAGACGTGACGATCGCAATACTAAGGTCAAAGAACTTGAAACTGTGCAACAAGAGATTAAATCTTTTGAAATTAAACTGAACGAGTTGAGAGCCAAAGCTCATAGAACCAAAAAAGAGTTTGATGAGAAGCTCTCTATCTTGAGAAACCACAAACAGCGAGCTGACAGTGCAATCTCTCGCCTAACTAACTACGTGATGTTTGAGGGTGAAGAAGGCAGCCAAGAAGCGCTCGACTATAACGGCGATTTAAATTCACTATTGAGTGATGTGGAGAGCAAACTCCCAGAGTTAGAGAGGCTTACTAAGCTACGTAAAAAAGATATACAACAGATGGAAACTATCACTCTCAATCTTGGTGACGGGGAGCTGTATCGTTTCTGGAATGAAAGCAGCCGAAACACCATTACAGAGGATATTGTTGCTAGTGACTCTAAACGAATAGATATTCTAGAAATCATCATGAATGACATTATTCCTCAGGTGACCAGCATAACAATTGAAAGCGCGGTCAACATGGGGCGTATGCTCGTTGATTTCAAGCATCGGCTACTTGGTTTCGACCGTGATATTAAAAAGCTTGGTCGTAATATCTCTGAACAAGTAAAACTCAATAATACGTTCTCAGTGGTTGGTTCTATTGACATTAACGTTGAAAGTACACTTTCCAAGCTACAAGGTTGGGAAGATATTATTAACTTCTCTGAGATTTATGAAGAGTGGGATAAAACGGGATCTGCTGAGCTACCAACCAAAGAGTTTTACAATGCTTTAGATACGCTGACTTATCATATTAGTGCCGAGAAAGTTAAGAAGCCTACTGAGCTGTTTGACATCAAATTTGAAGTTATCGAGAACAACCAGCGTAAAACCGCCAAAACAGATAAAGATATGCGTGACTTAGCCAGTAATGGCACGAACTTGCTTATTCAATCCATGTTGTATTTAGCGCTACTGACTCAACAACGTGGATCAAGTCGACTATCAATAACTTACCCAACAGATGAGATTGGTAAGTTGACTGCAGAAAACCAAGCCAAACTGCTTAAAATGATGGGGGCACACAACTTCAATGTCATTGCTGCTCAACCTGATGGCAATAATCGTACAGCTAATTTATTCAAGTACCTGTACCACTTAACGCCTTACAAGAACATTTTTAATAAACCTAAAGTAAGCAAACTCGCGTTAGCCAAAGCCGCTGAAACTAGCACAGGAGTAGAAGCATGAAACCAGTATCACAAGTCTTAGAGTCTCTACTTAGTGGTTGTTTTATTTGCCCAGCAACTGATCGTGAAGCTTACAAGACGCTTAAAGAGGATCGTACATGCCGAGAAATCAATCAAGCGTTGACTCTTATGGGCCGCGAGCTCCAATGTACGAGTCGAACCAGTGCCTATTATGTCACCTATAAAAGTATTGACGACCACAATCGTCGTCAGGTGACCGCGTTGATGGGTAATGTACACGGTATAATTCGACCTTTGATTAAGTTCGTGGCGACAGTCAGTGAGGCTGCTCAAGTTGAAGCCGTGATGGTTGGTGGTGATGAGTTAAGTGTGCCTGTCCTGAGTGCGCAAATTCAATCGTCTCCTAGCTTGATGGAGAAACTCGATAGTATTTATCGACTCCCGAAAGTGAGTCGAAAAAAAGTGCGTGACAGTGCAACTGATAAACTCAATGTAGTCGTCGAATTCTTGGTTAAAGAAGGGGTGGCTCATTTAGTAAATAAAGAGCGTCAGCTCTATGTGATGACAGGAAAGTTAGATTTTATTTACGAAGTGCTCGATTTCATCGATACCCATGAAAAGATCGTTGAAGCAGTTAACAAAGCAAACGAGAACCAAGAGGAGTTCGACTTTTGATGAGCTCTCAAAATAATGGGAAACATGGTGGTGTCAATCACATGCTTAGCTTAATCAGCCAAGCAAAGGACACATTAACGCATGTTTTTGAAAATGGCACGATACGTGAAACTCATGAGAACGCCAACGACCTACGTAAATTAAAAGAAGCCCGTGTTGTTATCGTGACAAGCCGCGGCTACCGTGTGCATCCTAAAATGGAGGCACTGATGAACTATTTCCTTGAAACGGAAGCAAGTTCGTTTCTTGGGACTCAACACGCTGAGCGCATTCCAGAAATTCAGAGTCTCGCACAAGAATATCTTGAAGCTAAATTAAATGGCAAAAGAGAGGAAGAGGCTGATCGGTTTAATAGCTTAGAAGGTGTCGTTTATGAAATCACAATGGATTTGCAAGAGTCTTGTCGTCGCCTAAGAAACCGTATCAGTTATGATTTTGGTTATGGTCATACGCTCGCTCAAAAACAAAAAGAGAATCAAGTCGCGATAGAGCAAGCTGAAAAGCTTGTTAGTGGCATGAAAGCTTTTTCTTTTAAGTTGTTGAGTGAAATGGCTGGAGATAACTCAGAGCTCAATACCTTGTTTTGTACTGAAATGCACAGTGCTATTCGTAGTTGCCAGCAAGAGCTCGGCTCTATCCTAATTCAACTTCGAGCTTTGATGCTGAAGTATCGTAACCGAGAGCGTGATAAGGACCTGATCAATGCCTTTGAACGGTTTATTGATCAAGAGCCACATTGGACACCAAGTGACGATTTGATTTTGCCCGATGAGATAGCAAAGTACGATGGCATACCGACGTTTTGGCTTTCAGAGCCTATTCAATTTGCGCATCACCCAAATCCTGATGATATGGAGCAAGAGCTGGAATTAGCCGATATTGTTGAGAAAATTACGGTGCAGCCTGTTGAAAAAGAAGAACTTCCGGTTGTTGAAGAGGCTGAGCGCCGAGAATTGGCACTTGATGTTGAAATACAAGAGCTGATTGAAGCGGACATTGATTCTCATTGTGATACCTTTTTTGCTGAAGCCTTTATTGGCAAGGGAAAAACCAGCATTTCCGCTTTGGAATATTATGAGCAAATCAATAATGATTTGCCGGAAGATCTTGAACAGCTTACTTGCGCTAAAGATGTGTGGCTATTTAGCGTGCTTAATTTCCATAGTTCAATGCTTCCCGAAGATAGCAAAGGCTTTACCGTTGAGCCTATCGGGTCTTATACCTATTTAGCAAAAGGTAGCAATATAGGTTATGGCAACCTTCACTTAGAAGATGTATCTATAGCGAGGAAACTGTGAGTAGAATTATTGATAATATAACCAGTAGTGATTTAAATCGGCTTAAACAACTTTTTTCTCCAGCGAAAGTTAAAGACGGTACCAATGTAGTGCTGAGTGGCGTTTTTGAGATTTTTCACCGCGACTTTAGTGTTGGAATTACCAGTGGTGAAAAGTTACAGCTAACGTCTAGAGATATACGTCAAATTAGAAAAGTAATTAAAGAACAATCAGGCTTTGATCTTTTAACTGATCCTATTCCAAATTCTCGAACGGATATCGCTCAGTTCTTTCCAAATGAGAAGTTAAGCTCAAGGCCAGTCAAAGACAAGGTAATTAAAGTTTATGGGATTTTGTCCACGAACATAAATAATAAAACATACGACTTAGAAGAAGGCATGAACATTGAGATAGCTCTAAGTCATTTGAAGAGCATTGAGCACAGCCAAGTTGTTATTGTTGAAAACTATGAAGCGTTTTCTAAGTTTAGATTGGTGAAAACGGATATGGAGCCTAATCCTCTTATCGTCTACCGAGGAGATAAGGATTGTAGCGTGATATCAAAAGAAATTGCCCTAACTTTTCCAGATATAGAACTTGTCGCTTGGTTTGATACAGATCCTAAAGGTATTTCTTTAGCCTTTGCATCAGGTGCTGATTATATGCTTGTTCCAGATTTATCAAAAGAGGTGCTTAAACAACATGGGCGCTCAGATCTATTTAGTAATCAGTATCAAAATTGGGAACGAGTATCAGTACTAATTCCTTCTAATCTAGAGTTATTAATGTCTAATGTAGAAAAAGGGATAACCCAAGAATCAATAATGGCAAACGATATAAGTGTGAGTCTATATAAAATCTAGTTATGAGATTGTTCTAAATAGAGCATCACGAATTAGTTAAACAATAAAGATTTGTTATTAAAGTTATGCTAGAGCTAGTGTGGCTTTTTTATCTAATTTTTACCATTCCTTCTCCAATATCAATGTTTCCTCTCTAATTTAGTGTACAATATACTGCAAAAGTGCGATTTTACTTATTCAGATGACAAGTTATTAGAACTTGCTAAGCGCATGAAGGTTATAAAGCCCAATACCCAGACTGGAGCCAACGAGATGATATCAAAGCCTCATTAAAAGTAGAGCTAATTGTATTGTTGCATGAGTTTGGTTAGTCACCTGTGATGATGTGTACAGGGGCGTGCTAGAGTAGGTAGAGAATTTTAAGAAAGGAAAAAGTTAATGAGCAGTGATAATAATCAGAAGCAAACTGGTGATGTGGCAATTGATGAAATCAATTATTACTTAAAACAATATGAAGATCGTCGAGATGGCTTTCGTGGCAATCATAAACTGACGCGTAGATTGTCGATTTTGAGTGTTTTTTGGGCGGTGCTTTCTTTAGCTATATTATTCAGTGATGCTGTTCTTAAAGTAGACCTGGTTAAACTCAATCCTTATCAATTTGTTGGTTTTGATGTGGTTAACTGGCATTTAATTATATTTTGGCCAATAGTGATAGTTTTCCTCTCTATTAAAACGTTCAGCAAATTCTTTAAAGCACTTTGGTTATTGGAATTTGGTGTGTTTTTAGCCTTTTATTCTAAGGAAATGATTGCATTGTTTGCTGTAGTTCATATAACGCTGTTTGTTACATGTTATGCACTGAACAGAATGAATGGTTATACAAGAGGTTGGAGTCGAAATCGATTAGCAACGGAACATCTTGAACGATTAAAAAGGGAATATCAAATTGCCATCAAAGGGCAAAAAAAAGAGTTTGTGCGTATTGAACAAGAGAATACGCTCGCAAAGTTATCAGATATCGATACAAAGAATAGAGAAGCAACACATGCTGACATTGTTGGTGATTATATAGCGGTAAATAATGGCGCATTTAGTTGGATTAAAGGTTTAAAAAAGTAGGCTAGTTATGACAAATATTTTAAAATTAAATTACAAAAAAGCTGAATATCGAGATGATTATTCAGATTCTAGTGGTGAGTTTTGGCAGTGCGAGGCTCAAGAAAGTTTAATAAATAAACTTGAAATTACATTGCGAGAAGCAAAAGAATATAAAAAAATAGGGAGAAAGATAATAAAAAAACATGGTTATCTCATAATGCAATTCTTGTTTTTGGTCAGAGAGGTACAGGGAAAACTGTATTTTTGAGAAATTGTGAGAAGTTATGGAGCAAAGCTTGTAAGAAAGAAAAACAAAAAAACATACAGGAAGAAGAACTTAAGTTTCTGAATGTGATTGATCCAACAATGCTTGTAAATAACGACCATTTTTCTAATGTTATAATTGCTCAAATTTATTACGTAGTTGAAAAAAAGATTAAAAGTTTAAGTGGATGTCATGGTCTAAGTTCCGTTAGTGAACAAGAAAAGACGCATTTTTATAATTCATTAAAAAAATTAGCAGATGCACTTGGAAAGAAAGATGATTTTAATGGTCATTCAGGAATTGATAAAATTCTACAATATAATTCTGGTATTCAAATTGAAAGTTATTTCCATTTATTTATAGAGTCGGCAATTAATTTATTGGGGTGTCAAGCTTTGGTGCTACCAATTGATGATGTGGATATGGCACTTGGGCGAGCATTTGAAGTTGTAGATGATGTGCGTCGTTTACTCGGGTGTCCATATATTATTCCTATAGTTAGCGGTGATATGCGTCTATATGAACAAATGACAAATGTTCATTTTGATAGCAATGCTTATGATAATAAATCTAAAAATGATGATTTAATTGCTGAAGGGATCTTAGTATCAAAAGAGCTGACTACATCTTATTTAACAAAAGTTTTTCCTAATCAAATGAGAATTGGTTTACGACCGATAACACAAATTATACAAAATCTAAACATTGTAAATAATGAAAATGACATTGGATTGAAAATATCAGAATATTATAGCCTGATATTTAACCGATTTTATTTTCTATGTTCAAATGAAGAGGTTATAAATAATTGGCCTGAACCAGAGTCTGCACGAGAACTAACCCAGTTAGTACGTTCTATTAATCCTGAAGTGTTACGTGATAAAAGTATCAATCCGGTATGGATGGCTTACCAAAGTTGGGCTACACAAAAGAAAAACGGTGTTTCTTTTACTAATGCAATGTCATGGTTTACGCTTAATAATTTAGATAAGGGCTCTTCTTTTAATATTGAATCTTTAATTGCATTTAACCCTAAAATGCAAATGAGCAAAGATCGATATCCTTGGGCTAACAAATGTTTTTTTGGTTCTCAAAAAGATTCTTTAAACTCAATGTTTTCATTACAACCCAAGCAAGTGTCAGCTCAACTAAATGGCAATTTATCTATACTGGAGAGTGCATATAATGAAAAAAGTTATACTTTACGAAGTATGCCACCCTATGAATTTTTTGATGATAAAAAGTATATTACACAAGGTTCGATAAAAAATACAAACTCTTTATTATCTAACGAAAGTAAAATTAACGCTAATATATTACTCGATGTTTATACATATGGTGACTATTATTCAACATTATCAAATACATATCAGTATGTATTTTGTAGTCGTGCATTTGAATTGATCTTATTTTCATTCGTAAATAAGTCTATAGATATCGAAAAAGATATTTATAATATTCTTGGGCGTAGACCATTTTATTCAATATTTAATGCAAGTCCAACTAAAGTTATTCAGGATGGCGATTATGAAGAAGAGGTTGAAAAAGAAAGTGATTCTAAGCGATCTTCGGCAGAGATTCTGGCAGGTGAAATTAATATATGGAAAATAAATAATAGAGAGTTCTTTGACGAAATAAATTCAAGTGATCTTATATCTATATTTTCATTTATGTTTAATAAGACATTTTCTGCGCTAAATTTATATAAATCTAATAAAACTTATACCGATGAGCATTTAACAGATTTAGCAAGACGTTTTGAATTGATTCTTGTTAATTCAGCAATGACAGCATCAATTAAAGGCAATGCAATTAATGCTAATGTTGCTCAAACAGATAATTATAGTACGTTAAGAAATTATAAGGAATTTGAGAAGTATGACCGAACAATTACTAGAAATAATGAGAAATTAAAAGAAGAAAATATTGCTGATGGTTTTTGTGTGCGTTTTATAGATGTACTTTGGAAACATCCAATATTTGTTATTAATAAATCAAAAGATACTGAACCTTTGGAGCCACTATTTTCTTTAGGGAGAGGAGAGTTGGAAAGCAAATTAGCGAAGTTAAGGAAAGATTTTGAACTTAAAGATCTTAAGCTAGTATCTGCACTTAAAAAGAGATTAGATGGATTTGATGAAAAACAGAAAGATAAATTAATTTCTTTTATTAAAGAAAATAAAATAACAAACAAAACTTCATTAGTTGATCCAAAAGAGTTAAATGCTAACTTATTAAAAGCAATACAGTCATATATAGAGGGTGATGATGCTTAAAGTTAGTGATGAGAGTATCGCTTATGCTTCTTTACTTGCTTCTGATCGTTTTTTATTTAATGAGGTTGGTATTGAAAATAAAAAATTCTATTACAAGAAAAGAGTATTTTTGACTATCAACCATATATATTAAGGATGCTAAGAAATGAGGATATTACAGCTCTTATTTGTTCATTGAATCTTGATAAGATTAATTTGAAAAAACTATTATCATTATTAGCTGAAAAGTATTTAATTTGGCAAGGTGATCGTTTCGAAGTTAAGTTAAGTTATCTTGAGGAGTGGTTAGAACTAGCCTCTTTAATTGATGTTAGTTGGATTATTGCAAAAGCCTATAGTGATTTAGCTTACGATTGTGATATTAGTGAGCAGAATATTATAACATGTATTAAAGATAACCAGTGCCCTACAGCTCTTCAACAATTAAAAGGAAAGAAAGGTTTTGCTGATAATCATGTCCACCTTGGTGGACATGGATATACTGGTCCATCTCTACTAAGTTTTTCATTATATGGGGTAGAGGTTACTGGAAAAATTAAATGGCCAAGAAGACCTGAAAGCACTTTATTTGAGAGTGAACGATATAAAAAGAATGATTTACCTAAGTGGAGCGCCTTATTAGGTGATAATTTAGCAGCTTTTGCGTTTGATCATGATTATAAACGTGTAAATAAATTGCATATAAAGCCTCATATTAATATTGAGTTCAAAGGTGATGCGATTTCATATATTGAACGTGGTGAGTGTGCTAATTTTTCTCAGCATTGTTTATCACAATCTCATTGTTTATTAATTCCATCAGCGAATCGTTGGCTTTTATTTTGTACTGGCTTAATTTCTTTAAGTAAAGAAGCAGATAAAGCTCTAGATACTTATATTCGTATAAGCAATGTTTTGCGTAATTATATGATTGTAATGGGGGTTGGATTAGGTCAATTTGTAGAATCTTTTCATTTTCCACTTCGTAAGAGTAGACATTTAGGCTCACAAGATATTGTCGGTTTGGATGCTTTTAAATCAGATATATCAAAAGAAACAGTAAGGGAATTTAGAGTATCACCAAATATTGCTATTGGGAGTAATAGTTTTCCAGCAGATCCAAAGTCGTTGAAGGTTAGTTTAGAGGCACTCTTTAAAGAATCATTAGCAGAAAGGGTCCACTTTGTTTTGCATTTTACCAGAAGCGGCAAAAGCGAAGACAAAAGACAGTCTAAGTTTAGGGCTAATATTAAGAATCAAGTTAGACTTCTTCAGCAATTTCATGGTTCTGTTTCTTTTTCTGATACCGAGATAAAAGCATTTCAAATTGAAGATGAATCATTAAAAGTTGATTTGCGTAAAGCAATACGCGGGTATGATGTAGCAGGTAATGAAAACGAACTACCAATTGAGGTATTTGCTCCTGCTCTACGGGTTTTGCGTTCAGCTAAACATTCATCACAGAGTCTATTTACAACTCGTCATCAGAGACCTTTTTTAACTATTCATGCAGGTGAAGATTATAGTCATTTACTTTCTGGATTAAGAGCAATCGATGAAGCTGTGTATTTTTGTGATTATCAGTCAGGAGATCGAATTGGTCATGGACTAGCACTAGGGGTCTCGCCTAGTTCGTGGGCACAAAGGCAACAAACGGCTTATGTTACAATTGGTGAACATTTAGATAATCTTGTTTGGTGCTTTCAGAAGTCACTTGAAGTTATTCAGAAAGTGCCTAAATTTACTGGTGTTTTACATTTACTTCAAGAGAAAATTAATTTCTGGTCTGGCTATCTTTACGAAGAAGAACATTCATGTCGAAGTTTATACGAAGCTTGGAAGTTGAGACGAAATTGCCCTTATGCGTTAAATCTTGATGAGTTATCTAATGATAAGCCACCAGTTATAGATGGTAAGAACCCGTTATATCGTGATTGGATAATAGATTTTGACCAAATTCAATGCAACGCTAGTAGCCAAAAGGCATTCGTACTTTGGCAAAAATACATACTAGCTGAGTTAGATGTCCACTTTTTTAAGAGACGTGAAAAATCAGTAATTATTAACTGTAATCCCAAGCAAGGTTTTGAACCTTTTGGTTATAAGCATGGGACATACTTTGACTCTATATCAGCAGCAGAATTAGAGTTGTATGAAGCAATCCAAGATCTACAAATAGAAAAGTATGGGTCTCAAGAAATAATATTTGAAGCTTGTCCAACATCAAATATCTATATTGGGCGCTTTGAGTATTATCATGAGCATCCTATTTATCGTTGGAATCCACCTATTGAATCTTGGCTAAACGAGGGAGAACGTTTTAACAAGTTTGGTTTAAGACGTGGCGCAATTTCAGTATGTGTAAATACCGATGATTCAGCCTTAATGCCTACATCAATTCAGAATGAGCATAGAGTATTACAGCGAGCAGCTGTTGAGTATTATGGCGTTGGATCAAATAAAGCGGAAGACTGGATAGATCGTATTCGTCAAAAGGGTGTTGATGTATTCGAAGAGAATCACTTGGATTGGGTGAATTAGAAGCACTAAACATTAGTGGTAGTTAGTATAAATGTGAGTTGGTTATGAATGATTTAAAAGTTGCATGGGATGAGTTTATAGAAAGATGGCCTATTAGCACTGTGCAAAATATGACGTTGGAGCAATATGTTTCTACTGGTGATAAGGATACTTTCACATACTGGGTAGAGACAAAAACAGGTATCTTAGCAAATATAAAAGGTTCACCATCGACAAAATTTGGTATCTATAAGCAAAAAGGAATACCAAAAGAACGAAACGGAATGAGCCATGGAGAAGTATATTCTTGGCAATCAAGGTTTGGTGGTAATGAAGCAGATGCATTTTTTAATGTGAAAAAGCATATCTTAAATATTATTGAGGCTGCCCAGCGTGGTGATCTTGAAATGATTGATAATGTGGAATTAGCTCCATTATTTAAATGGAAAATAGCATTTTTATACCAAGATACCGTGTCACCAAAGATCTTGAATATTTTCTCACTTGATAAACTTCAAGAGATAACGGGACTATCTGGGCGAGGTTATTCTTATCCTCAATATTACGATGAAATTATGAAGAGTTATGATCCTAAAAGGGTTCAAAATGTAGCTGAATTTGGTCGTCAGATTTGGAGAGAGTTAGATAATAATCAAGAAATGGATAATACAGAGAGTTCTAATATGAAGATATGTCAAAGTTCTTTAAATACAATTTTATATGGTCCTCCAGGTACAGGTAAAACTTACACCACAATTAATAAAGCATTGCAGATTGTGGCTCCTGATTTTTATCTTAAAAATAAAGATGACCGTGAAAAATTGAAATGTCGTTTTGATGAACTCCTGAATAATAATCGCATTGGATTTGTGACTTTTCATCAAAGTTTTAGTTACGAAGATTTTGTTGAAGGCCTTAAAGCATCAACGACAGAAGGTAAGCAGATTAGCTATGATGTTGAAGATGGTATCTTTAAAAGTATGTGTAATTCTGCAAGCGTAAAAGCCACAGTTAATACTGAACAACAAGCGTTAGATATATCCAATAGAAAAATCTGGAAAATGTCATTAGGGGATACTTCTGGAGAAGATACTTTTATTTATCAGCAGTGTATTGAAAATAATTATGTTCTTTTAGGCTATGGTTATGACATAGATTTCTCTAATACATCTAATCGTAAAGAGGTAATTGAAACCTATCGTACTAATGAAGTTATTATTGACAAAGAGAGTAGTGATTACAGAGTCACATCGGTAAATAACTTTAAGAACGAAATGAGTATTGGTGATTTAGTTGTCATTTCTGATGGCAATCGTAAGTTTAGGGCGATTGCTGAAATTACGAGTGATTATATCTTTGATGAAACTTTAGTGAGTGATAGTGGATATTCTCAAGTAAGAAAAGTAACTTGGCATCGAGTGTATGAACCGTCATTACCTGTAGATGAGTTATTCAAAAAGAACTTATCTCAAATGACATTATATCGCCTTTATGGCGCAACTATTGATTTAGATAAGTTACAGGGTATCTTTTCATTACCTTCGATAGAAGACAAAACAGAAATAAGCAATGATCGTGTACTTATCATTGATGAAATTAACCGAGGTA
This sequence comes from Aliivibrio fischeri ATCC 7744 = JCM 18803 = DSM 507, assembly GCF_023983475.1. Classification (NCBI taxonomy): domain Bacteria; kingdom Pseudomonadati; phylum Pseudomonadota; class Gammaproteobacteria; order Vibrionales; family Vibrionaceae; genus Aliivibrio; species Aliivibrio fischeri. The sequence goes on from NZ_CP092712.1 coordinate 1,381,980, forward strand.
ATATCTCTAATATCTTTGGTGAGCTAATTACATTGATTGAACCAAGTAAGCGTAGTGGTGGCACGGAATCTTTGTCTGTGAAGTTACCGTATTCAAAAGAGACGTTTTCTGTACCATCAAACTTACACATCATAGGTACGATGAATACCGCAGATAAATCACTGGCACAGCTTGATATCGCACTTCGTCGTCGCTTTGAATTTGTCGAAATGATGACAAATTACGAGCTACTCAAAGATATTCCTAATATCGAAGGCATTAACGTTGCTAAGCTTGTAAAAACCATGAATCAACGTATTGAATTATTGTATGACCGAGAGCATACAATTGGTCATAGTTTATTTTTACCGTTACTTGGTAACCCAAGTCTACAATTATTAGCAGAGATCTTTGAGTTACAGATCTTACCGCTATTGGAAGAGTACTTCTTTGAAGATTGGGAACGTGTAGGGCAAGTACTTGGTGATCATTTAAAAGATAACCACGAGTTACGTTTTGTTATTGAACAATTTGGTAATAGTAAGATCGCTGAGTTAATGGGCGATGATTGGGAAGTGCCAGGAATACAGCCTTATTGCCGTAATCAAAAAGCATTTAAAAATCCTCAAGCGTATATCGGTGTTTATACTCGATGATAAGCAAAAAGAGCAATCCTATTGTTAAGGTGCGTGAGTTTGGTTTGTTGCTCAATGGCGGCGACAAATCAGACGTTGACTGCCATTCAATAACGAAAAAAGCATTTGAATGGTTATTAGTGAACGGACAAAGTGCTAATGAAAAATCAGTTGAATTAGTTAGAGTCAAAAAATACGGCAAAGACATAGCACTTCAAGTGGTTAACTATGTTGGAGTGATAGAAACGCCGTGTGGTACTCGTATTGAGATTCTACCTAAGATATCAGATCAACATGATTCAGAGACTGCGAAGAAAGTATTATTAAAAATGCTTTCAACGGTAAACAAGCTGTCTATGCAGCAATTTGAACAATCTTCTTTAAAGACAGTAAAACAGCCATTGTTTGAAGTGCTAATAGGGTATTTTTTAAAAGAGGTCGCTGATGTTGTTAAACGTGGTATCCGTAGTGAGTATAAGCGTGTAGAAGCAAAAACACCGTATTTGAAAGGGCAACTTCAAACATCAAAGCAGCTTCGTGAGCGTCCGGGGTGCCAAAATCGTTTTAACGTATCTTATGATCAATTTTCTTCTGATCGTTCAGAAAATAGATTAATGCATTCAGCATTGAAGCAAGTACTGAAATGGACAAAGAGCAATGAGAATCATCGTTTAGGTAAAGAGTTATTATTTGTCTTTGATGAGATCCCATTATCATCGAACTATTCTTTAGATTTCAGAAAGTGGTCTGTTGATCGCTCGTTAGTTCACTATCGGAGTGTGAAGCCATGGTGTGAGCTAATTTTGAGTTATCAATCTCCAATTGCTTTGTCTGGTGCGCATAAAGGGATTTCATTTTTATTCCCAATGGAAACTCTATTTGAGCGATATGTGGCGATAAAACTACAAAAAGATCTACCATCACATTTGAAGTTAAAAACACAAGCAAGCAGTCAGTCTTTGGTTTCTCATACTCCACCTAATACAGAGAAAGAGCAGGGTTGGTTTAAACTAAAACCAGATCTTGTCATTAGTGAAAAGAAAACCAATAAAGTGGTTTGTGTCGCTGATACTAAATGGAAGCGGATATACGAGAATCAAGGAACTGCTAAAGATAAATACGGAATAAGCCAATCCGATATGTATCAAATGTTTGCTTATGGTCATAAATACTTAGAAGGCGAGGGAGTAGTGTATTTAATTTATCCTAAGCATGCTCAGTTCAATGATTCGTTAGAGTCATTTAAATTTAGTGAAAAGTTAACGGTTAAAGCAGTCGCATATGATTTAGATTTAGATAAGTGTGATGCTTATTTTTAAAATAAGGGCAATAATTGCATCGGTTTGGTTGTGCTAGCTAGACTAGGTAGGTACTTTATATTGATTAGCCCAATCGAATAAGGCTAATCAATCGGAAACTTTTGCTTTTGGTGGAGGACGCGCATTATTCTAATGCTCTCTCCATCAATCATGTATGAAACAATCATTGATACTTCAGGAATAATGAGTAGTCGTCCTCTGATATTTTCACGTTGCACACCCATTTGAGGTTGATCTAACAAAGCCTCAACCGTCTGTTCGATGGTGTTATCTGTTCTTTCAGCGACACTTGGATTAAAGTCGTAAAGAAATTCAAATATTTTCTCACGATCATTTAAAGACTCTTCTTCCCAAAAGATCATTTATCTTTGACCTCGAATTCGAGCTTTACGCTCAGCCATAGTTTCTTTTGCTTCATTATGACTAATAAAGTTAGTTTTACCTGAATCGAATTTATCGAAAGCTAAATTCACTTGTTCAGTTAACCATTGATCGTGAGATAATGCTTTACGCTGTTGCTCTGCCATTTGCTCTGTCAGCTCTCGGCAAGCATCACTTAGAGTACGGCCTTGGCTCTCAGCAAATTGTTGAGCTAATAGCTTAACTTCATCATTAACACGGAATTGAATTCTAGTATCCATAATTTAGCCCTTAAAATATGTACGTACAAATGTTAGCACAATATTTAGTGGTAGCAACTAACAATCGGTTTAAGTACGACAAACACAGTGTTGTTTTTCGATATCAAAAAGTATCATGGAAGCGAACAATGCTGGGTTTATCCCATAAATAAATGAATCAATGGAAATATTTCATCACTGACACACAATGTAATTAAGTTAATGTTGAGAATAACTATTTAATGAGCAATAAAATGCCATAAACTCAGCAGAATCAAATGATAAAATCATTTATTACTTGTGCATACATCTTATTTTTATGACAATACTCGAAAGTTTTTATCAAACAGATGAAGTTGTGAGAAAAGTATGAAACAGAAAAAAAGTATTATTCTGGTAGCGTCGCTAATGTCTTCGTTAGTTCTTACTGGTTGTGCGTCAAACGATGAACTGATCGGACAACAAAAGCAGCATGCAGAACAAATTAACACCTTAGAATCAACAGTAAGTACGCTAGAGTCTCGAGTAACAACGTTAGAGAGCGAGTTACAAGCTCAAAAAGAAACTGATAAAGATATTTACCAAGAAGTAAACAAGCTAAATACAGAGCAAGGTAAATTGAAACAGCAAGCACAACAACAAGTTGAGCAAGCAGATAAGTTCTACACAATTAAACAAGACGATACGCTTTACAGCATTTCAGTTGAGTTTGGTTTAACAGTAGATGAATTACTTCAATTAAACCCAAAAATTGAAAATCCAAGACGTCTACTTATCGGACAAATCATCAACATCAAATAATGGTGTTAAATGAATAATGAAAAAGCCGCTAATCAATAGCGGCTTTTTTTATGGTTTGTGGAAGTGTGGATTATCTTTCTAAGGCTTCTTTAATTCGCTGCATCGCTTGAATAAGTACTTCACGAGGACAACCTAGATTTAAGCGAATAAAGCCTGAACCTTCATTGCCAAACGCAATCCCCATGCTTGGAACTATCCCAGCTTCTACTAATTTACGCTCTAGTTCTTTATCTGTTAGTCCAAGATCTCGGCAATCTACCCATGCTAAATAACCCGCTTCTGGTGGGGTAAAGCGTAGCTCTGGCAGTTCGCTTTCAATAAAAGTTGCTAGGGTAGTAATGTTCTTTTGTAGATAGGTTTTCAGTTCATTTAACCAAGGCGCTGAAGTTTGATAAGCAGCAGTGGCAGCACACATCGCCAAGCTATTATAAACATCCATGCCGTGAGCATCTAAACGGCGAACCAAACGTGCTTTTAACTCTTGATTTGGGATCATGAAATTAGAAATACGTACAGAAGACAAACCGAATGTTTTACTCGCTGCGGTAGCGACAATCAGTTTTTGTTGCAACTCTTTTGGCAATGATAATGCTGAATGGTAAGTGTTATCTCCCATTGCTAAATCGCCCCAGATCTCATCACTTAACAACCACACATCGTATTGATGACATAGCTCTGCTACAGCGGTTATCTCTTCTTTTGACCATGCTTTACCGACAGGGTTGTGAGGGTTACAGAAAATCATCACTTTAGCACCTTGCTGAAAACAAGATTCTAAATGAGCAAGGTCGATAGTGTAGTTTCCTTGCTGCTCAATTAATGGGTTCTCAACTAATACGCGGTCATTAAATTCAACGATTTTACGAAACGAACCATAACCCGGTGTTTGCATTACCACTTTATCATTGGTTTCTGTTAGCAATTGAATTGCCATTGAAAGCCCCGGTAATACACCGTGTACAGTGGTTATCCATTCTTTTTCAATGTGAATATGATGCTGCTGTTGATACCAAGTGATGATCGCTTGGTAGTAGTCATCATTACGTTCTGCATAACCAAAAATACCATGGTCTATGCGGTTATGAAGCGCTTCTAATACGTGTGGTGGCGCTTGAAAGTCGTAATCAGACACCCACATAGGTAATCGGTCTGTGCCATCTAATCCGAGCTTTTCTTTCATGAAATCCCATTTTAATGAGCCTGTGTTACAGCGGTTGTGAATGCAGTCAAAAGAAGTTGTCATGAGATAGCCTTATTTTACGTCAATTGGAGATAGTGAGTCGTTGTCTTGAGTTACTGGTACTTTTGCAATACCAAAGCCTGTGAAACCATAAATGATGGCGAAAATCACGCCTGTGTAACATTGAATTGCCCATGGTAGGTAATCAAGCGTTGCTACGCCTAGTGTGCTTGCCATGTAAATACCTGCTGCAGTCCACGGAACCAGTGGTTCGATAATGGTGCCGGCATCTTCAATGGTTCTTGAAAGGTTTTTTGTATCTAATCCCATTTTGCGATAAGCGTTTTGAAATAATTCACCTGGGATTAAGAGTGCAAGTTTGCCATCAGAAGTTGTGAGTACCACAGTAATGGTTGCAATCACAGTTGATAGAATTAACTGACCAGTGCTGTGAATAAGATGTAAGAAGCGACCTAACACCACATTTAATGCACCTGTTAGGCTCAAAATACCCGCGAAAGCAAAGGCACAAAATACAAGAAGAATGGTGCTCATCATTGAGAATAGACCACCACGATTAAGCAGTTTTGCAATATCTGGAACTAAACCATCTGTTGTGTGACCGTTAGTGTTCAACATATCGATATTGAAACCATTAACAAACGCTTGTAGTGCTTGTTGTAAGCTGAAACCTTGTAGAAATACACCGATAAGTAGAGCAAGAGCAGAGGCTGCAAGCATAAGAGGAAGTACTGGTTTTTTAGTTAATGCACCCCATAAGATCATGATTGGTGGTACGATTAATAGGATATTAAGGTTATATAGGCTTTCTAACCCTGCAAGAATATCTAATACTTTTTGAGGCTCGCTTACATTCGCAATATCACCATATTGGCCAGCGAAGAAGAAGACAACAGAAGCGATAACAAAGCCTGGCAGCGTTGTATAAAGCATGTGTTGGATGTGTTCGTATAATGTAGTGCCAGAAACAATAGGGGCAAAGTTTGTTGAATCAGAAAGAGGGGATATTTTATCACCAAAGTAAGCACCAGAAACCACCGCACCAGCAGCGGCGGCCAAGGATACGTCAAGACCTGCTGCTACACCCATTAACGCAACACCTACTGTTCCTGCAGATCCCCATGATGTACCAGTACACACAGAAACCACACTGGTAACAAAGAAAGCAGCGATTAAAATATATTGAGGGCTAATAACTTTTAATCCCCAATAAACCATGTAGGGGATAGTACCACTGATCATCCAACTTGCGATTAAGCCACCAACCGAGACTAAAATTAAGATAACTGGCATTGCTTTCGCCAATTTCTCAACAATAGCATTCATTATTTCATCCCAGTTGTATCCCATTTTGTATGCGATAAAACCAGTGAAGGTTGCTGAAGTAAGCAGTAGTGCTTCAATTTGTAGACCAAATAGGCCGTATCCAATAGCAAGTAGACCAAACATTACAGCGATAGGTGCTATCGCTAATGCAAAGGATGGAAGAGGCTTTGATTGTGTCATTTTGTATTCCTCGTAAACAGATGTAGGGTTGTTTTGTTTTTATGAGGTCATAATAAGAGTTCTATTAATTAGAATATGAGATACAGGTAACGCACCTATGTAAGCGCTTACATGGAGTTATTACCTAAGATGTTCATCACACTTTTAGGGCTTGTTTATCTGAAAAAGGTATAACGGTTTGTCGCTCGATCAAGCTGGCATTAAAGCGATGATTAGATGGTGGAACATAGCCAGTGTTTTTTATTTTTAATGCTAAATCAGCAGCATAGCTCGACATTTCATCAATAGGGTTGTGCATTGTGGTTAAGCGTGGGTAGAGGTATCGAGCCAATAAAACATCGTCAAACCCAATAATAGAAATATCGTCAGGTACACGAATATTGTTTTCATGTAAATTAGCCATTAAACCTGCGGCCATTACATCGTTAAAGGTAACCACAGCTGTGACTTCTGGGCATTGAGCCAATAATTGTTCACCAGCCAGTTCTCCACCTTGTTCGCTAAAGTTCTGATTTATTATCCAGTTTGGTTCAATAGTAATGTTGGCTTCTGCCATGGCATCGCGGTAACCGTTAAGGCGCTCTGTTCTGTCTTCAATAGGAAGATTACTGGTGACACAGGCGATCTTGCGGTGACCTTGTGAAATCAAATGAGCCACAGATTCTTTAGCTCCTGCTCTATTATCAATATAGACAGAACGGTTGGATATTTGTGGAATGGTACGGTTGAGCAATACCATCGAAGGGAGTTGAGCGCTGTATCGTAATAGGGTGGCATCATCTAGCATTTTTGCGTGAACCACCATGGCTTCACATCCTTGGCTTATCAAAAAATCCAACCCCTCTTTTTCTCGCTGTGCATCATGACCTCCGCTTACCACGACTAATTGGCATTTATGTGTACGTGCGACTTCTTCCACGTGTTTGGCTATTAGGGCAAAGAAAGGATCTGCTAGGTTGCCGGTTAATAATCCGAGGGTATTATTTGTTTTTTTAGCTAAGGCGCTGGCTCTTGCATCTCGTTGATAGTTGAGTTTACGAATGGCACTTTGTACTCGCTCAAGAGTCACTGGTTCAACATAAGCGGAATTATTGATTACGCGGGAAACGGTAGCGGTAGAAACTCTTGCTAACTTTGCAACGTCACTGATTGTCGCCATGATTACTACTTATGGTGATTAACATTAAGTCGGAGTGTAGCGCGGATTTTTCGATAAAGATGTTAGAACTATCAAATTCTGTGGAGCATACCGCTTATAATTACCTTCCTATCAATAGTCTTAAATATTTAATACATCATTCATTTATCTCATTGTATTATCTGATTGAGCACAAGGGTGTGCAGTATTATTTAAGGTTGGATATGTTTAAAAATAAATTAGCAGTGTTATTTACGTGTTTGTCTGTTTTTTCTTTTTCGGCTCAATCTGGGAGTTTTGATACCGTTACGTTAGGAAGTAAAGGTGGGATCCAAGATGGTAATTTAACGGCTTTTTTAATTAAAAGTGAGGCGGATTCTAATTTTGTTATGCTTGATGCAGGCTCTGTTGTTAATGGATTAATTGTTTCAGAGCAGAAAGGAGCGTTTAAAGATATTACTGTGCCAGACAGTTCTCCTTATACTAAAGTAGGTTACCTATTAAAGGATAAGATTAAGGGTTACTTTATCAGCCATGCTCATTTAGACCATGTTGCCGGTTTAGTTATCTCTTCTCCTGATGACAGTAAAAAACCGATATATGGATTAGCAGCGACAAATAAAGATCTCATGAAGAATTACTTTAATTGGTCAGCATGGCCTAATTTTGGTAACAAAGGTGAAGGCTTTAAACTGAGCAAATACAATTACGTGGATCTTCAACCGGGTGCTTGGAGTCCGGTAGCTGAAACAACAATGAGTGTGATGTCATTGCCTTTATCTCATTCTGGTGGGCAATCTACGGTCTTTATTCTAAAAGACAGTGAAGGGGATGTATTTGCTTATTTTGGTGATACAGGACCTGATGAAGTAGAGAAAAGTTCGGCAATGAAAACCGCGTGGTCTGCTTTAGCTCCTTTTGTAAAACAAGGGAGGTTAAAGGGGATTATTATTGAAGTTTCTTTTACCAACGAAACTCCAGATAAATCTTTATTTGGACATTTAACGCCAAACTGGTTAGTTAAAGAATTAAGAGTGCTTGAAGGAATGAATGGTAAAGGCTCTTTAAATGATCTAGATGTAGCCATCAGTCACATCAAATACAGCTTAAAGAACAGTGAAGATCCTAAAATTATCATCCAAAAGCAGTTAGCAGAAGCAAATAATCTAGGTGTAAACTTTATTTTTCCAGAGCAAGGTGATTCACTGCTGTTTTAAAAAAGTCATTGTAAAAATGGATATGGTCAATATAAAGACCATATCCATGCATTTGTTTCTTATCTCTTAAATCGTCGTCTCTACCTTTTTAAGCACGGCGATCTCATTGGGTACATCAATGTTATAAATATGCCCTTGGTCAGTATAAATAGTAAAGCCCGTTTTATGTGGGAATACTTTATCAACTTTTCCAGGTAATTTTATATTTGTTAAACCAGCACCAAGCTCTTTAAATCCCCATGAGTTAAGGATGAAGTGGGGAGAGGATTCTCGCTTTGCTTTTTCTGTTAATAAATAAGCGCCTTCATTTGATGTGAAAGAGGTAACACTATCTGGAGATGCTTTGATAAATGCATCAGAGAACCCTACATGGCTCGGTCTATTTTGGTCATAATAATAATATTTAATATATTCACCAAATTGTATCTCGGCTGCAATATCCCATATTCCTTGCCATGAAGTAATATCACCATCTTGTCGTATGGTTGAATACCCGTTTGTGTTTGTTTTTATATCTACGATATTGGTTAAATCATTTGCATGGTTAACTTTATCTGAGTAAATATTACCTCCACTGAAGATAGTTCCCCATGTAATAACATCACCATCAAGAGTTAAGGCCGCAAAAGAACCAGACGCGCCAACGATTTTTTTAACATTGGTCAGTTCAGTATCTAATTTATGCTCAGAGTGTTTTTTTTCTGGTGAATAATACGCAGGAATAGACACTTGCTCATAACCTCGGCCACATACTGGATCATAAGCCGGTTCATAGTCAGGATCATATATATCGCTTGAGTCATAGTTTGGTTCATCATTTTTTACAGGTACACATTTCTTACTGGCTTTAAAGTAAGTTTGCTCAAAACTATAATAATCATAGATGAATTCACCACCTTGAGTTCTGCTTCCCCAAGCACCAACGGTTCCATCTAGTTTAAGAAAAGCAAAAGCACTATCATTTGCAATAATAGTCTCTACATTTTGGCTAACTAATTCGCCTTGTGCTTTTGCTAGTTTTCCCCATCGATATAGATTGCCTTGATCAGTTAAAAGCGCGTAGTTACCTTTATAATCGTATTTTAGCTCTACAAGATTCTTTATATCGCCTTGTATATCACTGCATGATATTTTTCCGCTATCTTCAATTAAGCAAGCTTTGTCTTCTTCAGTTTGAATAATAGTACTGCTTTCACTTGTTAACATATCAATACCATTATCGATAGTTAACTTTTTAGTTGTGCCTTTAGTGCTACCAATAATATAAACATTGCCTGTATTGGTTAATATTGAAAAATAGTTATTTGCAGAAGTGACTTTTTTAACTCCTTCAGCGTTGATAGCATCAATTAAATCAACATTATCTTTTATTTTTGGACCCCAAAGGTAGAAGTCACCATTATTTTTTATACCAGAGAAGGCATTAGCATGCGCATAGATGGCGATAAACTGATGATTATCCATTGATGGGATTTTTTCAAAGCGTCTTTCTGCTTGATAAGCGTATTCTCCATCAAGAATATGGTTCCATTCTATAACTTGACCAGTATTAAGCAGAGTCACTTTACTATAACTATTTTCTACTTGTTGAATAGGAAATGCCTTAGTAAATGTTTTTACGAATGGCTCAGTTACTTGTTCTTTATAATTAAGTTGAGCAGATACAACAATAGGAGAAAGGTGTTCATTTTCTTTCAACTGATATTCACAATCATTTGAAACAGTAATGTTATCTATCGTCCAATTGCAAGATATGGTTTCTGAACCATCAGTAATATTATCTGTGGAAAAGACGACTTTTAAGTGATCTTGGTTAGAGTAATCATTTATTTTATCTGGGTAAATAATTGACTTTAAACTGATGCCATCAAGATTTACGTTTTTTTCTGGTGTTGTTACATGATTAACTACGGCTTTATTGTCGGAGGAGCTGTCACCACCACACCCAAATAAAGATAAAGCAAGCAAAGCAGTTAAGATATGTTTCATAATATACAATTCTATTTTAATTAATATAAATATATGTACTGCTTTGTAATCAAACAGCGTTATTATCGACATGCTACATTAAGGCTATTATTTATAAGTGCCTTTTAGTGAATAGTATTTTATAAGTGAAATGAATGCTAGGTATAAATTACTTAACTTAATGAATGTAAAAGTAATTAAAAAATGATAATACAAAACATTTTGTATATTTAATTATTAAGAGATTTAAGAGTAAGGTGACTACTATTGAATTCATCGTGAGGATAAATCTTTTATTAGAGTGAATACCTCTGACGATAGTTTAAAAATGTGATATCTTTCACAGAATTATTTTGTATGGAGAATCATTTTGAGAACTGAATTAAACACTAACCAAACACCAAAAGGGCAGCTACTTCTTCGAACTCTTTCTATGCCAGCAGATACTAATGCTAATGGCGATATTTTTGGTGGTTGGATTATGTCTCAGCTTGATTTAGCTGGTGCAATTTTAGCTCAAGAAATCTCTGGTGGACGTATTGTAACGGTTTCAGTGTCTAGTATTACGTTTAAAAAACCAGTGAAAGTGGGTGATGTGGTTTGTTGCTATGGTGAATGTGCAAAAGTAGGACGAACGTCAATGTCGATAGATTTGGAAGTGTGGGTTAAACCAATTAAAGAGGACGAAGTAAGTCACCGTTTCCAAGTGTGTGAAGCAACCTTTAATTACGTAGCAATTGACTCAAACGGAAAACCGCGCGCAATTCCAAAGCACTCTTAATGGAGATTGGTCTTAAGTAGAGCTTACACATGCAAGGGTGATCTCTGTTTAACATCAAAAAAGAACAGCCTGCTTAATGAAGATTGAGCAGGCTATTTTTTATCTATAATAGGTTATCTATAATAGGTGTGGTTTATTATGCTCAATCACAAGTAGTGATACAGAGATAAACACAATATCTTTAAGTAAAAAGAAGTTGGTTGTTAATACGCCATCAACGACTTTCCATGTATTTGGTGTAGTTGCTAAAAAGCTAAGTGTTGCAATAAAAGTAAGTAAAGCAAGGATCCCTGAATAGTAACCAATTTTAGGATTAAAGAAGCCAGCGATAAGTCCTATTGCAATTACAATTTCAGTCAATCCAATGATATTTGATACCATTTGTACTGACATAAATCCGTATATCCAGCCCATTAAAGGGTGGTTTGCAACTAATGGTTCGATAGCTGCCGCTTCTGTTGGGGTAAATTTAAAAATACCTATCCAAAGTAGGGTAAGTACGACACCAAAGACCCCAACTTTATAACCTAATGACGTTTCTTCTGAGATGGCTTTACAAGTTTGAGTATTCATTTTTATCTCCTGATTAATAAACTAAACTGTTTAGTTTAATTTATCGTTTATTTTGATACTGTCAATCAATTTTTGAACTAAACAGTTTATTTTGCTAAAATCACAGCATTAATGGAGAGTGATGTATGAAAGAAGAAAAAAGAGTAAACGCACTTAAAAAGACAATAGAGCTGTGCGCATTACATGGTTTTCATGGTACGAGTATGGATAAAATTACCGCGGCGACGGGGTTATCTAAAGCGACCATTTATAAATATTTTCAATCTAAAGAGAACTTAATTGCTAATGCATTAGAGCTGTTTAGCCAACAATCTCTTTCTTATGTTCAGGCTTTATTTGAAAATATAGAACTGACATTAGAAGAAAAAATTGCGCTTCGTTTTGAAGGCCTTGCTGGGTGTATTGATATTGAATCATTTAATGGCTGTTATTTTCAATTGGCATACAGTGAATACAGCAGTGAAGATCAAGGAATTACTGAGGTAAGTGCGCAATACAAACAACGCACACAAGAGTTATTAATCGAGTTATTTAAAAGACACGATATTAAAGATGCAGAATTGAAGGCCAAAAAAGCAGGGTTAGTTTATAACGGGCTATTGGCATCGTTACAGCTAACAAAAGATGCAGAGCTGATTGAACTCGCTCACCAAATGTTTTTAGGTATTATCTTTAAATCTGAATAATGTTTTACGTTTTTGTTTCATAGGGAATGAATCATGAAAGTTGCACGTTTAGATCATCTTGTTTTAACGGTTAACAGCATTGAAGTGACGAGTCAGTTTTATTCAAACGTGCTCGGAATGGATATCGTTACCTTTGGTGAGGGCAGGGTCGCCCTTACTTTTGGTGAGCAAAAGATAAACCTTCATCAATTGGGAAATGAGTTTGAACCTAAAGCTGCACAGGTTAAAAGCGGCAGTGCGGATCTGTGTTTTATTACTCATACGCCTATTAATGAAGTTCAAAGCCATATTGAATCACAAGGCGTGACTATCATTGATGGTCCAATTCAACGAACAGGTGCGATGGGCAAGATTATCTCAGTCTATTTACGAGATCCCGACGGTAATTTGATTGAACTCTCTAACTATTTATAACTCCTAATTAAGTAAGCCATATTACTTACACCTCAAAACCATTTTCTTAGCATATACTTATATCGTGTAGCGATAATATTAATCATAAAGGTTGACTTAAATTGAAATTCAACTAAATTAAACTAAACGGTTCAGTTTAATTTTAATAAATCAGTTTGCTGATAGGGGAAGTCGCAATGAAACCTGTAAAAATCACATTATATCGTTGGGCAGGCAGTTGGGGTCCATTTAAAGTCAATATCCCGTGTGGAGAGTGCACCTTAACGAAAGACATTCTTGAAGATACATTTAACACTGAGCTTGATGGTATTCCTATTGAGCTTGAAGTGAAAGATTGGCTGTCTTACTGGTGGGAGCCTTTAAAACTTAAAGCGTGGCACGCACCGATTATCATTGTTGAAGATAAAGTGATAAGCCAAGGTGAAGCGTTAAATCGTGGTGTTTTGGTTCAAGCGGTTATAGCTCAAGTTGCTAAGCGTGATGATATCAAGGGCAATGTAGTATTTGGTAAAGCAACATGTCCTTATTGTATTAAAGCAAAAGCGGCGCTGGATGAGGCCGGAGTTGAATATACTTATCACGATGTGGTGAAAGACAGTGCGGCTCTATATCGAATGATCCCAGAGGTTAAAGCCATTATTGGTGAGAAAACGCCTGTGACAGTGCCTCAAATTTGGTTGGATGGTAAATACGTTGGTGGCTTTGATGATTTATCTAAACAGATGAACACTGATGTGAAAGCGGGGCATTAATATGAATAAAAAACTGATTTTACTACTTATTCTTCTTGCGTCATTTGCTGCTGTGTATGTCAATTTCGGGCATTTATTGACACTTGAGCAGGTGAAAGTATTCCATCAAAACGTGCAAAATGACATACAAGCCAATTTGTTTGTATACAGTGCCGTTTACTTTATCTCTTATGTTGTTATTACGGCGTTGTCTATTCCTGGTGCAGCGGTTGTGACTTTGCTTGGCGCTGCATTGTTTGGTTTTTGGTGGAGTTTACTACTGGTGTCGTTTGCCAGTACCATTGGAGCAACCATTGCGTTTTTAAGCAGCCGTTATTTGTTAAGAGAGTGGGTTGATAGTAAGTTTAAAGATAAGCTGGTAGCAATTAATGACGGTGTGGAAAAAGATGGCGCATTCTATTTGCTGACATTACGCTTGATCCCTGTGTTTCCGTTTTTCTTAATTAACTTACTTATGGGGTTAACCAAAATATCGGTAGGTCGCTTTTATCTGTTTAGTCAGCTAGGTATGTTACCGGGGACGATGGTGTACTTAAATGCAGGTACGCAACTCTCAGAAATAACCTCGTTGTCTGGACTAATTTCACCACAAATTTTAGGCTCACTCGCTTTACTTGGTTTGTTCCCAATTATCATTAAATTTATTATGGGACAGATCCAAAAGCGCCGCTCTCAAGTAAAAGAGTAGTCGATAGAGAGACCTATCCCACAATCTTATCTTTTGGTGGGCAGAATCATCTCGTAATCGTTATATTTATCAATTAAATTAATTAAGAAGAAGCATTTTCCCCAATGCTTCTTTTTTTATTTTCGGGGGCATGATTAAGGTTTAGGAATGAAGCTTAAAAGCTTGGTATTGAGTATTAGCGCCGTCTTGCTATCTGGTTGTGGAACAATGGCAAAACAACAAGAATATAATGCAGATTTGATCATCAATAACGGACAAGTATTAACCGTCAACGCTGATATGGAAGTGATTGATGATGGCGTTGTGGTGGTTAAAAACGATAAAATTATTGCTGTTGGTGACGAAAAACTACTAGAGCAATATTATGCACCAAGAAGTATTGATGCTAATGACGGCATTGTGATGCCAGGAATGATTAACGCTCACAACCATCTTCCGATGATCGCATTTCGTGGTTTAGGTGAAGAAGGCATTTCTAATCGTTTATTTGCTTACTTTTTTCCATTAGAAGCGCAAAAGTTAAGCCGTGAGTTGATTTATAATGCCACTAAGCTCGGTGCTATCGATTTAGCCCAGAGCGGCGTTACGACTTATGCCGATATGTATTATCACATGGATGAAATGGCTAAAGCGACCAAAGAGGTTGGGTTAAGAGCTGTATTAGGTGAAACGGTTATTAAGTTCCCTGTGGTGGATGCAAAACAACCATATGGTGGAATTCAATATGCGAAGTCATTTATTGAAGAGTATCAAAACGATCCGTTAATTACGCCAGCTTATGCGCCTCATGCCGTATATACGGTAAGTAAAGAAAAGCTTCAAGAGATCAATCAGCTTTCAGAAGATTACGATGTACCTGTTTTAATCCATGTTGCTGAGTTTCCAAATGAAGAGGCAAGAATTAAAGATCCAACGAAAGTGACATCTCCTGTTGAGTATCTAGAAGAGATTGGTGTACTGGACGAGCGTATGGTGATTGCTCATGGCATTCATTTGTCTCAACATGATCAAGCGTTATTAAAACAAGCGGATGCGGGAGTGGTTTATAACCCAATGGCGAATGCGAAAGGGGCAACAGGCATTGCTCCGGCTTGGGATATGTTTCGTGCGGATATGCGAGTTGGTTTAGGAACGGATGGACCAATGAGCTCAAACCAAGTGGATTTATGGCGAACCTTAAGTTATGCCGCAAATATGCAGCGCTTAAAAAACTCAGACAGAACCATAATGATCCCGGAACAAGTGATTGAAATGGCAACCATTGGTGGTGCAAAAGCATTGCATATGGAAGATGAGATCGGTTCTTTAGAAGTCGGAAAGAAAGCTGATATCATTATTGTTGAAACTCAATCAGCGAACATGATGCCAAGTTATGATCCATACGCAACATTGGTTTATCAAGCCAACCCAAGTAACGTGGATACAACGATTGTAAATGGCAAAGTGGTCATGGAGCAGCGCCAGATGAAGACGATTCAATTAGATGATATTCGACAAAGTGTTGAAGCGTTTGAATCAGATATCGCCGATTTTGCAAAAGAACTATCTAAAAAAGCGATAAAATCCAAAAGTTTGATGGATTAGTTTTATACAAAAAGCCTGATTTTTAGATGTTGAGTCAGGCTTTAAAAGATTCTCATATTTTGGATAGAATGAGACGATCGATTCCCTTATTATTCGACCTTAAATCGATTGTCGGATAAATAGGGTGTTTAAGTATTTATTGTTAGTAGGTGTACTTTTTAGCGGTACTTCTTTTGGTCGTGAATTGTTTGAAAAAGAAGCTGAGAGCAACAAAGATGAGATGTATCGAGTTCAAGCTTATGCTTTCTCATCTATGCCTGATCTAAATTTCAAAGTATGCAGTAGTAATATGCTGACACTATATAAAATAGAAGATACGTATTATTTAGTGACTGACTTTACTACCTATGAAAATGCAAAAGACATAGTAAGTTCTTTAAGAGTAGAGTGCGGATATAAATCATGGATCCGACCTCAAGCGATGGATTTGTCATTTACTCAGGATAACCGAGCTTACTAAGAAGATGGGCAAAGGTATTTACTTTTGCCCATTTTTGTTTACTACGATTGGTATTAGATAAGATTAAACTTAGTCCATACTTTAGAGCGCCAACGGCGAGCCATGATTATTCCACGAACCCATTCATCTGCTGCAAGTGCGAGCCATGCGCCAAGTACACCAAATCCAAATTGAACGCCGAGTAGATAAGTTAAGCTAACCGCCACTCCCCACATACTTAATATCCCTAATTGAACTGGAAATTTAATATCACCAGCCCCTTTAAGTGCGGATATAAAGACAAGGTTAAATACCCGTCCAGCTTCCACTAAAATAGAGCCTGCAATTAATCCTGCAGTTAAAGTTATGACCTCTGGATCTTGTGTGAATATATCGAGTAACTCATAACGGAAGAAAAAGACGATACAAGTAAGGGCAACAGAGACAGCAAAAGAGACTAAGAAGTAGAGCTGAACTCGTGTAAGAATCTGTTCAATCCATTTCTTTCCTACGTAATAGCTGGTTTGTATTTGGCTTGCTTGACCGACGGCTAATGCAAAAGCAAAAGAGACTCGAGCAATATTTTGGGCGTAAGTAAAAGCGGTTAACGAAGCGGTACCCATTCTTACTACTAAGTAAATAATGACCATTTGTGACAAGTTATATGAGAGCATTTCACCTGCATTCATTACCCCAATATGCATGATCTTTTTATAGGTTGTTTGAGGTATTTTTTTAAAGCTCATCATTGGCAGCGCAATGTGTTTTCTATGGGTCATTATCCATAAAATAATCGTATTAATGACTTGGCTAAACGCAGTCGCAACAGCCACACCCTGAACACCATAAACAGGCAATCCAAAAGGTTGATATAAAGCACAGTAGTTACCAAATATATTAAGTCCACCAGTGAGAAGATTCACTATCATTGGTGTACGAGAGTATCCATTACTGCGTAATATGGTAGAGAAGACGATACCAAGAGTTACGGTTAACGTGAAAGAGCCTGTAATAATCAAATAATCGTAGGCAAAAGTTGCAACGTCACTTTCTAGTCCATACATGATGACAATAGGATTTGCGGCAAAAAAGGCAAATAAACTGAGGCCAAGTCCTAATACCCCACCAAGCACAACACTGGCTACTGCAACATCGGTTGATTGTTGAGTTCGTCCAGAGCCGTTGTATTGACCAATAAGAATGCCAGTACCGGTACTCACCATCATTGAAATGATCATTAAAAAGAAAATGATTTGAGAGATAACCCCAATAGCAGATACTGCCAGATCAGAGTAGCCACTAAGCATGAATACATCACTGGTACTAATGGCTGTACGCAGTAAAATTTCCACCAGAATCGGCCACGCTAATGTCGTGATCTGCATTCGGCGTTCAATAGGATTGCTTTTATCAAGCATAGTTTGTCCTTAAAAAAGGGAAGAGAGGATGCTCTTCACCATACAGCTAGGAAGGAAATATAAAGGTGTCTACTTTGACGAAATTCATTCTCCCAATCTGGGAGCTGGAACTCATTTTTGGATAGTATATTAATTCACACAATTATCTATGAAAATAGTGAGAATAATTGGTATTAACATCGAATTTTAGGAATGTCTTTCCATTTGGTAGTGTATTGCGGGGTGAGCATTTCTCGTTTCATTCCCCATTGGGTATTTATCCCTTGAGCGCCAAGAAATAGGGTGTCTGTACCGTATTTATGATTGATTTTATCAAAAATAGTCATTAACTGATTATTGTTTGGGGCTGGGTTTAATAAATCGAATTGCTCATGTCTTCCATCAAGTAAATCTAATAAACCAACACCTACTTTATAATAGCGAACATCTGGATGAAACAACTCTTTAGCGATGTGTGTGACCACTGAGGTGATATGATTTACATCGGCTGTTGGGTAAGCAAAATGGTGAGTTGCACGTCCATTGACTGGTTTATCATCATGAGGAGAGTTTGAAGCAAAGCAAAGTAATGTTTTACATAATGAACCTTGTTTTCTGGCTTTCTGTGAAGCAATAGCTGCATGTTTTGCTAACGCTTGTTGTAATGCATCAAGATCGGTAATGCGGTTTCCCATACTGCGAGTTGAAAATATTTGTTTTTTATCTGCACGAGCAATATCCCATGATTTACATGGTGTTCCATTTAACTCTAATACAATACGTTCAACTTCAACGTTGAAGTTTTTTCTCACTAAGCCGATTGGCATATTGGTCAGTTGGAGTGCTGTATGAATACCCATTTGATGCATACGTTCAGAGAGTTTTCGACCGATCCCCCATACTTCTTCAACAGATAAAAGGTGGAGTGCATTTAAACGTTCTTGTTCATTATCCAATACACAAACACCATGATAGCCTGCGAACTTTTTGGCTGCATGGTTTGCTACCTTAGCCAAGGTTAATGTGGTTCCCATACCGACACAAACCGGTAATCGACACTCTTTCCATACGGCTTTACGTAGTTGATTTGCATGTGAACGTAAACAAGGTATTGCGGGAAAGCTACGTTTAAAAGAGAGAAAGGATTCATCAATGGAATAAATATGTTGCTCTGGCGCAAAGCGTCCAATTACTTCCATCATTTTAGACGACAAATCAGAATACAATTCATAATTAGACGATAGAGCAATAACGCCTTTTTCTTCACATTGTTTTTTTATTTGAAAGTAAGGTTTAAATTTAGGTATACCTGCTTCTGTCGCTTGGCGATTGGCTGCGACAATCATGCCATCGTTATTGGATAACACAATAATAGGGCGGTTACGCCATTCAGGACGAAAGACTTGCTCTGCACTGCAATAAAAAGAGTTAGCATCAACCAGAGCAAACATTATGATTGGCTCAGTAAATAACTTGGACGGTGGCAGCGAATAGAGCGAGTAACAACGCCCTCAATGGTGAAGGTATCGTAATCATTAATGGGAACGGTTTGATATCTTTCATTGGCTGAAACTAATAAACGACGTTGTGTATCCAGTATTTTACAGACGAATTCACCATTAAAATTAGCGACAATAACATCATTGCTTTGTATTGTTACATAGCGATCGACAATGAGTAAATCACCATCAAAAATGCCAACCCCTTGCATTGAATCACCACTGGCACGTCCAATAAAGGTTGAACTTGGGTGCTCAATTAATAATTCATCGAGATCAAAAGAAAGCTGAGAATATTCAGCAGCAGGGCTTTCAAAGCCACTAATACCAGCACTGGCGTGAAGAGGAATTACATTCATAAAATAACACTGTATATAAGTACAGTGTTATTTTGGGTGTGAATGAATAAAATAGCAAGTGATTAGATACAAAATATCGTTAACTGCTTATTTTATAACAAGGCATTTTTCTTCATTAATTCTTTATCTGCGCCTTTTAGCTTCATTTCATCCATAATGAAGTTAACCGCATTTAGCAATTCTTGCTCGCCTTTAGGTACTAAATAACCAAATTGGCTTTTTGTGAATGGGTCGTCACAGCGAGCCGCTTCTAATCGCTTATCTGTTGCTTGATAGTAAAGTGCTTCTGGTGTTTCGGTTACCATTACGTCAACTTTTCCTGTCGCAACGGCTTGAGGAACATCAAGGTTATTTTTATAACGTGTGAACGTTGCACTTTGTAGATGAGTATCAGCAAATATCTCGTTAGTACCACCAATGTTAATACCTAAACGAGTGCTTGATTTGTTGACTTTATCGATGGTGTTATAAGTTTCAGCTTTTCCTTTTGCAACAAGGAAGCATTTACCAAACGTCATGTAGCCTTGGCTTTGTTCAGCATGCAGCTGACGCTGTATTTTACGTGTGATGCCGCCCATTGCGATGTCGTATTTGTCAGCATTAAGATCGGGAATGAGGTTTTTCCATGAGGTTTGAACTAACTCTAGTTTTACATCTAGCTGTTCTGCTATGTATTTAGCAACATCAATATCATAACCAGAAAATTGCTTACCATCGAAAGAAGAGAAGGGCTTATAGTCACCCGTTGTACCGACTCGAATAATTCCGGCTTCTTGGATTTCATCTAAGCGATCTGCGTGAGCTGTGAAGGAAGCGGCAAATAGCACAGATATGCATAAAAGTTTCTTTTTCATCATCAAATCTTTTTGTTTATTAATTTAACTAACAAACTTATCACTATTTTGTAAATAAACAGATCAAACCATTCTATAAATAACGATAAAAAAACATGAGTGAGACATATTTCAAGTGGATGATTATCATATGTATTGATCTAATCTATTTGAATGTCATCAAATGTAAATAATATGGATTAATTGTTATTGAGGAAATGGAGTAAGCCTTTGCCATACAAGGGCTGCTCTGGTTTTTCTTATTAATCTGAATTACTATTCTCAGCTTTGTTTCAACTGTGTGATGTATTGATGACAGTTTTATTATTCTTACAGATTGGCCTTATTATTGGAGGCCTAACGTTCCTTTTTATGCTTGTATCATTATGGCTTAAGAAAAAGGACTCAGAAAAAGACACTAATATATGGGCAGTTGGTCTAATTGGTGGTTTTGCAAACTTTTGTGACACTCTTGGTGTCGGAAGTTTTGCCATTAAAACGGCTGGTTATAAGCAGTTTAATTTAATTGATGACAAAGTATTACCTGGCACCTTGAATGCTCAAGCAACCATGGCAACGGTTTTTCAAGCATTGATTTTTCTTACCGCTGTTAATGTGGATTTAACGACGCTATTGAGTTTAATTATTGCTGCATGTGTTGGCGCAACCGTTGGTGCTCGATTGGTATCAAATTTTGATCGCCAATTGATCCGTTTGATTATGGCTGGCGCTTTACTCGTTGTTGCATTGCTGATGTTTGCTGGACGCTTAGATTTATTTCCACTAGGTGGGGAAGCGTTGGGATTAACTGGCGAAAAATTGGTTATCGGTATTATTGGTAACTTTATTTTTGGTGCATTAATGACAGTAGGGATTGGTTTATACGCGCCGTGTATGACCATGATTTATCTATTAGGCATGAATCCATTGGCGGCATTTCCTATCATGATGTGTTCATGTGCTTTCTTGTGTTTCTTTTCTGCTGGTGGCTTTATTAAGCAAAAAGCGGTGAATTCAAGAGGGGCGCTTGTGGTGGCGATAACCGGTCCGATAGGGGTATTAATTGCTGCCTTTATTGTGAAGTCATTGGATGTGGATATGCTGGCTTGGCTTGTGGCATTTGTGGTGCTTTATACTGCCGTTATGATGCTACGATCGTGGCAGCAGGGACGAGTGGCGAATAAAGCGTCATAAAATACGTGTTTCTGTCACATTATTATTGGAGATATAAAAAGTTCGTGGTATTTTCCTTCTACCAATTATTTATGGATTTTTTATCATGCCAAAGGCAAGTGACATCAAAAAAGGTTCAGCAATTGAACACAACGGTAAAGTATTTTTCGTTAAAGAAATCAGCAAGCTAACTCCAAGTGGCCGTGCAGGTGCAACATTATTCCGTATGCGTATGTACGATGTGGCAACTGGCTCAAAAGCAGATGAAAGCTTCAAAGCTGATGATGTGATCAATTTAGCTGACTTTAGCCGTCGCAGCGCAACGTTTTCTTATGTTGATGGTAATGAGTATGTATTCATGGATGCTGAAGACTACACTCCATACAACTTCAACAAAGAAGCGATTGAAGAAGAGTTACTTTTCATCACTGAAGAGACTCAAGGTCTTCAAATCCTTATCGTTGATGGCGATCCAGTTGCGATCGAACTGCCATCTGCAGTGGATCTAGTGATTGTAGAAACCGCACCGTCAATTAAAGGGGCTTCTGCAAGTGCTCGTACTAAACCTGCAACGATGACAACAGGTCTAACAGTACAAGTGCCTGAGTACATCGCAAACGGCGAAAAAGTGAAAATTAACACGACTGAACACAAGTTCATGAGCCGTGCTTAATCGCTGCTAGACAGTAGGTTTTAATACTGTTAACAACATAAAGAAAAGGCCAGCTATTCGTTAATAGCTGGCCTTTTTTTATGTCTTGTGTTTTGGTATTACAAATCTCGTTCTATTTTCGGGGAGTAAATTGAGTAGGCGGTAATTTGCCCAGCAACAATGGCTGAAAACATAAAGAGTGCCGATAAACCAATGCTTGGAATAGGGAGGATGGATTGCTCAAACACACTTTGGCTTGCGCTGACTAGGATGCGACTGCCCGGCACAAGGATGATGATCCCTTGCACAATAAAGATGATCCCTGTTAGGTTTAACCGTCGCGCAATCCATGTTCCATAAAGCGTGATGAAAACCGTGGTTACCCATGTCCCCACAACCCATCCACCATCAAAACCAAGATAAGCCGGACCCCACATACCTAATACAGCAACAGGTAAACTATACAGAGTATCGATTGGGCGAGCTTTAAACATGACCCCTAATGAAAATGAGATAATCGGTAAACCTAATATTTGTAGCCAGAGTGGAAATGCGTTTTGATACGCTATTGATTCGGCTTGGCCAAACATCGCTTCGCCAATATGCAAGCCAATAATGATCCCAATAAGAAGTTTGATAAGAGTGAGAAAGCACTGACCAAGTAAACTGGTACCAGAGACGAGATCGTTAAAGGCTAAGCATTCCAATGCGTTTGAGATTGACAGTCCGGGCACAAAGAGTACCACCGCGGCAATGCACACGCCAAGAATCGGGATTGGAACGCCAAGGCTGGCAATTAATGCAACACTAAAAGCAACAAGTAACGCACCAAAAAACTCTACCGCGATACTGCGGCGTTGACTGCAAAAGACTTGGGATAACCACACTAAAAAACCGAGTAAAAAACTGACGCCTAACGCTTCGTAGGTTGATCCGACAAGCATAAGAAAACTGGGTGGTATGCACATGTTTGCCAAACAGACGGCCCATGAAGGATAACGTATGCCTTCGGCTGGTGCGGGTGGGATTGGTGTTAATGGCTGTTGAAGTTGAATGATGGTATTGGCAAGGAGACCAAGATCAATACTGGCTGGTTTATGACGTTTCATAATGACGGCGTTGTTGTCATCAGGAAACTGATAGTTAATGGACGTCGGCGTGGCTTGGATCATACAATTAACGCCATATTTATTGGCGTAAAAGGTGGTATAGCGCTCTACTTTATAAGGAGCACAACCGCAGCGGTGCAGCGTGTCTCCAATCTCTACAATACGATTGATTCGATATTGTGACGGCATATCCTTATTCCTACTGCTTGATGTATGGCACCAACCTAAGTGTGTACGATTTACTTAGATTGGCACGCATTTAAAAACGTATTAATTAAAATAAGTTTCCATCACGAACAAGTTCACGAGGTAATCCATTTTTGATTCGATTACCCACCCATTTCCCTAAGCCAATCACGGCACCGTTGTAGGTGACAATGGTTTCGCCTTTTCCTGAAAAATCAGGTCGAACGTCACGACCCATATACCATTCACGGGCTTGCTCTGTATTGAGTTCAGCACACGTTGGGTTGTCGGCGGTAGCCAGTGCCATGATGGCTTCGTGCTGCCAGCGATACCCTTTTTTATGGGTTTCAGCCAGTTTGAATCCAATTCGGTGATAGCGCATTTCGCCAATTAATGGTTTCATGCGTTTAGGGAAAGCCCAGACTTCTTTATCTCGGATCCAAAACTCATTGTCCTCAGGGATGGCTAATTGTAATGTTGATTTCAGTTCCGCTTCAATTGCCTGAGCTTCTTTATTTGATGCTGGTACAAAAGGAAATTTACCCAAACGTTTTTTCACGTCAGGAGGTGTCGTTGAACTGTTTTTACGGATCTTCGCAACAAAGAATCCTTCGCTATCAAAAATCTGAGGGTAGATGTGTAAGAAGCCTTCTTTGGTTAAGGCTTTTTCGGCATTCTCAAATAAGTCGCCTAACGGTTCAAACGTGACACTGTCACCAAATTGTTCCACAAGGTGATGGCAAATGTTTTGGTTTTCTTCGTGGTTTAATGTACAGGTTGAATACACCATGACACCACCCGGTTTTAGGGCATGAAACGCACTTTCAATTAAATCACGTTGAGTATCACCAATTTCGATAACGGATTCTGGGCTCCAGTTATGCATGGCATCTGGGTCTTTACGAATGGTGCCTTCACCAGAACAAGGGGCATCGAGCAAGATGGAATCAAACGTTTCTGGTAACCAACCACCAAATACGCGGCCATCAAAGTGGGTTAGGGCAACGTTGCTGACACCGCAGCGCTGAATGTTTGAGCACAGCACTTTTACACGGCTTGACGAAAATTCATTTGCAACCAATGCGCCTTGGTTTTTCATGCCAGCAGCCAGTTGTGTGGTTTTAGAGCCGGGTGCTGAAGCCATATCAAGTGCGATGTCAATGTCATCATTGTCTTTTAATAAGGCCGTTACTGGCATCATAGAGCTGGCTTCTTGAATATAAAACAAGCCCGCCATGTGCTCAGCGGTACTGCCCAGTTTTACGGTGTCGTGTTCAGGTCGAGTGATCCAAAACCCTGTATCACACCAAGGCACAGGCTCTAAGTCCCATTGTTTTTCAGCGGCACGTTGTTTAAATTCTTCAACGCTGTTTTTTAATGTATTTACACGAATACTACGACGCAAAGGTCGTTTGCAAGCAGCAACAAACTCATCCATAGATAAGTGGGAAGGCATGGTTTCTTGTACTTGTGCCAAGAACGCATCAGGAAGAAAAATATTATCGTGCACGGGTGAATCTCATTGGAAGATATAATGGCAGGAAGTGTAAACGCTATTCCCGTCCTTGTCTAAATGGATTTGAGAATAATAGAGTAAATAGTGGAGGGCGAGTAAAAAAAGGCAGTTGCTTAAAGCACAACTGCCTTATTTAGTTAACTCTTTGAACGGTTATTTATTTGGGTTTGGAATGGCAGCATTCCACAATGCCCAATCTTCTTCTGCGGTTTTATGCAGTAGGTAAGATTTATGTGCTTTTGCTTGTGGTTTTAGCGTTTCGTCATCTGGTGTAGAGAAAGCAATACCACCACGCAGGATACTATCTACCGTACCGGCTTGAACTTTTGCACCGCTTAAACCAATAGACATATTTACACCTGATACATTCCAGAAAACACTGTTTTCTCGAACAAGGTATGCAAATTCAGAGTGAATACCAATCGTGATAATAATGCGATCTGATAAATCACCAAGTCTTACATCTGTCACTTCGCCGACTTCGATTTCTCTAAATAGGATAGGTGTCCCAACTTTGACTGAGCCACGAGAAAGCGCTTCTAATGTATATGAGATGAACTGATCACCTTGTGGTTGATCCGACAACGTAAATTGAGTTTTCGTTTTTCCTGAGCCTGGCGTTACTTGAATGTAGCTGCCAAGTAGGGTGTCTAGATTCTCTGCACCAGCTAAGCTAATGCTAGGTTCTACAACCCAGAAGTGACTTCCAGCGACTGCAATCTGGTCAACATATTCAGGGTAAATACGAGCTTGCACATAAACGTTATCGCTAGAGAAGTTTGGTGTGATTTTACTTACTTCACCAACAGAAACGCCTTTGTATTTAATTTGTGTTCCTTTGTCTATCGCATTGCTGTCTTTGGCTGTAAACGCGATGATTTTACCAAATTCTTGGGCTTCAGATAGGTTAGAGTAAAGTTTCCACTTTTTACCTAGTTTATTTTCAACACCTTGAATATTATCAAAACCAATACCACCACGGATCATTGACATTAATGGTGCCGCTTGAATGTTAACACCACTTAAACTCGCTTCTACATTAACCCCTGAATAGTTCCAGAAAACCGTATCAGCTTGAATTAAATGCGCATACTGCTTTTCAATGTTTATTTTTATGTTAACGCCATCATTACCTAAGTTGAAATCCGTTACCTTACCTACAACAAGGTTACGATAAAGAATTGGGCTATTTTTGGTTATTGGCGGTAACTCTGTACTAAATAGCGTGAGTTCTGTGCTTTTTTCTGTTTTAAATTGTGCCAACTCAGCAAGAGAGCTGTTTTTAAATAAGGTATAGCTTTTTTGTTTATAGCCTTTACCTTCACTCGTAAAGCTAATCGAACCAGAAATCAAAGCTTGAGTCGGTGGCACATCAATGTTTAAACCTGAGTCAGTTAATTCAGCAGAGACACTACCTGAAACAAAGAATTTGTTGTTTGATTTGATAAGGTGTTTGTATTTCTCAAATACCATTGCATCAAATTTAACTCTGTCGTTAACTAGTGCAACATGAGTAATAGAGCCGACCTTAATACCTTTATATAGAATAGTAGTATCAGGAGTTAAGCCAAAAGAGCGATCGGCGTACAGAGAGAAAGTGAGCGCTTTTGCATCTTGCTTAATCAGTTCTAGTTTGCGAATCGCTGTAAACTCACGAGAGCGTTCACCATTGCCAGGTACAAGAGTTAGGAAGTTTCCTCGAACAAGGTTACCAATGTTCTCAACGCCAGATAAGCCTAACTTTGCTTCTTCTAATACAAAACGAGAACCATCGTTTAAATAATCCGTAAAAGCAGGTTCAACAGTGGCAGAGGCAATAATGTCTTTTTTATCATCAGATAATTTTAAACTGTTTATTTGACCAATCTCTAAACCACGATACATGATGGCAGAGCCATTTGGACTAATTTGGTTGTTATCTGGTAGTGTTATTTTAATCGGAATACCACGCCCTGCGGTTTTGATATTAGAGTAAAGTCGGAATTCTTTACCATTCTCAATGGCTTTACCATCATCAGGAGAATCAACAGCAATGGCGCCACCAATAAGAGCAGATAAGCTTTCAAACTGAACATCTACGCCATTAAAACCAATATTTGCACCAATGCCACTCGCATTCCAAAAACGGCTTTTAGATGTGATTAAATGTGCATATTGTTCTTCAATTAATGCTTTGATACGAACGTTGTCTGTTTCTTGGTCTAGTTTGAAGTTATAGACTTCACCAATAGGAATTTTTTTATAGTAAATTTTTGAACCAACAGAAATGGAACCTAAGTCCTTAGATCGTAGAGTCACACTCAAGCCTGTGGTGTTTGGTTGAATGGCCGGAGAGTTAGCTAAAGCGGTAAACTTTGTTTTTGCCGCACCAGAACCCGGTAAAATAGCAATGTAGTTACCAGAAACCAGAGCATCTAGTCCTGATATACCAGTAAGAGAAGCTTGCGGTTTTACTAACCAAAATTGAGTATTTTCTTTTAATAGATCACTGGCTTCAGGATAGATATCCGCATCAACATAAATATTAGAAAGATCTTTTGAAAGGGTGATGTTTTTAACCATACCAACTTCAAGACCTTGATAACGAATCGTAGTTCGGCCAGCCATTAAGCCTTGAGCGTCTTCAAAATAGATTTGAATACGTTGCCCAGCTTCCATCAGGGAAGAATAAACAAGCCAACCACCAAGACATAAAGCGAGTAAAGGTAGGATCCAAAGGGGTGAAATGCCACGCTCTTCTTTGATGTTGACTTGCTCAATCGAAGAATCAAGATTTTTTGGTTGGTTCATAATTATCCCAAATTAAACGAGAATCAAAACTTTCGGCTGCTAACATAGTGAATACGACCACTAAACCAAAAGCCACAGCACCGAGGCCGGGAGTAAAATCTAAAATTTGTCCGCGATCTATTAATGTCATCATAATAGAGATAACAAATAAATCCATTACAGACCACTTTCCAATCCATTTAACCGCAGTATAAATGGACATTCTTTGACGATGAAAAACTGAGCGTTTAAATTGCACACAAAGCAATAAATAGCCAAGTCCAAGAATTTTAGCAACAGGAACGACAATACTGGCAACAAAGATGATGATCGCAATGCCATACATGTCTGTTCTGATTAAGCCGGCAACACCTGAAAAAATTGTATCTTCTAAGCGTTTACCATTAGTCAGTAAAATTGAGATAGATAAGATATTTGCTGGAATAATGAAGATTGCCGCCGCAATTAAATAGGCCCAAGTTTTTTGAACCGATTTAGGTTTTCTGAAATGAATAGGGCGTTTGCAACGAATACAGTGGCTGCCTTTTTGTTGTGTAAAATGACAATGGCCACAATGAATAGAATGTTCAGGATCTACAATAGGGGCTTCCGTGTCTTTTTGATGCTTTCTTTGCCATACACGCCAATAGCGACGAACACTGACATGAGTAAGCAATAAAGAAGTAACAAACTGAAGCAGAACCAAACCATACAAACCAGAACCAACAAAGATATCTGCATGATCTTGAATTTTGAAACAGGCAATGGCTAAGCTGACTAAAAAGACGTCAAGCATCATCCAATCTTTTAAGTGTTGAACGATTGATAAACTCAGTCGGTAGGTTTTGAACCATTTTTGTCTAAGTGCTAGGTGAGCGGTAACCACTGAACTGCATACAAGGAAAGGAACAATAGAACTACAAAATAAAATAAGTAACCCAAGCATTGGGAAACCTTCAGCCATTAATGTAATTGTGCCTGAAGGTAAAGTCGCAGGGATCATGACTCCAAATAGTTTGATGGTAACCATTGGGAAGAAATGAGAAGGAATAAATAGCAACAGTGCAGCAATGGCGATAGCAAGGTCACTATTTAATGAAATTCTATTTCCACGATAAAGCTGTGTGTTGCAGCGAGGGCAATGAGCGTTTTGCTTTTTCTTTACCTTCGCTACTTCAACAACGAGATCACAGCCGTGGCAGCGACGAAATTTAGCGTCTTCCACTTCGGTGATCCATTAAATTAGCTTTGAATAGTGCCATACAGTGTTTGATACAGTCCTTGCTGTGTAACTAATTCATGGTGTGTACCTGATTGAGATACTTTACCATCATCTAAAACATAAATCGTATCGGCTTGTTTCACCGCACTTAAACGGTGAGCTACTATTAGTGTAGTACGTCCAACTAAAAAATCACTGAGTGCTTTGTGTAAAGCGGCTTCAGTCGCCGTATCTAATGCCGAGGTTGCTTCATCTAAAATTACAAATTTAGGGTCGGTTAAGACCATTCTTGCAATAGCTAACCGTTGACGTTGTCCGCCAGAAAGTTTAACACCTTGACGACCGATTTGGGTATCAAGCCCTTCTGTTAGTTGTGCTACTACATCTTGTAATTGCGCTACATTAAGAGCATCCCAAAGTAAATTATCAGAATAATCAGCGCCTAACGTAAGATTATGCCTTAAAGTATCATTAAATAGTATAGGTTGTTGTAGCACTACTGATATTTGGTTTCTAATATTATCGAATCCAATCTCTTTCGTATTGTGTCCATTAAAGGTGATAGTACCGTCTGATGGTTGGTATAACCCCAGTAATAGCTGAATCAGTGTTGATTTACCACCTCCGCTAGCACCAACTAAAGCGACTTTTTCACCGGCTCGAATGTTCAAAGATAAATCATTTAGGACTTGGCATTCATTGTTATAACTGAAATTTATATTGTTAATAGATATTTCAGCGGTATCACTTTTGTAGAATGGGTCGATATCTGAGTGAATTTTAGGCTCTTCATCAATATGCAATAGCGTATTAATTCGCTTTAAGGCAGCGGATGCACCATACCAAGAGAATTGAATATTAAGTAATTCTTGAATGGGAGAAAGCATTACCCATAAATAGCTGAAAATGGCAAACATCTGACCGATACTTAAATCACTAAATAGCACCATGATCATTGCTGCAGCACGAAACAATTCAAAACCGAGTAAAAATAATAAAAAAGATAGACGGCCAGCTGCTTCAGATTGCCAAGCAAACTGGTCGGCACTGTGCCTAATGTCATTGGCCTGATTTTTAAGTTGTTCTAGAAAAAGTCGTTCACGATTTGATGCTCGTAATTGATAAATACCATCTAAGGTTTCAATTAAACGTGATTGAAAACGTTCATACGATTGGTTTTCTTTTCTCTTTAAGTCTTTTACACGGTTTCCAAGTTTACGAGAAAAGTAGATAACGATTGGATTCACAAGAAGAATGAATAAGCCTAATTGCCAGTTAATCCATAATAGAACACCAGCCGTGCCTATAACGGTTAAAAAAGAGACGATAAAGCGACTTAATGTCGGACCAAGGAACTTATCAATGGTATCAATGTCAGTAATGATATGAGAGTTAATACCGCCACTGCCGCGTGATTCATACTCTTTCATACTAATACGACTTAACTTATCTAAGAGTTGTAGTCGAATTTGATAAGTGATCGTTTTTGAAACCAAACTGAATTGGCGACCTTGAACTATATTGAGCATTTGGCTTATTACTCGCATGAGAATAACCAAAACAAGCACAAGAAGGATATAACCCGTCGCATTTTGCCAAGCCGCTGGTAAAAGGTGATTTAAGGTCTCAACACCGGACGCGGGTTTATGTAGCAGAACTTCATCTACCATTAATGGCATAAGTAGAGGAATTGGAACGCTAATTAAGGTTGCAATAATAGCGATGACATTTGCTGCAACTAGGCGTGTTTTGTAGTTTTTTGCTTGCCTTAATAGCCAATTCCAGTTAATTGTAGAAGAGATGGTACTGCTCATAGTGATAATGATTCCTATTATTATCTTTTCAAGGGCATTGTACTCAGTATAAATAGAGTCGCAAGTGATTGGTACAAATACAGGATAAATAAAAAGATGGAATTAAAACATTACGCGCGATTAACACAGCAAGCACTGGGTTTGATTGAAGGTGAAACTGATTATATTGCAAATTTGGCAAATATCAGTGCGCTATTGAATATGGAACTGGATGATATTAACTGGGTTGGTTTTTATCTATTTAAAGAAAATGAATTAGTTTTAGGTCCATTCCAAGGTAAACCCGCTTGTATTCGAATTAGCGTAGGGAAGGGAGTGTGCGGCACTGCTTTCGCTACAGAAACAGTTCAACGTATTGACGATGTTCATCAATTTGCTGGTCACATTGCATGTGATGCAGAAAGTAACTCTGAAATTGTTATCCCATTTTATAGAAATGGAAAACTTGCAGGAGTGTTGGATATTGATAGTCCAAAATTTAATCGATTTAGCGAAATCGACGAAAAAGGACTGGTTGATTTCATGAAAGAAGCAGAAAAGAGACTTTAATTTTCTTTCAGTAGTGGTTTTTCACGCTTAAGTATCTATAATAGCGGAATATCTTTACTAGAAATAAACCTAAATACGGCTAGAACCGTACTATCAGGAAACTACATGGAAAACTCTGAAAAATTAGCGAACAGCAAAGAAGTAATTGCATACATTGCTGAGCGTTTCCCGAAATGCTTTATTTTAGAAGGCGAAGCTAAACCTCTTAAAATTGGTATCTTCCAAGATCTTGCTGAACGTTTAAGCGATGATCCTAAAGTAAGTAAAACTCAGCTACGTGCTGGTTTACGTCAATACACATCTTCTTGGCGTTACCTACACGGTGTTAAGCCGGGCGCATCTCGTGTTGATTTAGATGGTAACCCTTGTGGTGAACTAGAAGAAGAGCACATTGAACACGCTAAAGCGACTCTAGAAGAGAGCAAAGCAAAAGTTGCTACTCGTCGTAAAGAGCAAGCTAAAAAAGCAAGAGAAGAAGCAAAAGCTAAGAAAACAGCTCGTGCTGCTACTCCACCTAAGCGTCGTCCTCAACCAGCTGCGAAGAAAGTTGAACAGCCAGTTGAAACTCGTGCTCTAAACGCTGATGAAATTACTGTTGGTAACAACGTAAGCGTGAACATGGGTAAAGGTAATATGCCTGCGACAATCGTTGAAATTAACAAGGATGATGTACGAATTCGCTTATCAAACGGCCTACAAATGGTTGTTAAAGCGGAGAATCTTCGTTCATAAAGGAGCACTCCCGACGCATGAATTGTCGATTTAGAGTCTCGCTGATTGCTGCTGGCGTTATGCTAGCAGCATCTGCACACGCACTTGAAGCTAAGGTATTAGACGCCAAGTTTTCCGAAACTGACTTACCAGTATTAGCCGCAGAAACGCAGCATGCCACTGCAAGTAAGCGCGTTACTTCTCGTTTTACACGTTCTCATTATAAGCATTTCTCATTAGATGATGACTTTTCAGTTGCCATTTATGAGCGATATTTAGATATGCTTGATTATAATCGAAACGTGTTTACACAAGCAGACCTTGCTTCGTTCGCCCCATTATCAACTCAATTAGATGACCAGTTAAAAGTTGGTGATACAAAAGCAGCTTTTGATATTTATAACTTATCTTTAAAACGCCGTTTTGAACGATATGTTTATGCATTGTCATTATTAGATAAAGAATTTGACTACACAGTTGATGAATCTATTGAACTTGATCGCTCTGAAGCGGCTTGGCCAAAAGATGAAGCTGAGTTAAATGAACTTTGGCGTAAACGTGTTAAATATGATGCACTTAACTTGTCTATGGCAGGTAAAGATTGGCCTGAAATCCAAGAGATGTTAGGCAAGCGTTATAATAATGCGCTTAAGCGTTTAACTCAAAGTCACAATGAAGATGCGTTCCAACTTTATATTAATGCGTTTGCGCGTGAAGTTGATCCTCATACAAGTTATTTATCTCCACGTAATGCAGAGCAATTCCAATCAGAAATGAATTTATCATTAGAAGGAATTGGGGCAGTATTACAAGCAACGGATGACTACACGGTTATTCGTTCTCTGGTTGCTGGTGGGCCGGCATTAACAAGTAAAAAATTGTCTGAAGGCGACCGAATTATCGGTGTTGGCCAAGAAGGTGAAAAGATTGTTGATGTTATTGGATGGCGTTTAGATGACGTTGTTCAACTTATTAAAGGACCAAAAGGGACAAAAGTGAAGCTTGAGATCTTGCCTGAAGGTAAGGATTCAAAAAGTCACACTGTCACAATTGTTCGAGATAAGATCCGCTTAGAAGACAGAGCAGTAAAATCTGAAGTGATTGAGCAGAATGGCAAGAAAATTGGTGTATTAGAAGTACCAAGTTTCTATGTTGGTCTTGCTGAAGATACGAAAAAAGAAATTGCTGAGCTAAAAGAGAAAGATATCTCAGGTATTATTGTTGATTTACGCAACAATGGTGGTGGGGCATTAACGGAAGCAACTGCGTTATCTGGCTTATTTATTACTGCAGGACCTGTTGTTCAGGTGCGTGATAGTTATGGCCGAGTTAATGTAAATGCGGATACTGATGGTGAAATTTCATATACTGGCCCAATGACGGTTCTTGTTAACCGTTATAGTGCGTCAGCATCTGAGATTTTTGCTGCAGCAATGCAAGATTATGGTCGTGCGGTTATCTTGGGTGAAAACTCATTTGGTAAAGGTACGGTTCAACAACATAGATCATTAAATCATATCTATGACTTGTTTGATAAACCACTTGGTCATGTTCAATACACAATTCAGAAATTCTACCGTATCAATGGTGGTAGTACTCAGAATTTAGGTGTTGTGCCTGATATTGCTTTCCCAACAGCTATCGATCCAAAAGATACTGGTGAGAGTGTTGAAGATAACGCACTTCCATGGGATAGCATTAAAGCTGCTGATTATGCTAAAACAAATCAAATCGCAGAAACGATTGAACCATTAGCGAAAAAACATGTTGAACGAATTAAAACCGATAAAGAGTTTGGTTTTATTCAAGAAGACATTGCTCGTTATAAAGCTGAAAAAGACATTACTTCTATTTCATTGAATAAAAAAGTTCGTGAGAAAGAGAGTGATGATGCAGATGCTCGTCGTCTAACTCGTGTAAATGAGAGACAAAAATTACTTGGAAAAGAAGAGTTTAAAACACTTGATGATATTCCAAAAGATTACGAAGTGCCTGATGCTTATTTAGATGAAGCGGTTTCAATTACGATTGATTTAGCATTAATGAATCAGAAAAAGTAATCTCAATCTGAATTATTTTAAAACAGAAGTCATGATGGCTTCTGTTTTTTTATGTCTAAAAAACGGCAAATCATTGAACTTACAACTAGGCTTAACATAGTAAGCATTCAATTTACTTGGAGTCTTGATATGAAGTCGATGATTTTATCTGTATTACTTTTCTTTATTAGTCCCTTTGTATCTAACGCAACGGTAGAGTTAGAAAATAAATCGCTAACGTATTTTGAAAATCCATTTTTATTAGGTGATTGGTATTTCTTTAAACCACCACATATCGAAAATGATTTTGATGTTCTTCATATTCGACTCAATTCTGAGCATCAATTCACGATTGAAATGATAAAAGTAGAAAAGAATACGGCGGATTCGTGGTCGGGAGAGTTTCAGTTATCACCAGAGCGAATTCTGTTTAAAGGCGATGAAGATGAATCTCATGTTTATCACTACCAAGTTAGTCATAACCGACTATATTTGAATGGTGTTGAATTCTTTAAAGTTGTTCCTGAAACATACACTGGAGCCTGGCGTTCACAGCTCGTTTCTGGTGAAGATATCATGGTGAGTGATGTTCAAAATTTGAATCTGTTTTTAGGGTCAGATTTTATTTTTTCATTAGAAGTGGTTTCGAGTACAGGTAAACGAAATCAAAAAATTGGTTACTATTATTTTGAAGATGATGACTTGGTTCTTCTATATGATGAAGGGGAGCAGGAATCGACATTTGAAATTAATGAAAATGCACTTGAGTTAAAAAATGAGCAATTTGGAATGTATGCGCTATTAGTTCGGGATTAATGTTACTCCAAGTATAGAAATATGAGACTAGAATATTTTTTAATAACAAATTTGTTGGATCTTATGCGAGAATGTAGGCGTTAAATAGCTATTATCACTAGCTTTGTTTTCAGTGATAGAAATCATAAGGATATATTATGAGCCAACAACCTCAGGCTAAATTTCGCAGTGATTATCAATCTCCAGAATTCACAATTTCAGATATCGATTTAGTCTTTGATCTCGACGATACCAACACATTAGTTTCGGCCACTTCAAAAGTACAACAATTAAAACAATCTACGGACCTTCTTCTTGAAGGTGAAGGGATGAAGTTGGTGTCTTTAAAAATTGATGATGTTGAATACAGTGACTTTACTCAAATAGACACTCAACTAACCATTCATAATGTGAGTGGTGATTTTACATTAACTATCATTACTGAAATTAATCCTCAAGAAAATACCGCATTAGAAGGTTTGTATAAATCAGGTGATGGATTCTGTACTCAATGTGAAGCAGAAGGTTTCCGTCGAATTACCTATTATTTGGACCGTCCTGATGTTCTTGCACGTTTCACAACAAAAGTGATTGCAGATAAAGAGGCATACCCACATTTATTAAGCAACGGCAACCGCATTAGCCAAGGTGATCTTGAAGGTGGAAAACACTTTGTTCATTGGCAAGACCCATTCCCAAAACCGGCTTATCTTTTTGCTTTAGTAGCGGGTAATTTTGATGTATTAACAGATACTTATAAAACTAAATCAGGCCGAGATGTCGCATTAGAGATTTATGTTGATCAAGGCAACTTAGATAGAACTCCTCATGCAATGACTTCTTTGATTAACTCAATGAAGTGGGATGAAGATCGTTTTGATTTAGAATATGACCTTGATATTTACATGATCGTTGCCGTTGATTTCTTCAACATGGGGGCGATGGAAAATAAAGGCTTAAATGTATTTAACTCTAAATTTGTTTTAGCTAAACAAGAAACAGCAACAGATACTGATTATCTAGGTATTGAAGCGGTAATCGGTCACGAATATTTTCATAACTGGACTGGTAACCGAGTGACTTGTCGTGACTGGTTCCAACTAAGTTTAAAAGAAGGTTTAACTGTTTTCCGGGATCAAGAGTTCTCATCTGATCTTGGTTCTCGTTCAGTAAATCGAATTAATAATGTTCGTATTATGCGTGGCCCACAATTTGCTGAAGATGCGAGTCCAATGGCTCACCCAATTCGTCCCGAAAAAGTGATAGAGATGAATAACTTCTATACTTTAACGGTATACGAAAAGGGCAGTGAAGTGATCCGTATGATGCATACCTTATTAGGTGAAGCGAATTTCCAAAAAGGAATGAAACTTTATTTTGAACGTCATGATGGTACTGCTGCAACCTGTGAAGATTTTGTATTGGCAATGGAAAATGCATCAGGTATCGATCTGACTCAATTCCGTCGTTGGTATAGTCAGTCAGGTACACCGGTACTAACAGTGAGTTCTTCTTATGATGATGCTAAAAATGAATACGCTTTAACGGTAAAACAACATACTCCAGCAACAGAAGACCAAACGGATAAATTGCCACTTCATATTCCTTTTGATATTGAGTTATATGCACAAGATGGTTCCGTTATTCAGTTACGCTGTAACAATGAAAAAGTCAGCAATGTATTGAATGTAACTGAAGAAGAACAAACCTTTATTTTTGAGCAAGTTTCTGAAAAACCAGTTGTTTCTTTACTTCGTGAGTTTTCAGCACCTGTTAAATTAAATTACGCTTATTCAGATGAAGAGTTGATTTTCTTAATGGTTCACGCACAAAACGACTTTGCTCGTTGGGATGCTGGCCAAATGTTATTAGCTAACTATATTCGTAAGAACATCGCTAATATTCAAGACGATAAAGAACTTGTTCTTCCTCAATCTGTCGTTGATGCGTTCCGTGGGGTATTACTCAATGCTGAATTGGAACAGGCTTTTATTGCGGAAATGTTTGTATTACCAAATCATAATGAAATCACCGGTTGGTTTGATACTGTCGATGTCGATGCAATTGATAAAGCGCTTGGATTTATCAAACAAACATTAGCGACAGAATTGAAAGATGAATTTTCTGCTACGTATCATAGTTTAAAACAGGGTAGTTACTCTGTAGAACATGATGCGATTGGTAAACGAGCTTTACGAAACTGTTCATTAAGTTATCTTGCAAAAACAGAAATTGGTGAAGCGTTAGTTGAGACACAATATCAAGATGCAGACAACATGACAGATACTATGGCTGCAATGGGTGCCGCGAATGCTGCTGAGCTCTCAATTCGTCAAACATTAATGGATGATTTTAGTGCGAAATGGTCACATGACGGATTAGTCATGGATAAGTGGTTTATTCTTCAAGGATCAAACCCAAGTTCAGAAGCGTTATCAATCATCAAAGAAACAATGAACCACAAAGCGTTTAGTTTGAAAAATCCAAACCGAACACGCAGTTTAATTGGCTCATTTGCTGGTGGTAATGCGGTTAACTTCCATAGTAAAACCGGCGAAGGGTACGCATTCTTAGGGGATATTCTTATTGAAATGAATGAGAGTAACCCACAAGTTGCTTCACGCTTGGTTGATCCATTATTGAAATTTAAGAAATACGATAGTGATCGTCAATCGCTTATCAAGGCTCAACTACAGCGCCTAGCGGATCTTGATAACCTAGCTAAAGATCTTTATGAGAAAGTAACGAAAGCATTAGCTTAATTACTCGATCTTAATTCATGAAAATGGTCAGTATTTTACTGGCCATTTTTTTATTTAAGATCCAAAATAGGAAAACAAATCAGCCATATATCCAATATGTAATAGAGAACAATGAATAAATTTTATTACTTTAGAATGAATGTTACTTATCAGGCGTTTTTAAGTCATTATTCAGGTGCCGCAAGCACGGTGTTAGTCGTAACAGAACAAGGGCTAAAATTGCAATTGCCCGCGTCACGTTTTCGTTCGTTTCTGACTCAACTAGGAGTGAAAGGACGCTTCAGATTGACAACAGACCAAAATAATCGTTTTCTAAATTTAGAGCAAGTAGGATAAACCGCTACCTTAATCACAAATCTAACGATTAAGCTTCTAGCACGCAAAAAAGTCATAACGTTTCTGCCATATAATCCTTACAATGTAAGGTGCGTGGGCAGTTTCAACTGCTACACTATATAAATAATACTAATCATAAAAAACGGAGCATTCGCTTTATGACGACGCGTGATCCTATTGTTCCTGTACTACTTGAGAAAGTGTACGCTCTTATTGCTGAAAAGCTTGAAATGCCTCAACAATCCCTAATAACGCAACTTGCTCAGCGTTTATTTGCCAACATTGATAATGACGATTTACTGCAACGCAATGAATCAGATATGTATGGTGCAACACTCAGTCTTTGGAACCATTTATCTGATGTTAATATGTCAGATATTTCGGTTCGTGTTTTTAATCCAAAACTCAGTCAAGATGGGTGGCAATCAACACATACTGTAGTTGAGATTGTCACACCAGATAGTCCATTTCTAGTTGATTCCGTAAAAATGGCTTTAGCTCGTTTAGATATGACGAGCCATTTTATGCTCCATGGACCGCATTGTTTTGGCCGTAACGAAAGCGGCGAGATCATTTCAGTTTGTGAGAGTAATGCTGAGATGCAGCAAACTCTATTTCATTTTGAAGTTGATCATTTAAATGACAAGGTTGAAATGGAAAGGCTTCAAAATGAATTACTTATTGTTCTGCAAGATATTCATCGGGTTGTGAATCAATGGAAACCGATGTCAGATAAATTGACAGATGTAATTGAAGAGTTAAAAACGTCAGATTTACCAATAGTAAAAGAAGAGATAGATGAAGCCATTTCATTTCTTTCTTGGCTTAAAAATCACAACTTCACTTTAATGGGTTATAAGAACTTTGATTTACAAGCGGTAGAAGGTGATCATGAGTTAGTTCCAACCCAAGAAGAAGGGTTAGGGCTGTTCTCGTTAGCGTCACGAATTCATACGACAAAGCTTTCCGAAATGCCATCTTCTGCACGAGCTGCAGCAAAGAAATCAGATCTTCTTATTCTTACCAAATCAAACACCAAATCACGAATTCACCGTCCTGCTTATACTGATTACATCGGCATCAAACGTTTAAATAAAGAAGGAAAAGTAATAGGCGAACATCGCTTTACAGGTCTTTATACGTCAACTGCATATAACCAAAGCGTTTCAAACATTCCATTATTGAGTAACAAAGTTGAACGTATCTTGGATGCGAGCAAATACATTAAGGGTTCACACTCTTATAAAGCTTTGCATAATATTCTAGAAACGTACCCACGAGATGAATTATTCCAAGCCAATGAAGAAGAAATGCTTGAAGTTGGCGTGGGTGTGGTAAAAATGCAAGATCGTGATTTATTACGATTGTTTGTCCGTCGTGATCCATTCGGACGCTTTTTCTCATGCATGGTGTATGTTACCAAAGAGCGTTATAACACAGAGTTACGTCGACAAACTCAACGTATATTACGAAATTATTTTGGCTCAAAACAAGAAGTTGAGTTTACGACTTTCTTCTCTGAAAGTGCGTTAGCAAGAACGCATTACATCGTTCGTGTCGATAATAATAATGGCGATATTAATGTGAAAGACATTGAAAATAATCTAATGGAAGCCGCTTCAACATGGGATGATCGTCTTTGTGATGTGATTGTTGCTAATTTAGGTGAGAGTAAAGGAACGGCAATAGCTAAACAGTATCAACGTGCTTTTCCTCGCTCGTATAAAGAAGCAACATTACCAGGCTCAGCGGTTGCGGATATTGAAAGATTAGAACTGCTAAACGATGATAACAAATTAGGTATGCTTTTCTATCGTCCACAAGAAGAGAAGAAAGGGTCAGCTAACGTTAAATTAAAATTGTTCCATCGTGATGAACCCATTCACTTATCTGATGTGATGCCAATGCTTGAAAACCTAGGGTTACGAGTTATTGGAGAGTCACCTTATGCGGTGAAAAAGAGTGATGGATCGGTTGATTGGATCTTAGATTTCTCGATGATTCATAATGGATCTGCTGAGGTGGATCTTCGTCAAGCTCGTGATCGTTTTCAAGAAGCGTTTGCTCAGATTTGGAACGGTCAATTAGAGAGTGATGGTTTTAACCGATTGGTTTTAGGTGCTGGTTTATCTGGCCGCGAAGTGACTATTTTACGTGCTTATGCGCGTTATATGCGTCAAGTTGGCTTCCCATTTAGTCAGCAATATATTGAAGATACATTATCAACCCACACTGATTTAGCGGTTTCTGTGGTTAAACTGTTTGAACTTCGCTTTGATCCTAAATCGAATTGGTCTGATAAAAAAGAACAAAAACAACTAGATGCAATTTATTCAAGCTTGGATAAAGTAGAGAGTCTAGATGATGATCGTATTATTCGCCGTTATGTAGAAATGATCGTTGCGACGTTACGTACCAACTACTATCAAACTGCAGAAGATGGGCAAGCTAAGCCTTGGTTATCGTTAAAGATGCAACCATCAAATATTCCTGAAATCCCAGCACCAGTACCTGCGTATGAAATTTTCGTTTATGCGCCAGATATTGAAGGTGTGCATTTACGTGGTGGAAAGGTAGCTCGTGGTGGATTACGCTGGTCTGATAGACAAGAAGATTTCCGAACCGAAGTGCTTGGCTTAGTTAAAGCACAACAAGTTAAAAATACGGTTATTGTTCCTGTTGGTGCAAAAGGCGGTTTTGTTTGTAAGAAACAGCATAACTTTACGACTCGTGAAGATATCTTTGCTGAAGGTCAACGTTGCTATAAACAATTCATTCGAGCGTTATTGGATGTATCTGACAATATTATTGAAGGCGAGGTGGTTCCTCCATCTAATGTTGTTCGCCATGACGACGATGATCCGTATTTGGTTGTTGCAGCAGATAAAGGTACGGCAACCTTTTCTGATTTAGCAAACTCAGTATCAGAAGAGTATAACTTCTGGTTAGGGGATGCATTTGCTTCCGGTGGTTCTAATGGTTATGACCATAAAGCCATGGGTATTACGGCAAAAGGGGCTTGGGAATCGGTAAAACGTCATTTCCGTGAAATGGGAATTGATTGTCAAACAACGGATTTTACAGCCATTGGTGTTGGCGATATGGCTGGTGATGTGTTTGGTAATGGTATGCTTTTATCAAAACACATTCGATTACAAGCCGCATTTAACCATTTACATATCTTTATCGATCCAAACCCTAATTCTGAATTGACTTGGCCAGAGCGTAAGCGTTTATTTGAGCTTCAGGGATCGAGTTGGGAAGACTACAACAAATCATTGATCTCTCAAGGCGGTGGTATTTTCTCTCGCCGAGCGAAATCGATCGAACTTTCTCCTGAAATTCAGAAAATGTTAGGTACTCGCAAGCAATCTCTTGCTCCAAATGATCTTATTCAGATGATCTTAAAAATGGACGTTGATCTGTTATGGAACGGTGGGATTGGTACTTACGTTAAATCCAGTAAAGAAACCAGTGTTGATGTTGGTGACCGTGCTAACGATGCCTTACGTATCAATGGCTCAGAGCTAAATGCTAAAGTGGTTGGCGAGGGTGGTAACTTAGGCATGACTCAATTAGGGCGTATTGAATATGCACTAAAAGGTGGTCGAGTTAACACCGATTTTGTTGATAATGTTGGTGGGGTTGATTGTTCTGATAATGAAGTAAACATTAAGATCTTACTGAATGGCTTAGTGGCTAATGGTGATCTTACTTATAAACAACGCAACGTACTTCTTGAGAAAATGGAAGATGAAGTCGGTGAAATTGTTCTTGATGATGCGTATTGTCAGTCTGAATCGATCTCTGTAACAGAGCAACAAGGTACATCATTGGTGAAAGAGCAGATCCGCTTTATTCACCACTTGGAAAAACAAGGTAAGTTAGATCGTGCTTTAGAGTTTATTCCAGACGATGAAACTTTAATTGAGCGTGAGAAAATGGGGCAGGCATTAACTCGTCCAGAGCTTTCTGTTCTTGTTGCCTACGGAAAAATGGTATTAAAAGATCAGCTAGCTTGTGATGAAATCGCAAATAATCCGTATCATGCTGATTTATTAACAATGTATTTCCCAACTGAGTTACAACGTAACTATAAAGCTGCAATGGATAACCACCCATTACGTTCAGAGATTATTGCGACGTGTCTAGCCAATCAGATGGTTAACGAGATGGGGTGCAATTTTATCACTCGTCTACAAGAAGAAACAGGTTACGCTGTCACTGATATTGCTAATGCGTATGCCGCAACTCGAGCTATCTTTGAATTTGGTGATTTATTTAAGCAAATTCGAGAGCTGGATAATACAGCGACAACGGAAGCACAATATGAAGCCTTCTTTGCAATGCGCCGTACAATTCGTCGTGTTACTCGATGGTTATTGCGTAATGGCTCTCAAAACATGTCTATTCAATCGCTTATCGAAAAATACAAATCAGCGGTTGATGATATTAAAGTGAATCTCGATGGGTATTTGGTTAATGATGAGGTGGTGGAACATATTGAGCAGGCTAATCATTACTTTGAATTAGGGGTTCCTTGTGAACTTGGCAATGTGCTAGCACGCTTAAGTAGCTTATATTCAGCGATGGATATTTCAGAAGTTGCAGAAGCAGCAGGGCAACCAGTGTCTGTCGCATCACGTTTATACTATGTATTAGGTGACAAATTATCGCTTCATTGGTTCTTGAAACAAATTAACAACCAAGGAGTTGATAATCATTGGCAGGCCTTAGCTCGAGCATCATTTAGGGAAGATCTTGATTGGCAACAACGTCAATTAACGACCCTGGTTTTAGCTGAATATAAAGATGATACAAGCATCGAAAATGCAATAGAAGAATGGTGTTTGAATAATGCTGCTTCTGTTGAGCGTTGGGAAAATATCTTGAATGAATTTAAGGTCGGTTCAGTGCACGAATTTGCTAAATTTTCAGTCGCATTGAGAGAATTAACCTTATTAAATTTGAGTTGTTCTTCTGCTTTAATAAGATAAAAAAGCATAGGTTAAAATAGGGCAAGCCAAACGTTTGCTCTTCTATAAGGAAAGTGATTTTTTATTCACTTTCCTTTTTTATTACCCCGAGAATTTTCTCATTTACTTACATTTTTAATCGGAAAGAATGAATATATAATAATTTTGATAAATGTGAGATGTCAGTTTGCAATAATTAATTATGAATAAAGTACGATTAAGTTTGAATTGTGAATAAAATCAGTGAATAATGTCTCCCCGTTTATACGGGACTTAATTTTGGAGTTACAATGTTATATCGCATCGCCAGAGCTGGCATTTTCAAACTTGATGCTGAAAAAGCACATGACCTAGCAATTCAAAATTTCAAACGCTTCAACGGCACTCCTCTTGATATCTTCTATCGTCAAAACCTTGCTTCTAAACCGGTAGAAGTGATGGGTATTAAATTCAAAAATCCTGTTGGCCTTGCAGCTGGCCTTGATAAAAACGGTGAATGTATTGAAGCATTTGGCGCTATGGGTTTTGGATTTGTAGAAGTCGGCACTGTAACACCTCGTCCTCAATCTGGTAATGATAAACCACGCTTGTTCCGTCTTATTGAAGCTGAAGGTATTATTAACCGTATGGGTTTTAACAACCTAGGCGTAGATAACCTTGTTGAGAACGTTAAGAAAGCTAAATACGATGGCGTTATCGGCATTAACATTGGGAAAAACAAAGATACGCCAATTGAAAAGGGCACGGAAGATTACTTAATCTGTATGGAGAAGGTATATCAATATGCAGGTTATATTGCGATAAACATTTCATCTCCAAATACTCCAGGACTTCGAACTCTTCAATATGGTGAAGCGTTAGATGATCTTCTATCTCAATTAAAAGAGAAACAAAAAGAGTTAGCAGAGAAATACGGTAAGTATGTTCCTGTTGCACTTAAGATCGCTCCGGATCTAGAAGACGATGAATTGACACAAATTGCAGAATCATTGATCAAATATAAAATTGATGGGGTGATTGCAACAAACACTACATTAGATCGTTCTATGGTTGAAGGCATGAAGCATGCTGAAGAGATGGGTGGCTTAAGTGGTCGTCCTGTTCAAACACGTAGTACTGAAGTTGTTCGTCGTCTTAAAGAATTACTTGGCGATAACCTACCAATTATTGGAGTCGGTGGTATTGACTCTTATGTAGCAGCAAAAGAGAAGATGGTTGCTGGTGCAGAGCTAGTTCAAGTCTATTCTGGCTTTATTTACAAAGGCCCAGGTCTGGTTCGAGATATTGTTAACAATATTTAAGGCTAAAATTTCAACAGTAAGTTGATTACAAGTGATTTTAACAAAGGGGAGAATAATATTTCCCCCTTTTTTTATTGCTAACCTCTTGTAAAATTAACAGTTAATTGCATCAATGAATTTTTTACGCGAAAACAGACGGAAATTTTCGCTATAAAATTGCATCCATTGATATTTGGCTGGCACGGGATTTTTCCCATTTTCAAGAGAGAATTCATAATGCTTAAACCTAGTGATACATGGACTTGGTATTACGATAATAAAGCACAATCTCTAATGCTTGATTTGGGCATGGATATGGTCTTTCGTGTAAACCTGCCACATAAAGTTCTCGTTGAAAGCGCATTTTCAGAATGTAAGTTCTCAGTGGATGATGCATCTGCCTATCAAATGTTCGTTGAACACATTTCTTATCTCCCTCTATCTGAGCCTCGTAAAGTAGAGCTTGCTCTTAATTGTGTAGCAGCTAAACGCTTTCATAAGCCTATGCTTCCTAAAAGCTGGTTTTTTGAGACTCAAAGTGATGCAGGCTATGCTCCAGAAGAAGGTGAAGTTATCTCTCTTAAGAATGATTTAGGGGAAGGGCACTTCATTATTGTTGAGAACTACGAATGTGCAAGTATGTGTATGTTAGTGGATATGGACGCATTTGCTCTAAATCCAACTAA
This sequence comes from Aliivibrio fischeri ATCC 7744 = JCM 18803 = DSM 507, assembly GCF_023983475.1. NCBI lineage: Bacteria > Pseudomonadati > Pseudomonadota > Gammaproteobacteria > Vibrionales > Vibrionaceae > Aliivibrio > Aliivibrio fischeri. The sequence goes on from NZ_CP092712.1 coordinate 1,426,944, forward strand.
ATACATGGCGTTTTGTGAACCAATTAAAGTAATGCATGACCGTATGGCCCCAATGCAAGTAGTCAACTCTTCATACTATGCAATGGTAGGTTAAGGCAAAGCGACGTTTCCTTTCTTTGATACTGATATCAACTCCTCTCTAATTTAAAAAAGACACTTCAATAATAGTGATTAATAAAACCTATAGAACGGCCAAATACCGTCTTATTGGGTTGTATTTTTCTATCCAATCGTTTGCTTGAAATAGGCTAGTTAAATCGTGGTACTTAAGCTTCATAAAGAGGCTACGATGAAAACGCTCAACATTTAAACTCTTAAAAATGAGACCTAGAGCCAAGAAGTATAAAAAAACAACACTCAGAACAATAGTTTAGTACGTCTAGAAATAGGCTTTTTCCTTGTTATTTTCCCTTTTTATTTCATTCTGTAAGTAAATTACATGACCAAATTCCAACTGGTATAGTCCAGATTTGGTGGCGGGTATTGCTCTATTTTGTGTTTCTTTATGGAAACAAAGTTTGGGTTTGCTCTCTTGTTTGATTAATAAGCTTTTGTTTTAAAAGAAATTAAGTGGATAAAAGAGTTGTTATTTATCTGCTATCTAAATGTCCTATTTCATATAGATTCATGTATAATGCGAGGCAATTTAATAACGAAAAGAATCCCATGAAAAAATACTTAGCCATTACTTCTAAAGGCCTTGAAAACTTACTTGCAGATGAACTGATTGCACTTGGTGTGACTGACCCAAAAGTGGTTCACGCTGGTGTTAAATTCGAAGCGCCAATCGAGGTCGTTTATCGTTGTTGTTTGTGGAGCCGTATTGCTTCACGTTTCATTCAAATTCTTTCTGAGTTCGATGTCCGTGATGATATGGACTTATACCTAGGTGCCTCTTCAATTAATTGGCCTAGTTATTTCTCTGCTGATAAAACGTTAGTGGTGGACTTTAACGGTACTAACCGTGAGATTCGAAATAGTCAGTACGGTGCGTTAAAAGTAAAAGATGCGATTGTTGACCGTTTTACAAAGGCTGACTTACCACGTCCAAACATCAGTAAAGTAGAACCAGACTTACGTGTTCATATGCGTTTATCAGGCGAGAAAGGGATTCTTGGCTTTGATTTAGTGGGTTCAGGTTTGCACCAACGTGGCTACCGTACTGAGGCTGGTCGTGCACCACTTCGTGAAACACTAGCTGCAGCACTTGTTATGCGTAGTACATGGGATGAATCAAAACCTCTACTAGATCCAATGTGTGGTTCAGGTACATTACTGATTGAAGCGGCATTAATGGCATGTGAAATGGCTCCTGGTGTTAAGCGTGAGAAGTGGTGCTTTGAAGCACTGAATGATTTTGATGCTGAGCTTTGGGCTGAGATTCGTTCTGAGGCTCGTGTTAAGAGTCGCCGTGGCGTTAAGAAAGTAGATGCTCGTTTCTACGGTTTTGATCGTGATTACCGTGTCATTCAAACCGCTCGTGAAAACGCACGTCGTGCAGGTGTTGAAGATTTAATTACATTTGATGTGGGCGATGCAACCAAAGTTGAGCGTCCAGAAGGGTTTGAAAACGGTGTTATTCTTTGTAACCCTCCTTATGGTGAGCGTCTAAGTACAGAGCCTGCATTGATTGCACTGTACAGCGAATTTGGTCGTCAATTAAAAGAAGTATTTGGCGGTTGTACGGCATCTATCTATTCAAGCAATGATGATCTACTTGCTTGTTTACGTATGCGTGCAGATAAGCAATTTAAACTGAACAATGGTGCTTTGCCTTGTGTTCAGAAAAACTACTCAATTACTGAGTCTGCTGAACGTAAAGAAGCGGTAAGTGTTGAGGTAGCTCCTGAGTTCATGAACCGTCTTAAAAAGAACATTGGCAAGATTGGTAAATGGGCACGTAAAGAGAAGTTAGATTGTTACCGTATCTACGATGCTGACTTACCTGATTACAACGCGGCAATTGATGTTTATAAAGATTACATCATCATTCAAGAATATGCGGCACCAAAAACGATTTCAGAAGATAAAGCGCGTCGTCGTTTAACGGATATGATCCGTGCAACGGTTCTCGTAACGGGTGTTGAAACAAATAACGTTATTTTAAAAGTTCGTCAAAAACAATCAGGCAAAAATCAGTATCAAAAACTGGCAGAGAAATCTCGTTACTTTGATGTTGAAGAGTACGGTGTAAAACTGATTGTTAACCTACAAGATTACTTAGATACCGGTTTATTCTTAGATCATAAATTGACTCGTAAAATGTTAGGTGAAATGGCAGCAGGAAAAGACTTCCTAAACCTATTTGCTTACACAGGTTCTGCAACTGTTCACGCTGCTTGTGGTGGTGCTAAATCTACCATGACGATTGATATGTCTCGTACCTACTTAGAGTGGGCGCAGAAGAACATGAATACCAATGGTCAGACGGGTACACAACACCAGTTCTTGCAAGCTGACTGTTTACAATGGTTACAACAAGCGGACGGTGAATTCGATTTAATCTTTATCGATCCACCAACGTTCTCTAACTCTAAGCGTATGGAACAAACGTTTGATGTACAGCGTGATCACATTATGCTGCTTGAAAACTTAAAACGTATGCTACGTGAGAACGGTACTATTGTATTCTCTAACAACAAACGTAACTTCAAAATGGATGATGCGGCATTAGAGAAAGCAGGGCTTAAAGCGAAGAATATTTCTAAGCAAACTTTGCCTCTTGATTTTGCTCGTAACAAGCATATCCATAACTGTTGGATTATTACCCACAAGGAAGACTAAGAGATAATGATCACTCTCTATAGCACGGAAGGCTGCCACCTTTGCGAGCAAGCGTTTGACTTGCTTGTTGAGGTGGGTGTAGATATGGAACAAGTGGATACCGTCGATATTGCATTTAACGATGAGCTTTTCTCTCGTTACGGTGTCACTATTCCTGTAGTGGCGAATGGCTTATCTGAGCTAAATTGGCCCTTTGATGCATCACAACTAAAGAATTGGTTAGAAGATAATGGCATTACTTACAATTAATAACGGACAACTGGCTTTTGGCGATCATCCGTTATTAGATAAATCTGATTTCGCTTTACAAGAAAATGAGCGTGTTTGTTTGGTTGGCCGCAATGGTGCGGGTAAATCGACGCTTATGAAGGTAATTGCTGGTGACATCATTATGGATGACGGCAAATTGCAAATTAATCAAGATGTGGTGGTTTCACGTTTAGAACAAGATCCACCTCGAAATGAAGCGGGAACGGTTTTTGACTACGTTTCTGAAGGATTAGCAGAAGCGGGTGAATATTTAAAAGAATATCACCGTTTGCTTGATCTACTAGAGACTGACCCAAGCGAATCAAACATTAATAAGCTTTCTCGTGCTCAAGAAAAAATTGATCACTTAGGTGCTTGGCACTTTGATACGCGTATTAAATCGGTACTTGAATCATTAAAACTGGATGGTCATACACTTTTAACGGATTTATCTGGTGGTTGGCAGCGTAAAGCAGCACTGGCTCGTGCTTTAGTTTCTAATCCTGATGTTCTTCTTCTTGATGAACCGACGAACCACTTAGATGTGACAACGATTGAATGGCTTGAAACTTTCTTAAAGGACTTTAAAGGTTCAATTATCTTTATTTCGCATGACCGTGCATTCATTCAATCAATGGCGACACGTATTGTTGACTTGGATCGTGGGCAATTATCTTCTTTCCCTGGTGATTATGAAGGTTATTTACTTGCGAAAGAAGAGATGCTGCGTGTAGAAGCAGAGCAGAATGCCCAATTTGATAAAGTGCTGGCTCAAGAAGAAGCATGGATCCGTGAAGGTATTAAAGCGCGTCGTACTCGTAATGAAGGGCGTGTGCGTGCTTTAAAACAATTACGTCGCGAGCGTTCAGAACGTCGTGAAGTAATGGGTAAAGCGAACATTCAAGTGGATGAATCAAGTCGTTCAGGCAAGATTGTATTTGAAGCAGAAAAGATTAATTACGCTATTGAAGGTAAGACAATTGTTAAAAACTTCAGCTTTAATGTCATGCGTGGTGACCGTATCGCTTTAATTGGTCCAAATGGCTGTGGTAAGAGTACATTATTAAAACTGATGCTTGATCAATTACAACCTGACTCAGGCCGTTTGCATTGTGGTACTAAGTTAGAAGTGGCGTACTTTGACCAATACCGTGAAGCGTTAGATCCTGAAAAAACGGTAATTGATAACTTAGCCGATGGTAAGCAAGAAGTCACTGTTGGTGGCCGTGAGCGTCATGCATTAAGTTATTTACAAGATTTCTTATTCTCTCCAAAACGTGCTCGTCAACCAGTTAAAGCATTGTCTGGTGGTGAGAAAAACCGTTTATTACTTGCTCGTTTATTCCTTCGTCCTAATAATTTATTGATTCTTGATGAACCAACCAATGATTTAGATATCGAAACATTGGAACTTTTAGAAGAATTACTTGCCAATTATCAGGGTACGTTATTATTAGTAAGCCATGACCGTCAGTTTGTTGATAACACAGTTACGACAAGTTGGATCTTCGAAGGTGAGGGCCAGATCGAAGAATTCGTAGGTGGTTATCACGATGCACAGCAACAACGTGCTAATGTACAGGCCGCTCGTGATGCAATGGCACCTAAAGTAACCAAGAAGAAGCCTGAAACTGTTGAAGTTAAAGAAACAGCAGTGCAAGCGAAACCAAAGAAATTATCTTATAAGTTGCAGCGTGAGCTTGAACAGCTACCTGAACTTTTAGAGAAACTAGAAAACGAAATTACAGAACTTCAAGAGAAAGTGAACGACGCAACTTTCTTCCAACAAGAGCCTAAGGTAACTGAACCTGTATTGGCTCGCTTGGCTCAAGCAGAGCAAGAGTTGGAAGTGGCATTCGAGCGTTGGGAAGAACTTGAAGCTCTACAATAGGAAGTTAAATGAGTAGTAAATTACAATTAACCACATTAGCTGTTTTGGTGTCTGCTGCGCTTCCTGCGCAAGCAGCACTTTATAAAGTGGTGGAAGTAGCTCCAGGTGTTACTGGTAATGAAGCGTATGGAACTGCAATTCAGCCATCTGGAAATGATGCAAGTTGTTTTGATTCAGGAGCTATATCTGCAACATGTGAGGGGTATAAATTAGCAGGCGAAACTCGTAATCGTCCTGATGGTTTTTCATATCGTGAAGAAGTTCCTTTCGCAATGGATAACTCATTTGGCTATATTGAAGATGATTATGATGGTTTTGAAGACTACTGTTTTTATCAATTAGGTTATGCAACGTGTGAATACTGGGCTTCTGATCGTTGGTCTAGTTGGTACAACGAGACGTATAGCAGTAATACACCTAATTCATTAGCATTTATTGAAGGTAGTGCTGAAAAACCATCTGGTGCAATTAATACTGTTATTAACTCATTGGATCCTAGTGGCCAGCCAGTTGGTAACTTTAGTACTTCAAGTAAGCGTAATGAAGCTTTTTCTGCAGTAACAAATTCTACCTTAACATCAAAAGCTCAATCTCGAGCCTGGGCTAGTGATGGAACGTATACGGTTGGTAGCACTTCATCTAAGAGTGGTATAAGTGGTGAGCGTTATTATTACTCATCAGCGCCAGCTATTTGGAGTGCTTCAGGTTTTGTATCGATTCCAAGGGCTGGTGGATATGAAGTTGATGGAGATTATTACGCACAAGGCAGTATGCGTGATTTCTATATTGATAGTGCTGGTGGTAAGACTTATGGCGTAGGTTATAATAACTACAGCGATCAGCATATGAATGCGACTATTTTTATAGGTAATTCAGCGACACCGACTTCTGCTACTTGGAGCTCAGCATTAATTTATAATGCTCAAGTTGATATTAGTGGTGATAACATCAACTCTAATTCAGTAGCGACCAATATTAATAAAAACTTAGTTGTGGTTGGCCAAGCTAAACGATCTGGTGGCTTCCCGCAAAATGGTGCCGCATCGAATCGTTTGTTCATTGTTCCTGATGCATCAGCAAGTTCAATTAATGCTTCATTCTTCTACGGTGGTATCTTCTTTGATGGTGCTGGTGGTGAAATGGGTGGTATTAATAATTTCAATGAAATAGTTGGTCGCATCGATTCTGAAAACCACCGTGAATACGATGGTAAGCAGCGTCGTCAACGTGCATTTATTTACCCGTATGGCATGACACCTAAAACAGATTCTTCAGAAGAAACAGCAATTACTGCTAGAAGAGCGATATTTAAAAATAAAGCTTGGCTTCTTGATGATCTAACAAACGGTGGTTCTGAAAGCAGTAACAACAACCAATATCGTATCTATGATGCCAGTGACATCAATGATGCTGGCGTTATCTCAGCAACAGCGGTGAAGTGTTCTGGTGGTTATGACTCTACATCACATAACGCATATTGTGGAGATGGCAATGGAACTGAAAAAGTTGTGGCGGTTAAGTTAGTTCCAATTGCAGGGGCTGATGCTTCAGCAATACAGCCCCGTAGCTATGATAGTACAGCGACTGAACGTCAAGGTGCTGGTTTAGGCTTTGGTGCTTTGACCATACTAGGTTTATTTGGTTTCATGCGTAAACGAATTAAATAAAACTTAATTAATAAGATTAAGCCTGAAGTCACATTATGTGGCTTCAGGCTTTTTTTATACTTGAAAAACACACAAAATTAGTCGATTCTTAATATTGTCATCATGAAATGTTCATGATGAACCCTAACTAAATAAAAGGGTGAAGTAGTAAAGTAGTACATTTATGAAGCAACATGCTTTCCATCTATGAGGACTGAACTATGAAGAGACAAAAGCGTGACCGTTTAGAGCGAGCACAATCACAAGGGTATAAAGCAGGCTTAAATGGCCGCTCATCAGAGCATTGCCCGTATCAATCAATGGATGCTCGTTCATGTTGGCTGGGAGGCTGGCGGGACGCAAGAGACGACAAACAGTCCGGTTTGTTTAAGTAAACCCATAAAATAAAAAGAATTTTAAAATTAAAGCCTCTAGATGAGGCTTTAATTTTTTCTAGAGTTTATGAAAAATTAGTATTTAGAGTAGGTAATGTTAGTTACAAAATACCACTAACGCACTATAACTTGTTTGATGAGGGCAATAAAAAAGCTAGCCCGAAGCTAGCTTTTAGTCATTCTAAATGAATAATTTAATTAGAATGCAGATGTATCCTGGAAAAGACCAACTTTAAGATCTTTTGCAACATAGATTTCTTTTCCATCAACAAGTACACGACCATCAGCAAGGCCCATAACCAGTTTACGGTTGATAACGCGTTTGAAATCGATTTCGTAAGTTACTTTTTTCGCAGTAGGAAGTACTTGGCCTGTGAATTTAACTTCACCCACACCTAAAGCACGACCTTTACCTTCGCCGCCAATCCAGCCAAGGAAGAAACCAACTAATTGCCACATAGCATCAAGGCCAAGACAACCAGGCATTACTGGGTCGCCAGGGAAGTGACAATCAAAGAACCAAAGATCTGGAGTAATATCTAACTCTGCGATCACTTTACCTTTACCAAATGCGCCTTCAGTTTCAGACATCAGAGGGATACGATCCATCATTAGCATGTTTGGTGCTGGTAGTTGTGGACCATTTGGGCCAAATAATTCGCCACGGCTTGATGCTAGTAAATCTTCGCGATCATAAGAACTAGGTTTGTTTTGCATTAAAGTATTACTCCTAAATAAGTTGCAGAAATTCTAGCTAACACTTGTACTCATATCAAGTCGGATCAGCGCTGGTTAAACCAGTGTTTAATTCGACATAATAAAGCGGAACAATGAGTTGGATGATGTTCAACATCTTCAATATGTTGAGCAATTAAAGAGAAAACAGACTCATGTTCTTCTGACTGTAAAGGTAATCCCAATAAAATCTCAACTGCTTCTTCAACGTTATTTACAGGGTAGATAGTAAATAAGTTATCTTCTACAGCTTGAACGACATCATCGGAAAGTACAAGATTAATTCCATTTGTTGCTGGGATAATAACACCTTGTTCACCAGTTAACCCACGTTTTTGGCATAACTGGTAAAAGGCCTCAATTTTTTCGTTAACACCGCCAATAGGCTGAGCAGAACCAAACTGATCAACCGAACCTGTAATGGCGATACTCTGAGTTATTGGTTTAATTGATAGGGCACTTAATAATGCGCACAGTTCAGCTAAGCTAGCGCTGTCGCCATCAACTTCACAATAAGATTGTTCAAATACCATTGAAGCGGTAAAAGGTAAAGGTTCACGAGAATCAAGTTGGCTTAAGATATAAGCTTGCATGATCAACATGCCTTTAGCATGAATATTACCACCAAGTTCCACTTTGCGTTCAACATCAGATAGTTCACCATCACCAGTATGTACAACACAAGAAATGCGTGAAGCTTCACCATAAGAAATAGGGTGTCCTGGAACAGATACGACGGTTAGCCCGTTAATTTGGCCAACTTTTTCACCTTGTGTTTCAATAAGAATATTGTTTTCAAGAATATCGTCTAACGCACGTGATGGTAAATAAGATTCAATATAGTATTTAGATTCAATAGCACGATTAAAATCTGCGGCACAAACACTTGTTTTTGACTCAGAAGCTAATGAAGCATGAGCCAAAAATGAGTTTAGCCAAATTAAACATAAGTTTAATCGAGTTTGATCTTCACACTCACGCGCACCAACTTTTAATAATGGCAATAACGATAGGCCATCATTTAATGGTAAATGTCCGTTATCAGTTAATATCGCATTAATGAGTTGAACGTAAGCCGTTACGCTGTCACTTGATATTTTTGTATCAAATTCGTACTCAGAGTACATTGACATGCCGGCAAGTAAGTCGGGTTCTAACTGTTCAATTTCACCTAATAAAGCTCGGTCACCAACGATGAGCAATTTTACATCGACAGACAGTTGGTGGTTTGTTGCTTTAGGTGATTTAAGATCACTTGAAGGAATCGTTATAGAACTGCCTTGAAGTACGCTTTTTAATCTAGGCCATAAGTATGGATTAGCAAGTAAGATACTTGGCGATATAATTAAAAAACCACCATTAGCTTGCTGAAGTAAGCCTGATTCTAAATTGTCAGATTTATTATGGTAGATACCAAATAGCTCTGCTTCAGATGCACTTTCAGCAATAATGATTGGTACATCAGTATCCTGATCAACACGGTTCTTGCTATTATTCTTTAGCCATGTAGCAGCATATTCACGATAAACTCGGTTATCTAATGCGGTTAGCTGAAGTATATTAATGCCATTGATTTGAGAGAAATTCGTCAGTGCTTGAACTAATCGAGGTTGCAAAGAGTAGGCGTCTTGAACTTCAGATAAGAGTGCATTATTCAAATCGTTTTCGATATGCGCGAAATTTGGTGAAATTGTAAATGGCGTGTCTACTAACTGCATGCTTACTTATGACTAAAAAATAAAATCGATTATACATGACATAATGTAAAACGTCTGATTTTTCAGAGCTTACATTAGCAATTAGATCAGAATCTCATATTTGCTGTTATTTAATTGAACTTACCAGTGTCTACGGTTACACTGTCACCCAACATTTTCTTTTATAACGAGTGACTTATTATGAAATACCAACAACTTGAAAACCTAGAAGCTGGTTGGAAATGGATGTATTTGTTCAATAAGCACCGTATGGGAGAATCGATTACTTGTTATATTGATTCAAGTGAACAAAAAAAGTGGGTTGATGAGTTTGTAAAACTTGAACATGAACCCGTGAAAGCGCTTGAGTGGATTCAAAAACACATGAATCCAGATCTTGAAAATAAACTTAAGCAAGCAATAAGAGCGAAACGTAAACGTCATTTTAATGCAGAACAAGAACATACACGCAAGAAATCCATAGATCTTGATTATCGAGTATGGGAAAAGCTTTCATTAAGAGCACAAGATTTAGATTCAACGCTATCAGATACCATCGAATATTTACTTAGTGAAGCGTCAAAAACAGAAAAGGTTAGCCGAACTGTTTCTTCATTAAAGGCTGACTTACATGAGCTCCTGAAATAGGAGCTTTTTTCATTCCTCCTAATGCACTATAACTTAATTTCGTGTATTTAATTAATCAAATAACTCAATCACTAACTTATTGTTTTTTATAGCTAAATTAGGTTCAGAAGACTTAATAAAAGATTCTTTAAGCTTATTAGAATCGAGCTTATATGCAGGTTCATTTGAAAGTGCGTAGCCAATAATTGAAACCGCAGGCTTTAAAAGAGCAGCAATATCTTGCGGCAACTCGCCATTTTGATCTTCAAATTTTTCTAATCTAAGTGCTTTTAAATAAATTTCACCTGTTTTTTTATCGTATTCAGGAATCGCACTGAACTCTAGAGATAAAGCCATATTCTGGGTGAGTTGATTCATGATCTCAACATCAGCGGTTGTATTTGCATAAACAGCAATTCGATTGGCATCTACACGGCCAATAGTGACGTTAACATCCTCAACATTTACTTGCGCATAAAGCACACCAGGAATACCGACAGATTTTTCAACATGAACTTCATTAGAAAGATAATCTGTCATTTCTTGCTCGGTAACTGAATAGCTAGCACATCCAGATAATGAAAGAACGCAAGACAGAGATAATAGCATTGATTTACAGTGATTCATGGAAGTCTCATATTGAATAGTAATTAGGTATTGTGACAATGTAACCATTTAAAAATAACGGATACAGTTTACTGGTGGATTAAACTAATAACAAATTAAAACGTAAGATATCACCAAGTATTGACTTAGTGTCATGATAACTTAGCTGAACGGGTTACGCCTTAAATGAGTGATTTAAAGAAATGAATAAGAAACAGAAAACCAAGATAGTACTAGAAGCATAAAAAAAGCTTGAAACCATATAGAAACTAATAAGCAAAAATAGCATTTTAAAGCTGATTTTCTCTGATAATTAATCCAGTATCTTTGTCAATCCTATTTTAAAATGTCCTCTTTAGGGCAAGATAGAAATGTCCTTATTCTTTATATTGAAAGTAATAAGAATAGGGAGTATGAAAAAGACCTCATGAAAGAGGTCTTATGGATAGTTGAGTTAGAGGGGGAAGAGATGAATGAGTATCAGTAATACTTAAAATTTCTCACACTGTGAAATGTCTTTTACGTAATCGCGCATAAGATTTTTCTTGTAGCCTATTTTCTTAGGACATTCAATCATGTTATTAGGCTTTATCACTAAGTAATAATTAGCATAGTTAACACTTATTCCTACAATAAAGCCAAGCAATAGAGAGATATAAAACGATTTCATAGCACTTTTATATTCATTTTTTGTAATCAGAGACTTTACAGACATTAAAAGTGATATAAAACCAAAAATAGTAATCCCCCATGTTGCTATCAAGGGCATAGCAAAACTGCTAAACAATACCTTATTAACTTGTTCTATAGGTAATAATAATGGCTCAATTGTTCCATATGATGCATAAGTAAATGGAACAATTAAGAACAGTGATAATAATAACTTACGCATCGAAATTCTCTAAAACAAAATTGACAAGTTTCTTTTCAAAATCAGTAATCTGATCAACAGTCCAAATACCAAAACTAGCTGTTACTAAAATTATTGCGCTGCCTAAGAAAGTTGTAGGTGCTGCCAAAGTACCTATAGCTAAAGCAGTACCTGCCACAGCTAAAACATTAATAAGCAACTTAGCCTGATCAACACCTAACTTTCTTAGGGTATATTCATCGTTTAATACATACTGTAAAACGTTAATGGCTGAGCCCACCAATATCTCCATTGGAGCGGTAACTTTCACATAACGAGCCATGCCCTTAACGGAATCTAAAGCCCCCAAGCCCAGTTTAACAACTTGAGGATTAGAGGCTTTAAAACGATTACCTGCGAGTAACGTTTTCATGTGTTGTTTATAGCCTTTCAATATTAAGTAATCAACGCCATTATGCGTTTTTACATAAGCAGTGACACCAAATCCACCTAATTTTTTAGCGGTATCAAACGCATCGTAAACACCAGTAGCCGCGCCACCTATATTTTGAGTTTTATCGAGCATATCAAAAAATTCTGTCCATTCTTCAGGAGCAAGAACGGTTGTCTCAATAACATCTTGCGTATAAGTAACATGAATTTCTTTTTCTCCGTCTTCCGCGAGAAAATTATAAGGAGGCCAATAAGCATTTTTAGGATTAATTTCTGGCTGGAAAGAGGCATTACCTTGAGTCTCATTATTAACAAAACTCTGGCTCGCTTGAGTATGACTGTTTGATTCACCATCGAGCGATTGGGTAAACAAAGAAAGGGGAGATAAACATTTTTCACCAAATGGCTTTCGATATGCGGTTAATGACTCTAAACCGTCTTCAGTTGGTACTATACGATTTCGAATATTATCATTAAGAATTTTAGATGCTTTACACCCTCGATTTTCATCCGCTAAATCCCTTTGCTCTCTCGCTTCATACTCTGCATTCATCGTTTCAGTAAACACTTGTTGAGCTTCTTGGATCGTTGCGTATGTCACGCCTCTAAATACCTTTGAGTAAACCAAAGGATCATGCCCTAAATTCTGTTGTGTTGCTGTCTGATTAAAAAACATATCGACGGCTTGGTCGTACGTCACATGACTCACTAACCAATCAGCAGAGTGACGTGGGGCAAATGGAAAGCTTCGACCTTTAGGTGGCGGCATATTAAAACTCCAATAAAAGAGTTAATACTACCAGATAACTAAAAATCAAAACGCCTAAATACACCAAACAAAAACACTTTTTTACCTGTCATTTTGTATGGTTATGCTTTCTTTGAAGTACTTGCCTTAAATGTAGAAGGATCAGCAAGTACAGGATTTAACGCCCTCAATTGTTGTGCGATGGCTCGTTTTTGTGCCGTTCTTTTCGGTGCATTTTTACTGCGCTCACGAGCCTGATTTTTTTCAAACTCTTCTTGTTTTTGTTGTGCAAATTTAAGCACTTGCCCTAAACGCTTGTTATCAACAACACGCCCTTGATCTATTTTTGCAAGTTTGTCGAATACTTTAAAGTTTAAGGTTCGATATCCATAACGAATTGAAATTGTACCATCAGGGTAATCCAGCACTTTAACGCTTTCATTCACTAACTTAGCATTTTCTTCTGTATTTTCAATTAAATAAACGACTTTATCATATTGAAATGTTAATGATTTACTCAGTTTTCTTATTTCTTGCCACGAGAATATATCAGTGAGTTCATCTTTACTTTCGCGTACTGGACGGTGCATGTCTTTAGGATAATTTGCAGGTTTTGCAAATCGTTGATTAAAATCAGCAATGAAATAGGGTAGCCATGCATTGGCTTCCTCAATCGTATTTATATGCTGCAATCTCATCTCTTTAACTAAACGATCTTGTAGTGTTAAATTCGCTCGTTCAACACGTCCTTTTGCTTGAGAGCTATTCGCACATATTAATTCAATCCCCAAATCATGCAGCATACGACCATATTGAGTAGGATGTTTAGACTCAACGGCTTGCTTATTACTAGAATGAAAAATGGCATGTCGGTCGCTATAAAATGCCACCGGTTTACCATGCTCATCAATGTATTCACGTGTGGCCATCATATAATCAAAAGCCGATTCCGTTTCACTGAATCTTAAATTCATCAAGCGTCCCGTAGCATCATCAATGAAAACCAATAAACAACATTTTGAGCTACGACCTTCAAACCAATCATGATGAGAGCCGTCAATTTGGATCAGTTCACCAAGGCAATCTCGACGATAACGGGGTTGATAAACTCTAGGTTTTCGCTGTGAATGCGGGGTCCATAGTTGCTCTGCGATCATCCATTGCCTAAGCGTTTCTTTAGAAATGTGGATATCATGCAGTTCGATGAGTTTTTCACGAGCTAATGTCGGGGAAAAGTCGGCATAACGCTCACGAATAATAGTTAATATCTTTGCTCGGTGCTCAGGTGGATAACGATGGTTACTCGGCTTTCCTCGTGACAAATGAACAAGCCCAGCCGCACCATATTCACGCAAGCGAGTCATTAACCGTTGAACTTGTCGAACGCTGAGGTTTAGGTAAGTCGCAGCATCAGCGCGTTTTAATCGACGTTCACACACATCTTGGATCACTTTAAAACGATTTATATCTTGGTCACTCATAGTAATCAACATCTCGTTAACTCCGTAGCTGAACAAATAATATACAATCATTACTGTACGCTAAAGAGACAATTTAATCTTGCTAAAAAGTGACATTACTACTTTGCTCCTACAATCTTAGTGCGCATTATGTATATTATGTTAAATATGGTTTGGGTTAATATAGATTGTTGCTTGTCATACTGCACTATCTCTTGTCTTCATTACTTTCAGCTTCAATTTAACCATAATCGTATTTACCATAAAATAGCTAATAATCATTAAATAATACTTCGTATTTATCCATTGATTATTAGCCTCATTCTTACAAGCTAAGTTACTTAACAACTGTATTTGATCAGAATATTTGATAAGTCTTTTGCTCTGATTGGTTTTGATATGAAATCGTTCATGCCAGCTTCCAAACACATTTCTTTTTCTGTCTCCATGGCATGAGCTGTAATTGCTATTATAGGTAACTCTATACCTAATTTTCTTAATTCAGTTGTTGCGCTGATACCATCTTTAACTGGCATTGATACGTCCATAAGAATCACATCAAAAAAACGACAATTTGGCTGATGCTTAAATATTGAAATGGCCTCTTCACCATTACTGACTATTGATACATGGTGGCCTTGTTTTTCTAGCAATATCTGAAGAACAGCCTGATTTGCTTTATTATCTTCTGCTAACAAAATATTTAAGTTACGCTGATTAACCAATTTTTTATCTTCATTATTTAACTGTTTCGGTAAATCGCGGATTTCTTTTAAAGGCAGAGTTATCTTAAAAGTACTGCCGACATTTAAGCGACTCTCTACTGTTATCGTACCTTGCATTAGTTCAACTAAACGTTTAATAATGGCTAAACCAAGGCCAGTTCCACCATATTTTCTGGTTATTGAACTGTCTGCTTGCACAAATGGTTTAAACAATTGCTCTAGTGTTGTTGAAGCAATGCCAATACCAGTATCACTAACTGATATAGATATTGAATTATTAGCCAACTTCTCAATTTTAACAGCGACATGTCCATGATTAGTAAATTTAATCGCATTACCAACTAAATTGAAGATTACTTGAGATAACCTAGTTGCGTCAGCAAAAACATATTTAGGTACATTTTGTGACGACGTAACAGTTAAAATTATCCCTTTATCTTTAGCTCTTGTATCTAGAAAATTAATAGATGTATTTAAAGATCTTAATAAATCAATTGGTTGTTCATTTAAAACAAATGTCCCTGCTTCAATTCTTGATATATCAAGCACGTCACTGATTATTGTAAGCAGTAATTGAGAAGAACTTTCCATTTGATTTAGCCAATCTAGCTGTTCTTCTGAAAGCAAGCTGCCATGAAATATATCCACAAGACCAAGTATTGAGTTTAATGGCGTTCTAATTTCATGACTCATCATTGCTAAAAATTGTGACTTTGCTTTGTTTGCTTTTTCAGCTTCAGTTTTAGCGGTTTGAATATCTTTAATGCGTTTTTTTCTCGCTGAAATATCTTTTGCTGTTCCTCGGTAACCAACAAAAGTACCAAATTCATCAAAAAATGGTTTACCGCTAAGACTTAGCCAGACTTTGTTATTGAAAATATCAGGATTCCATTCAACTTCATGAAATGGCTCAAGTCTTTTTTCTGATTCTATTATCGTAGAGTTAATAAAATCATTACTGATCAAGCTAAGTAGGTTTTGAGAAATGATTGATGTGTTATTTATTTTGGTATCAGACAAGTAAGTAAAATTAAATTGAGGATCCGTTTCCCAAAACCAGTCACCGACGGTTTCAGCAAAATCTTGAAAACGTTCTTTACTTAAGAAAAGCTCTTTTGTTTTAAGTGAGACCATTGCGTTAAGACGTTCTTTATAATCAATATCAATGACTGCCCGCTCAACTAATGGCATAAAGCGCTCTATTTTATCTTTTTCTAATGTCGAATAAGCACCAAATCTTGAGCATGCTAAAATTATTACAGCATAACCAGAATGGGATTTCAGGCCACATATTGCAACGGAAGAAAACAGGCTTTGTAGAGCTGAGTTCTTAAACAAGAATGCCTCTGTTTTATGTGGCTGGAACAATACAATGGTTTCATCATGACAGGCACGATAAAAGAGATCGTTATACGACCATTTTAAATTATCAAAATATGGATTTGTTGATGCTAATACAGAGAAACTGTCTTTATCCGTAGATGAAACCACAATGGCATTATCAAATTCGACAAATTCTTTAATGACATTTAATAAACCATTAAAAATATCTTCTTTCGTTTGAGCATCAGAGATAGCAGATAAACCACGCAAAATAACTTGGTTTTCTTTATGAAGTTGAGCTTCACGTTCTTTGCTTCGTTTTAATTCCAACAGTATCTCTTGAAATTGTTCTTTTTCAGAATGATTTTTCACAGATAAATACCTAGTTATGAAATAAAACGGTTGATACCATTAAATTACCGTGAGCATTTTCCCCACCAGTAAAGCGACCTTGTTCACCAAAAGTAAATGGGCAAATATAAGGGGCTCCATGCATCGCCGTATTCACCGAATCACAAACATCTAACATAGAAGATTTAATGTGCATCATTGAACCTGCACAAAAAATATTAATACCACCAATCGGGACAAATTTCTCTTGTTTAAAATTCGTTGCAGAGTCAATAACTCGTTGAGGCCGCGATATAATTTGATCTTTTTCTCCATACATAACAAATACTTCTTCGCCCTCATATATATTAGCGAAGCATTCAATCCCTCCGTCATTCGTTATTTTAGTCGGATGTGCCAATTTGAAGTATGGAATATCATACATATAGCCGGCAATACGTCCGAATGGGTATTGAGCCATATTTTCCAATAAATTAGTTCTTTTGTTTAACAAACAAGACATATTCGTCCACTCTTTATAAACCTCTAGAGCAGGACGGTTATCTATTTCATAAATAGTTCGTTGGTCAGTTTTCGTGGCTATGCCAGAGACATTTGAAGGTGCATAACCAGAATGAAACGAGTAAGAAACTTTACAGGAAGGATAGAAAACAGAAATGGAAATACCACTTTTCACACAACCATCTTGAGTAAAGACACTCCATAAACCTTGGTTATGATTGTCTGCGGCTGTACCTCCAATAAGTGGAACTGGAGAACCAAAGAAAGTATCAATAACTGAAATTATTTTTTCTTCATGGCCGGAAGTTGCATGTAATAATACTAAAGAAGGTAATTCCCCTTCTCTACCACTATCTTTAATCGCTTCCTCTAGTAGGTGGATTGTTAATGACTCTATATCATAGTGAGAAACAAACTGACTGATACTTGTCCCATAGCAACCTAAACCGGAATCGAAAATTCCCCATACTGCTATGGAGTGATCATCCGCAAACCCCTGATCGGTCATGATCCCTTGACAAGACGTACATCCATGAATTTTACTGGACGGAAACTGACTTTTTAGTGTCGAGATGATCGTTTCTTTATTATGTCTCTCAGTGAAATAACATAAAATTAAATTTGGAGCAGATTGTTCAGTAGCCATATTTCGGATACAGTCATATACGGCATCATATGAATTGTTTTTTTGCGAAACACCACTAATTATCTTCAAAATTGCTCCAAATAGTCATATTTATATGTATATTCTACATATTTATGTTCGAGCGATTGATTTTTGAACGTTATCTATTTAACCCTATGAAAAGAAATTATTTTTTTGCAGTAAATGTGATTTCTTCACTTTTTCCACCTGTTGCAATCACAACTAACCATTCCATTTCATTATGTTTACATTTAGGTACAAAGGTTGAATAAGACGCTACACCATCGCTCTTTAATTCTTTTGTAAATTTCAATATGCCCATATTCATGTCGACACCTTTCGCTTGAAGGTTAAAGGCAAGATCTTCACCTTTAATGTTAACAATCATTTCGGCATTTTGTTGTATCGGTCTTGAAGCAACATCAATAATGATTTGATTATTATCAATATTAATCAAACATGCTTCTTCCGTTACATCACATATATTTGATAATTCACTGTCCGATGTTAAACCACTTTCAGGAACGTAGGTAATTGTTCTCCAAGTAAATGCGGCGATTAAGACAAATAATAAGAAAATAAGTTGAAATAAACGGGGGCCTGTTAACTTTTCCACTGCCATAGTTGTAAAAACCTTTGTTATCTAGTTCAAAAAAAGAGAAAAAATGTTGCTTAACCGTAAATTTAATGTGGCCACCAACTGTCATTCAATTTTTAAGTGAAGTATCATTGATGCCGAAAATGCCATTTTTGCATTAAAAAAGGATATTTCAAAATAAAAGAGTCACAAATTTAATTATTTAGAAATAGAATTTTGGATGGCATTGCGAACATTTTGTTCGCACTAAGGAAAGTAAAGTGTAGTTAATAATAAAAGTGGAAGCATGCAATTATGAGCCAAGTACAGCAGCATGAACAAAACTACAACTATACCGTTGTTCGTCAGTTCTCTTTAGTTACCATACTTTGGGGTATTGTTGGCATGGGTGTAGGTGTACTAATTGCCGCTCAGTTAGTTTGGCCGCAACTAAATTTCGACACACCATGGTTAACGTATAGCCGTTTGCGTCCTCTGCATACCAATGCAGTAATATTCGCATTCGGTACAAGTGCCCTGTTCGCAACATCTTATTATGTTGTGCAGAGAACTTGTCAAACACGTTTGTTTGGTGGTCCATTAGTTGCGTTCACCTTCTGGGGATGGCAAGCAATTATTCTAGCAGCAGCAATTACGTTGCCTCTAGGTATTACATCAGGTAAAGAATACGCAGAATTAGAATGGCCGATTGATATCGCTATTACACTAGTTTGGGTTGCGTATGCCATCGTCTTCTTTGGAACCTTGTTTAAGCGTAAAACATCTCATATTTACGTAGCTAACTGGTTTTTTGGAGCCTTCATTTTAACCGTTGCTGTTCTTCATATTGTGAATAGCCTTGCGGTTCCTGTATCTCTAACAAAATCGTATTCAATGTACTCAGGTGCAGTAGATGCGATGGTTCAATGGTGGTACGGCCATAATGCGGTAGGTTTCCTTTTAACTGCTGGTTTCTTAGGCATGATGTATTACTTCGTACCGAAACAAGCAGAGCGTCCAGTTTACTCTTACCGTTTATCTATTGTTCACTTCTGGGCATTAGTTTCTCTTTATATCTGGGCTGGTCCTCACCACTTACATTACACTGCACTACCTGACTGGACTCAGTCACTTGGTATGGTGATGTCATTAGTTCTATTCGCACCATCATGGGGCGGTATGATTAATGGTATTATGACGTTATCTGGTGCTTGGCATAAACTTCGTTATGACCCTATTTTGCGTTTCCTAATTGTTTCTTTGTCCTTCTATGGTATGTCGACATTTGAAGGCCCAATGATGGCAATTAAGTCTGTAAATGCCCTATCTCATTATACTGACTGGACAATTGGTCACGTACACTCTGGTGCTTTAGGTTGGGTTGCAATGGTTTCAATTGGTTCTTTATATCACTTAATTCCTAAGCTATTTGGTCAAGAGCGTATGTACTCTGTATCACTAATCAATGTTCACTTCTGGTTAGCGACAATTGGTACCGTTTTTTATATTGTGGCAATGTGGATTTCAGGTGTAATGCAAGGCTTAATGTGGCGTGCAGTAAATGCTGACGGTACATTAACGTACAGCTTTGTTGAATCATTAGAGGCGTCATACCCATTTTACTTCGTTCGCTTTATAGGTGGTTTAATCTTCTTATCAGGAATGTTCTTACTTGCATACAATACATATAAGACCATTACTGCTCCGAAGAACAGCCTAAAAGCTATTCCACAGCCGGCACAATAAGGAGACCATGTTATGAGTTCTAATCGTCATGAAATCATAGAAAAAAATGTTGGTCTTCTTGCGGTTCTTATCGTTGTTGCTATTAGTTTTGGTGCATTAGTTGAAATTACGCCTCTAATTTTCCAAAAACAAACAACGGAACCAGTAGAAAACCTACGTACTTATACTGCTCTTGAAATGGAAGGCCGTGATATCTATATCCGTGAAGGTTGTAATGTTTGTCATAGCCAGATGATTCGTCCATTCCGAGCTGAAACAGAACGTTACGGTCACTACTCAGTGGCTGGTGAAAGTGTTTGGGAGCATCCATTTTTATGGGGCTCTAAACGTACAGGTCCTGACTTAGCTCGTGTTGGTCAGCGTTACTCTGATGAGTGGCACCGTGTTCACCTTATCAACCCTCGTGATGTTGTTCCTGAATCAAATATGCCTGGCTTCCCTTGGTTGGAAGAAAACGTACTTGATGGTGAACTAACATCGAAGAAAATCGCCATTTTCCGTGATAATTTTGGTGTTCCATACACTGAAGAAGACGTGAAAAATGCTTCAGAAGAAGTAAAAGGCAAGACTGAAATGGATGCATTAATTGCATACCTTCAGTCTCTTGGACATGCAATGAAGTAAGGAGGTCCCTATGGACGCTGGTACTATTCATGCAATTTGGACGGTCATACTGTTTTTAAGCATGGTAGGCATTATTTTCTGGGCATACAGTAAAAAACAAAAAGCACGCTTTGAAGAAGCGGCGAATTTAGTTTTTGCTGATGAAGAAGAAAATACTACTTCAAGCAACAAAACGACAGGAGTTGACAAACAATGAGTACTTTTTGGAGTCTCTGGATAAGTGTCATTACCATTGGTACGTTGGTTGGTTGTGCTGTTTTACTTCGATTCTGTTTAAAAAATACAACAGGTATTGAAGAAGGCGAAGACATGGGCCATGAATACGATGGCATTCGTGAGCTTAACAACCCGTTACCAAAATGGTGGTCTTATCTTTTTTGGGCAACGCTAATATTCTCGATTGTGTATTTAATCCTTTATCCGGGATTAGGTAACTTTAAAGGAGTATTAGGTTGGACAAGTTCGGATCAAACCGTTCGAACAATTGAAGAATCTCGCGCATCTATCGAGCGCTCTCATAAGGAGAAAACGCTGGATCAATTTGCACGAGAACTGGACGATGCAAATACGAACTTTGGTGAAACATTTTCAAAACTTGCATATAAACCAGGAACGTCTGATTTCCGTGAAATTACAGACATAGCTAATGATGATGAAGCACTAAAAGTTGGACAACGTCTATTTTTACAAAACTGCTCTCAGTGTCATGGTTCAGATGCGCGTGGCATGATTGGCTTCCCTAATCTAACTGATACAGCATGGTTATATGGCGGTGAACCACAAGCAATCAAAACGACTATTATGGAAGGTCGTATTGGTAACATGCCTGCTTGGGGTGATGCTTTAGGTGCCGATGGTGTAAAAGAAGTTGTTTCTTATACGCTTAGCTTATCTGGTCGTAAAGTAAATGCTAAAGAAGCGGCAGCAGGAAAACAACGTTTTGTTGTCTGCGCAGCTTGTCACGGTACAGATGGTAAAGGTAACCCGGCATTAGGTGCTCCTGACCTTACTGATCAAGATTGGCAATTCGGTGATTCACGAGCTGCTGTAACTGAAACTGTGACTAATGGCCGTCAAGGTGTTATGCCTGCATGGAAAGACGTATTAGGTGAAGAAAAAGTACAACTTCTATCTGCTTACGTTTGGAGTTTAAGCAACAAATAATATAATAAAAGCCTCTGTATCATCAGAGGCTTATTCTTTTCTTATTCGTTTTGAATAAGAGTCTTTTATAGGAATTATTACTATGCCTCAACCTTGGTATAAGCAGTTCTGGCCTTGGTTTCTCATTATCCTTCCAGCCACTGTTGTTGTTGCCTGTATTACAACGTTTGTCCTTTTTGTAGAGAATGATGTTGATCTTGTTGCTGAAGATTATTACAAAAAAGGAAAAGCGATTAATGTTGATCTTTCTAAGATTAAAGTCGCTCAAAACTTAGCTATTCACGCTCAAGTCCGTAATCTTGATAACGTTATTGAAATAAAGTTAGATAAAGGGAAGTTAGAACATAACCCTGCTATTAAGGCTATCTTTACTCATAGAACATTACCAAATCATGATTTCTCGCAGATCTTAACCTCTGATGCGAAAGGCATTTAC
Organism: Aliivibrio fischeri ATCC 7744 = JCM 18803 = DSM 507; assembly: GCF_023983475.1. Lineage (NCBI taxonomy): Bacteria > Pseudomonadati > Pseudomonadota > Gammaproteobacteria > Vibrionales > Vibrionaceae > Aliivibrio > Aliivibrio fischeri. Next base: position 1,449,178 of record NZ_CP092712.1, read on the forward strand.
CGCATTACATTAGAAGAACCTATTACCGGTCCTTGGTTTATTGAATTACTACCACATGACAGTTCATGGATGGTTCAAGGCCGAACTAACTTCCCTAGCAAAGATTTTTTCCCTTTAGGTAAATAATTAAAATAAGTAGACCATATGTCGAAGGAATGTTACCACTGCAATGAGCCTGTACCATCAGGCTCAAATTTTCATGTTGATATCTTAGGTGAAACTCGTGATATGTGTTGCCCAGGCTGTGAATCAGTAGCGCAAACTATCGTTGAAAATGGCCTGTCTTCTTATTATCAATATCGTACGGCTCCAGCAGACAAAGCTGATCTAATTCCTGAACAATTAAAAGCACTTACCCATTATGATCATGAAGAAATTCAAAAAGAGTTTGTAAGAACAAATGATAATTATCGTGAAGTGACATTGTCACTTGATGGTGTATCTTGTGCAGCATGTGCATGGCTAATTGAAAAACAACTTTCAGCCGCTAAAGGCATTCATCAAATTAAAGTGAATACCTCAACACATCGAGCGTTGCTTAGTTGGAATCCAGAAGAAACCGAGCTTAGCTCCCTACTTACTTTAATTCATCAGCTAGGCTATAAAGCAGCTCCTTTTGAAGCAGACAAACAAGAAGAAGAATATCATCGTTCGATGAAGCAATATTTATATCGTTTAGGTATTGCTGGATTAGCGACAATGCAGGTAATGATGCTTGCTGTTGCTCTTTATCTTGAAGTATTTGGTGATCTCGACGAAGAGTTCCGTAATTACTTACGCTACGTCAGTCTGGTTTTTGCAACGCCAGTAATGCTTTATTCCGCCTTACCATTTTACATGAATGCGTGGCGTAGCCTTAAAACACGAACATTAGGTATGGATGTCCCTGTTTCAATTGCTATGTTATTTGCTTATTTTGCAAGTGTCGTTGCAACCGTAACTGAAACGGGAGAAGTTTTCTTTGAATCTGTGGCGATGTTTACTTTCTTCTTATTACTTGGTCGTTTTCTTGAAATGCGCGCGAGAAGAAAAGCCGCTGCAATTACAGGTAACCTCCTTAAACTTATTCCAGTAATGGCAACGTTATCTTCAGGAAAGCGAGTTCCGGCTCGTACATTAGATATCGACGATATTGTTGTTGTTCCACCAGGTGAGCACCTTCCAGCTGATGGTATTGTTATTTCAGGAACAAGCGCTATTGATGAATCCATGTTTACCGGTGAATCAATGCCAATAGCAAAGAATGAATCCGATACAGTTTATGCAGGTACGATTAATGGTGATGGCAACCTAACCATCAAAGTTACCAAAACAAAAGCAGACTCGCTCATCTCTAATATTGTGAAACTGCAAGATGAAGCGCAAATGTCCAAACCAAAAGTGGCAGAAATCGCCGATCTTGTTGCTCGCTATTTTGTTGCTGGAATATTGATAATCTCTGCATTTACTTGGTTCTATTGGCATGAAACAAAACCAGATGACGCCTTCTGGATTATGCTTTCAGTACTTGTTGCAACCTGTCCATGTGCCCTTTCATTAGCCACTCCGACAGCCATAACCTGTTCCACATCACGCTTAGCTCAATTTGGACTGATGTTACGTAGAGGACATGTTCTAGAAACGTTATGTAAAGTAAATCGCCTAGTTATTGATAAAACAGGAACTTTAACCGAAGGTAACATTCGCTTAGTTAAGGTGAATACATTCACGAATACGACTGAAGAAGAATGCAAAGCGCTTGCTGCAGAACTCGAATCTTTTGCTAATCACCCAATTGCACAAGCATTTTCATCATTTAGAAAGCCTGAAACTACCTATTTTGAGCGTGTTGAAAATGTAATAGGCTCTGGACTCATTGGTTATCACAATAACAGTGAATGGAAAATTGGTCATAAAGCGTTTGCAGCTCCGTCAGCTCAAATTGCCGATGAAGATAACTATCAAGTTTGGCTATCTAAAGATAATCAAGTTGTAGCTGCATTCTCACTTGATGATCCAATAAGAAAAGAGAGTAAAGAGTTTATTGATGCCTTGCATAAGTTAGGCATCAAAATAACTATGCTTACTGGAGACAGTAGCTCTGCAGTATCTAAAGTTGCTAATGAATTGGATATTGATACCGTCGTTTCTGGTGCTTCTCCGCAAGGAAAATTGGAATATCTCACCTCATTACCAAAGCATGAAATTAGCTTAATGGTTGGTGATGGAATAAATGATGCTCCGACTCTGGCTGGCGCCCATTTATCCATAGCAATGGGATCTGGAACCGATGTTGCTAAAGCCTCTGCTGATATGATTCTACTTGGTGACCAATTAACTCGATTAATTGATGCTCGAGAATTAGCAATGAAAACACGTAAAATTATTCGTGAGAACCTAGCTTGGGCTTTAGGTTACAATGCAATTATTCTACCACTTGCTGTTATGGGATTAGTTGCACCATATATTGCCGTTATCGGAATGTCTGGGAGCTCTATTATTGTAGTAACTAACTCATTGAGGTTATTAAAAGAAAATGGCTAGTTTATATTTATTAATCCCTATCGCGATCATGTTAGTTTGCGTCGCTGTCGCTATTTTCATCTGGGCAGTAAAAAGCGATCAATTTGAAGATTTAGATAGACAAGGTTCCGAAATCCTTTTTGATGAAGAGACGAAAGCCTCAGTAAAAGATAAAAAAAATGAACATTGATTTTGTTGCTGCATTTTTTGTGGGCTTAATGGGAGCTGGCCACTGCATAGGTATGTGCGGTGGGATCTCTGCAGTAATTTCCATGAATGCGTCTACTAACCGCTTTCCTAAGTGGCAATTTATAGTTTGTTACAATATTGGAAGACTCCTTTCTTACTCTATTTTTGGAGCAGTGATTGGTGGTGTTTTTGTATCGATAGCGAGTGCAAGTCAAAGTTATAGTGCTTTAGTTTATTTGCGTATATTTGCAGGCTTATTAATGTGTTTGCTTGCGCTTTATATTGCTAACTGGTGGAAAGGCTTAGTCTACATCGAACTATTAGGCAAAAAATTATGGCAATACATCTCACCTCTTACTAAACCACTATTGCCTCTAAAAAGCCCATTTCATGCAGTTCCTTTCGGTTTTCTTTGGGGTTGGCTACCTTGCGGATTAGTTTATTCCACTCTAAGTTGGGCTGCAGTTTCTGGAAATGCCATTAATGGCTCACTATTAATGCTTTCATTCGGATTAGGAACTTTACCCGCAATGTTACTTGTCGGTCTTGGCGCAGATGCACTAAAAAAATGGTTAAATCATGTTGTTACCAAAAATATTAGTGGATTGCTATTAATGGGCTATGGTTTACAAACGATATATATTGCGCTAAATCAATTAAGTTAATCGCAAATTTTTTGCATAGTCTTATTTTTATGCTACCACTTTAGTGCGACTTAGTTTAAAATTGACCTATATCAAATATAAGAGCATTGAATGAGATGATGTCAGATAACTCAGCAAACAAACGAATTCAGTCAGGCGGTTGTGCTATTCACTGTCAAGATTGTAGTATCAGTCAGTTATGTATCCCATTTACTTTGAATGATTCTGAATTAGATCAGTTAGATGAGATCATTGAACGTAAAAAGCCAATTCAAAAAGGCCAAGAGCTATTTAAAGCTGGTGATGAACTTAAGTGTTTATACGCTATACGTTCAGGCACCATCAAAAGCTATACGATTACAGAACAAGGTGATGAGCAAATTACTGCATTCCACCTAGCTGGTGATCTTGTTGGTTTCGATGCGATTACTGAAGCCCAACACCCTAGTTTTGCTCAAGCTCTTGAGACATCGATGGTATGTGAAATTCCTTATGAGATCTTAGATGATTTATCAGGAAAAATGCCAAAACTTCGTCAGCAAATCATGCGCTTAATGAGTAATGAAATTAAAGGTGACCAAGAAATGATCCTTCTTCTTTCTAAAAAGAACGCAGAAGAACGTTTAGCGGCATTCCTTTACAACCTATCAACTCGTTTTCATCAACGTGGTTTCTCTCCAAGAGAATTCCGTTTAACAATGACTCGTGGTGATATTGGTAACTACCTAGGTTTAACTGTTGAAACAATTAGCCGTTTATTAGGTCGTTTCCAAAAAACTGAAATGCTAACAGTAAAAGGCAAATACATCACAATCAATGATCATGATGCCCTAGCTGAGCTTGCTGGTTCTGCGAAAGAAATTAAGTAAATCATAAACAATTACTACTTTTAAAAAGTGAGGTATATCTCTTGATGTACCTCACTTTTTTGCATCTAACTTCCCCATTTTCACTCCCTAACTGCTACAGTATAAGTAACAGAACAGTTTTATGAATTTGGTTTTTACCAAGGAGGTTAGTATGAACCGCTACCGTAAAATACTTGTTGCTGGAATCATAGATCAGGAAGAACAACCTGCACTAAAACGTGCGTTAGATATTGCGAATCGAAGTACAAAGCCAAGTGAGATCACCTTGTTTTGTACCACTTATGATTTTTCTTATGAGATGACTTCTATGTTATCTGCTGATGAGCGGATGGCAATGCGTAATGGCGTAGTTTCTCAAAAAGTAAAAATGCTTAATGATGTTATTGCTGATTATTCTAAATCAGATCATGTCACCATAACCATCAAAGTCGTTTGGCATAACCGCCCTTATGAAGCCATCATTAATGAAATCTTCGATGGCAGTTATAACATATTAATAAAGGCAACACGTCAACACGCAAAATTAGAGACCGTATTCTTTACGCCAACGGATTGGCATTTGTTACGCAAGTCTCCGATTCCGGTCTTATTGGTTAAAGAGCGCCCATGGCCTGAAAATGGTAACATTCTAGCCTCAGTACATGTTGGGTCTGAAAACCCTGCACACTTACAACTGAATGATAAAATGGTTGATGAAGCCATCTATTTCGCTGAAGTGTTAAACTCAACACCTCACCTAGTTAATGCTTATCCATCAACACCACCATCTATTCATGTCGAATTACCTGAGTTTAATGCTGTGCAATATAAAGATGCTATTCGTGGTCATCATTTGACACAAATGAAAGCATTAAGACAAAAACACGGAATTCCAGAAGAGCAAACTCATGTTTATGAAGGGCCAACTGAAGAAGTAATTTCTGAAGTTGAAGACGAACTTACCGCAGGGCTTGTAATTCTTGGTACCACAGGCCGTACTGGCCTATCTGCAATTTTTATTGGTAATACAGCTGAAAACACTTTAGATTTACTTAACTGTGATATTTTAGCATTAAAACCAGATGGTTATATTAGCCCTTTGGACCCTAACCATATCAGCTAAATGTCATTAAGGCCTAATTCTGAACAAGTTTTAGGCCCTTTTCTCCCAAAATAATCCCGTCTAAACTCGCTTATTGATCTTGTTTGGGTATAATACCCGCCTTATCAGTTCCACCATTAGTTTAGAGTAAGTAAATGAGCGAATTAACTAAAGCGCAGCAATACAATTTCAATAAGCTTCAAAAGAAAATCCGTCGTAATACAGGTAATGCTATTGCCGATTACAACATGATTGAAGACGGTGACCGCATCATGGTATGTCTATCTGGTGGTAAAGATAGCTTCACTATGCTTGATATCTTAATGAGCTTAAAGAAAAGTGCGCCGATCTCATTTGACTTAATCGCTGTAAACCTAGACCAGAAACAACCAGGTTTCCCTGCTCATATTCTTCCTGAATACCTTGAGAAGTTAGGTGTAGAATACAAAATTGTAGAAGAAGATACCTATTCTATCGTTCAGGATAAAATTCCTGAAGGTAAAACAACTTGTTCTCTATGTTCACGTTTACGTCGTGGCATTCTTTACCGCACAGCAAAAGAACTGGGTGCAACTAAAATTGCTCTTGGTCACCATCGTGATGATATCCTAGAAACTATGTTCTTGAACATGTTCTATGGCGGTAAATTAAAAGGCATGCCACCAAAACTAGTTTCAGACAATGGTGAGCACGTTGTAATCCGTCCTTTAGCGTACTGTCGTGAAAAAGACATTATCAAATACGCTGACATGCGTGATTACCCTATCATTCCATGTAATCTTTGTGGTTCACAACCTAATATGCAACGTCAAAACGTTAAGCAAATGCTTAATACATGGGATAAGCAGTTCCCTGGACGTATTGAGACTATGTTTACTGCAATGCAAAACGTAGTTCCAAGTCATTTGGCTGACTTTAATACGTTTGACTTTAAGAGCATCAACCGTGATTCAGGTGTTATTAACGGTGGTGATATTGGTTTTGATAAAGAAGAAATGCCAACATTACCCGTTGATGCTGACGATGCAGTTGCAGAGTTTGACCCATCATTAAAATTAGATGTTGTAAATGTAGATTAATTATCTAATACCAAATAAAAAAAGGCGCAAACGGTTAACGTTTGCGCCTTTTTTATTTTGATTGTCTCGTCCTGAAATGTGTTTACACATTTAGGACTTTTATATGACAAATCAAGAAAAAACAAAGAATAAGCGAACTCAACGCGATTATTCATTAGGCTTTAAATTGCAGCTTGTTGCCGCTATAGAAAAAGGCGATATGACCTATAAGCAAGCTCAAAACATTTATGGCATTCAAGGTCGATCTACCGTACTTACTTGGTTAAGAAAACACGGTAAGATGGACTGGTCTCAATCACCTAAGATTATTATGCCTAAATCCCCGAAAGCGAAAGAATCGCCTGCACAAAAAATTAAACGTTTAGAGCGAGAGCTTGATGATGAAAGAATGCGTAATTTATTACTTAATGAAGTAGTGAATATCATGGACGCAGAACATGGTGCAGGCCTTAGAAAAAAGTATATTGCCAAGGAGCAAGAAGTCTTCAAAAGCAGAAAATGATCAGCTTAGAGCGAGCTAGTCAGCTACTTGGCATTACAAGACAATGTATATACCAACAAGAACGTAGAGCTCTGAAACGTGCCGTTGAACTTTCACCGGTTAAAAATATGGTGCAAGAAATTCGTCGATATATGCCTCGTATTGGAGGTAAAAAATTATATTTTTTACTTAAGCCCAAATTCATCACTCATGGCATAAAGTTAGGCAGAGATAACTTTTTTTCCTATTTAAGAAATGAGTGCTTATTAGTAAAACCTAAACGAAGTTATACAAAAACTACCTATAGTAAGCATTGGATGAAAAAACATCCTAATTTACTTAAAGAAGTAACACCTCAAGCATCTGAAGAGGTTTTTGTTAGTGATATCACTTACGTTCAATCACAAAAAGGTATTCATTATTTATCTTTAGTAACAGATGCTTATAGTCGAAAGATAATGGGATATGAATTAAGTGATGAAATGAAAGCTACTGATGTAGTCAAAGCTCTTGATATGGCGATAGATAGCCGTCAATATCAAAGGAGTACGATTCATCATTCAGACCGAGGATTACAGTATTGTTCAAAGGTTTATCAGGAAAAATTGAATAAAAATGATATTAAGCCATCAATGACGGATGGTTATGATTGCTATCAAAATGCATTAGCAGAGCGAATAAATGGGATACTTAAACAAGAGTTTCTTTTGTATGACTGTAAAGATTTAGAGGAGTTAAGGCATTTAGTTGAAGAATCTATTTTTATTTATAATGAAATGCGGCCACATTTAAGCTTGGGAATGAGTACACCAAATCAAGTACACAAAAAAGCCAAGTGCGTACGCACTTAGCTTTCAATTAAAAATCGTCAACGTATTTTAGGACGAGACAGATTTATTCAAACTATTTGACTAGCCACGGTGTTACTTTTAATACTTCAGTTGGTAGTTCAAATTTAACATCATCACTGTACTTTCGAAGATCAATTGTTACTTTCCCATTATTAAGTGGCAGTAACTCACCTGTCGAAGTGCTAACACCCTTAGTGACAGTGTCACTAAAAACAAAAGTAACGCCTTCTACATCAGGCATGAAATACTTGGAAAACATTCCACCAATATCTGCAAGCATCGCATCCATCTGAATCGTTAATTCTTTAAGCTCTTTAGCTGATACAGAACCACGGAAAGATTTGTTTGCTAATACCTCCATCGAGATATCACATTGCTTGCCTTCTTCAGTTTGAATATAAACTAATGGATTAGCTGACTTTAAATTGTTATCAATAGGAAGAGGTAATTCTTGGTTACTTGGAATCGTAAATTCCTCATAATGCTCTTCTTTTTCCATCCATGCTTTTGTTATCTGACAAGCCTTACCTGTTTGTGCATCATTAAAGAAAAGCGCCATACGTACATCTTCATGCCCTTCTTTTTGATTTACTTTTAGCTGGTAATAAAGCTTTGTATACGTAAAACGATACTGCTCGGCTTTTACCGGTAGTGCCAAACACAATAGTGACAACGTCGTCGCACTAATCCATTTTTTCATTTTATCTCCAGTATTGACTATTATGGCGGATCATAGCTTGAATCTCTTCTACATATGCCTCGCCACGCTCTGAGTAACGAATTAAGCCATTCGCTAATACATTCGCTTCTTGCTCTGGTGTTAAGTTTTGTGGAGAAGCATGCAATTCCATACGAATTTTACGAAGATCTGCATACGCGTTATTGCGATTTACATTCATAAAATATGCATGTACCGCTTCTTGAGATGAATCAAACTTAGCAACCTCATGTGCAGCACCTTCATTACGTTTACTCGGTACAACACCACAACCTTTAGTGTAACACCACTGACCGAAGTAGTTATTAGCCTCACGAGCAAAACGAGATGTGCCCCATGCAGATTCGTTAGCCCCTTGGCTAAGAACTAGAGGCGCAGGAATATAATCAACCTTAACAAGCATATTATTAAGCCACTCAGCAGTTATGCCTTCATCAGTTAGCTTTTCTTTATATGCTTTTGATAACTCAGTAGCCTTTTCTAACTCTTTTGATGACAAAGCAGTATCGTTGTCGTTTTTGATAACTAAAGACTCAATAAACGCACGCTCTTCTTTAACACGAGCGTTTTCGGCAATAACCGCTGGATACATAAAGTTAAAAAAAGCAGCCTTTTTTTCTTTTACATCTTTAAATGCTTTAAAATCCGGCACATCTTCTTTAGGTGTACACGCCGCCATCATTAACACTGTAGATAAAATTAAGATTTTTTTAATCATTATTAAACTCACGCATTGAAAATATCATTTTGAACAGATTGATCAGGTTTATCCTCATCATCTCCACTCTTATCTTTCACCATCACTTTTAAAGTAATGCCAAACATATTGCGGTAAATAATTCCCTTCACGTTAAAAATGAAAGGCATAACTACAATCAAACCTACGCCATATAATGCAATACCGAACACTAACGCCAGCATAATAACAATATGAATTAACAGCATAGACGCCAGTTTTTTATTTGTCGCTCTAAATGACAGCAATAACGCTTGTAATGGCGGAACCTTTTTCTCGCACACAAGTAGAATAGACATACCAAAAGCCATCGATAAATATAGGGCTACCATAGGTAAATAAATATTTACCATGCCTTGCAGCACTTCAGACAAAATCGTAACTAGCGCCACCATACCAGCTGAAGCGATCCCTTTAAAAATGTAGCTTGTACGACATTTTAAACCCGCTGCATGGCTCATTCCCATTAAGCTTGCTCCTGCCGTTAACGGAGAAACAATGACTTGAGCACTCAAACCAGCGACAAATGCAGCATATGAAATCTTTGTCGTTAGTTCAGTTTCACCTAAAAATGCCTTAAATAAAACAGCAGGATCACCAAGTTGGATTTGAAGCGCTAAAAAGAATACCGCCATATATGAGAATGTTAGCAATAGTATTGCTGGAGAAAAGACGAAAAAATGTTTAACCGTATTTTTCCAAGCTTCTTGAAGAACACTCACAGGACTCAACTCAAATTGACCTGAAACTGCCTTTTCAATACTGCCACCTAAGATAAACGTTTTCTCTTTTGGTTGTTCACTCATTTCTGTGTACCACAATAAAACATGGGGCGATTATACGTATTTCAAAGCATGAGTGCAGTATTCATAAAAAAGAAATTATCTAAATACAAAATTATTTGTAACAAATGACACCAACTTACTGATTTTCGTCTATAATAAAGCTCAAAATAGATACACAAACAGATTGAAAATCAACGACTTTTAAAAAAGTTTGCCATATCAAATAAAAAAAACTTTTCATATTGTGAGATGGGGTCTATTATGCGCCCGAAATCCCCATTTATAATCAACACTTAAACGCGGTATCACTACCCAAGGCGGAGATAAAAAGACATTGAACGTTACACAACAATCCGAAAAAGAAGCAGTTATTAAATTAACTGGTATTTCTAAAAGCTTTGATGGAAAAGAAGTGATTTCTAATTTTGACTTAGATGTAAATCACGGTGAATTTTTAACAATTCTTGGTCCTTCAGGTTGTGGTAAAACCACAGTGTTACGCATGATCGCAGGTTTCGAAACCGCTGATGCTGGAACAATTTTATTGGATTCGACAGATGTAACGTCAATGCCCGCAGAACAAAGGCATGTGAATACCGTATTCCAAAGCTACGCCCTATTCCCGCACATGACGGTGTTTGAGAACGTTGCGTTTGGTTTACGTATGCAAAAAGTTGCAGAATCAGAAATTGAGCCTCGTGTAACAGAAGCTCTGCAAATGGTTCGTTTAGCTCAAATGGCAAACCGTAAGCCTCATCAGTTATCTGGTGGTCAACAACAACGTATCGCAATTGCTCGTGCAGTTGTAAATAAGCCTAAGGTTCTTCTTCTTGATGAATCTCTATCTGCGCTTGATTACAAACTACGTAAGCAAATGCAAATTGAACTTAAACAATTACAACGTCAGTTAGGTATTACTTTTATTTTCGTAACTCACGACCAGGAAGAAGCTCTTTCAATGTCTGACCGTATTATCGTAATGCGTGATGGTGTTATTGAACAAGACGGTACTCCTCGTGAAATATACGAAGAACCAAAGAACTTATTTGTTGCTCGCTTCATCGGTGAAATCAACGTATTTGCTGCTACAGTGCAAGAACGTCTTGATGAAAAACGTATTAAAGCAGAAATCGAAGATACTTCAGCTATCGTATATTGCGACCTTGATGTTGCTCCTGGCGATAAAGTGAAAGTATTACTTCGTCCTGAAGATTTACGCCTAGAAGAAATTAAAGAGTCTGATAATAAAGGCATCACTGGCTATGTACGTGAACGTACGTACAAAGGTATGACTTTAGACTCTGTACTTGAATTAGATTCAGGTATGCGTGTAATGATCAGTGAGTTCTTTAATGAAGATGATCCAGATGTTGATCACTCTTTAGGTCAAAAAGTAGCAATTACTTGGGTTGAAAGCTGGGAAGTGGTGTTAGCAGATGAACAAGAAGTTTAATCTCCAAAATATCATCATCACAATTATTGTTAGTTGGTTACTGCTGTTCGTTTTCATTCCAAATGTAATGATCATCGGTACTAGCTTCTTAACTCGTGATGAAGCAAATTTAATCGAAATGACGTTTACGATAGATAACTATCTACGTCTTTTTGATCCACTATATGCAAAAGTGCTATGGCATTCATTTTATATGGCCATTGTTGCAACGTTAATCTGTTTGGTTGTGGGTTACCCATTTGCCTACATCGTTGCAAAAATGCCTGAAAGATGGCGCCCATTTATGCTGTTTTTGATTATTGTTCCTTTTTGGACTAACTCGTTAATCCGTACTTATGGGTTAAAAATTGTGTTAGGTACTCAAGGTATTTTAAATAAAAGCCTAATTGCAATGGATATCATCGATAAACCATTACGCATTATGTACACAGAAACAGCAGTAATGATTGGTTTAGTTTACATTCTATTACCTTTCATGATTTTGCCACTGTATTCAGCAATTGAAAAACTTGACGGTACTTACTTAGAAGCGGCTCGTGATCTAGGTGCAAACAAACTTCAAACTCTATGGAAGATTGTATTGCCACTAACAATGCCAGGAATCATCGGTGGTTGTTTATTAGTATTACTTCCAGCTCTTGGCATGTTCTATATTTCTGACCTATTAGGTGGTGCGAAAAACCTACTAATTGGTAACGTAATTAAGAGCCAAGTATTGAACGCACGTGATTGGCCATTTGGTGCAGCGACCAGTATCGCCCTCACCTTGGCGATGGCATTAATGCTTTATGCTTACTACCGTGCAGGCAAGTTATTAAACAAAAAGGCGGATCTAGACTAATGGGACGCACAATTAGATTTAGTTTTATGAGTTTGGTATATCTTTTCTTATACCTACCAATCATCGTTCTGATTGCGAACTCATTCAACGCAAGTAAATTTGGTATGAAATGGGGCGGCTTCACTACAAAATGGTATGAAGCGCTAGTAAACAATGACAGCTTAATGCAAGCAGCTTGGCACTCTATTACTATCGCAGTAATTTCAGGTACTGCTGCAACCATTATTGGTAGTTTAACTGCAGTTGCCCTTTTCCGTTATCAGTTTAAAGGCAAAAAGTTTGTTAATGGTCTACTGTTTGTTGTGATGATGTCTCCTGATATCGTGATGGCAATTTCATTACTGGCTATTTTCCTTGTAATCGGTTTTGAGCTTGGCTTTTTAACACTATTAATTGCTCACATCACTTTCTGTTTACCATTCGTGGTAGTAACAGTTTATAGCCGCTTAAAAGGCTTTGATGTGAAAATGTTAGAAGCTGCACGTGATTTAGGTGCAAGTGAATGGGTAATTCTTAAACAAATTATCCTTCCTCTAGCAAAACCAGCTGTCGCTGCTGGCTGGTTATTAAGTTTTACCCTTTCATTGGATGATGTAATCATCAGTTCATTTGTAACGGGTCCAACTTACGAAATTTTACCATTGAAGATTTACTCGATGGTTAAAGTTGGTATTTCACCTGAAGTGAATGCCTTGGCAACAGTAATGTTGTTTGTTTCTCTGATTTTAGTTGTACTGTCACAACTATTAGCAAGAGAAAAAATTAAGTAATAGTTCTAATGTTTTAAATTAATTGTTTCATGTAAACCATCGTTTCATGCAAACAATAAATCTGGAAGACATGCCTTTTGTTCGACATGTCTTCTTTTTTATCACTCTAATGGAGAGTCAATCAATGAACAAAATGGCTGCGTTTTTTACTGGAACCGCCTGCGCTTTAGCACTAACAATGAATGTTGCAAACGCAAAAGAAAATGATGAATTGGTATTCATGAACTGGGGACCATACATCAACAGTGATATTTTAGAAGAATTTACTAAAGAAACTGGCATTAAAGTTATCTACTCTACTTATGAGTCAAACGAAACTTTATACGCTAAAATGAAGGCTCACAATAAAGGTTATGACCTAGTTGTTCCTTCAACTTATTTCGTTGCAAAAATGCGTGACGAAAAAATGCTTCAACCAATTGATAAATCAAAACTATCAAACTTCACTCAATTGGATACGAACTACTTAGACAAGCCATTTGATCCTAAGAATGAATACTCTATTCCACACGTAGTGGCGATCACAGGTCTTGCTGTAAACACAGAAATGTACAACCCAGATGACTTCAATAGCTGGGGCGATCTTTGGAACCCAGAGTTTGAAGGTCAATTAATGTTAATGGATGATACTCGTGAAGTATTCCACATTGCATTACGTAAATTAGGTTACTCAGGTAACTCAACAAACCCGAAAGAAATTGACGAAGCGTATGCTGAGCTTCAAAAACTAATGCCAAACGTATTAGTATTTAACTCAGACAACCCAGGTGCACCATACATGGCTGGCGAAGTTGGTCTTGGTATGCTTTGGAATGGTTCTGCAGCAGCCGCTCAAGCTGAAGGTTTACCTATTAAACTTATCTTCCCTAAAGAAGGTGGTATCGGTTGGGTTGATAACTTTGCAATCCCTTCAGGCGCAAACAATGTAGAAGCCGCTCATAAGATGATCGACTTTTTACTTCGTCCAGAAATCGCAGCACGCATTTCAGCAGATACTGGCTACCTAACAGCAGTTAAAGCATCAAACGACAAGTTTAAAGACGTTGCACCTCTGTTCCCATCACAAGAAGATTTAGACCGCGTTGAGTGGCAATCTGCAGTTGGTGACATGACAGTTAAATATGAAGAGTACTTCTTAAAACTGAAAGCCGGACAGTAACCTAACCCTTACTGAACCTTACTAATGGCAGCGTATATCGCTGCCATTTTTGATCTCCCTCGCACAAATTTCCTTACAAACTAATTTATATTACCTTGATTTAAGCCAAGTTATTGATTTGCAATGACATGCAGTCTCCTGCAAAAATTGCTATAATGCGCGCTCAATTATGGATACTCCCCTCATATATAGGAGAAGGAAATGAAAAAGTGGACAACTCTCGTCTCTACAGGACTGTGCGCTGCAGCCTTAATCGCTGGTAATGCACAAGCTGCAGATAAAGAGCTCTATTTTTATAACTGGTCAGAATACATTCCAAATGAAGTTCTTGAAGACTTCACTAAAGAAACTGGTATCAAAGTTTATTATTCGACGTATGAGTCGAATGAAAGCATGTACGCTAAATTAAAAACTCAAGGTTCTGGATATGATCTAGTTGTTCCTTCAACTTACTTTGTATCGAAAATGCGCAAAGAAGGTATGCTACAAAAGATTGATAAATCTAAATTACCTCATTTCAAAGACTTAGATCCAAACTACCTAAATAAGCCTTTTGATCCAAGTAACAACTACTCTATTCCTTACATTTGGGGCGCTACAGGTATTGGTGTAAATGCTGATATGATGAACCCGAATGAGCTTCATTCTTGGAATGATTTCTGGGATGAAAAATGGCAAGGTCAGTTAATGATGATGGATGACTCACGTGAAGTGTTCCATATCGCATTAACTAAACTTGGTTACTCAGCAAATACAACAAATCCTGAAGAAATCAAAGCCGCTTACGAAGAGCTGAAAAAACTAATGCCTAACATTTTGGTGTTTAACTCAGACTTCCCTGCAAACCCATACTTAGCGGGTGAAACAAGTGTTGGTATGCTTTGGAACGGTTCTGCTTACATGGCTCGTGAAGAAGGTGCAAACATTCAAATCGTATGGCCAGAAAAAGGCGCTATCTTCTGGATGGATAGCTTAGCAATCCCTGCTGGTGCAAAAAACATCGATGCAGCACACCAAATGATGGATTTCTTACTACGTCCTGAAAACGCGGCTAAAATTGCATTAGAAATCGGCTACCCAACGCCAGTTAAATCTGCATACCCTCTTTTACCTAAAGAGTTTGCTAATGATCCAAACATCTTCCCTCCTCAATCTGTAATGGATTCAGGTGAATGGCAAGACGAAGTTGGTGAAGCAAGTACGCTTTATGACGAATACTTCCAAAAGCTAAAAGTTGATATGTAATACTCATCTATTACATCGTTATACAACATATTAAAAAGCCAATGAATCTAATGATTTATTGGCTTTTTTATTAAACGTTATATTTCTAATAGTTCAGAAACCAATTCAGGAACTAACTCGCCCGCTTTACCATAACGTTTCTCTTCAAACTCGTCATCTACAGCACTTGGCTCCAAATTGATCTCAATGGTATGTGCACCATGTAAACGAGCTTCATGCACAAAACCAGCCGCGGGATAAACAGAGCCCGATGTACCAATCGAAATAAATAAATCAGCCTGATTTAACACTTCATGGATTCTGCCCATTTCTAATGGCATTTCACCAAACCATACGACATGAGGACGTAATTGAGCAGGTATTTGGCAACAATGACACAAATCACCAGTATGAATATCATCACTACACTCAAACACTTGATTCGATTCTTCACAACGAATCTTGTTTAACTCACCATGCATATGAATCACATTTGTGCTTCCACCGCGCTCATGTAGATCATCAATATTCTGAGTCACGATTGTCACCGTACCATCCAACTCTTTTTCAAGCTTAGCGAGTGCTTTATGAGCTGCATTAGGTTGAATATTATCGCTTTTCAATAAAGCTCTACGCTTATTATAAAAATCCTGCACTAAATCTGGGTCATTCAAAAAACCTTCTGGTGTTGCAACATCTTCAATTCGGTGGTTTTCCCATAAACCATCACTAGCCCGAAAAGTTTGGATCCCCGACTCTGCCGATATTCCAGCACCAGTTAAAATTACGATATTCTTATACGGAAATAACATAGCATCATCCTTAATCAATTTGATTCTTACTGAAACTCTACCATGAATAACATTACAGTTTCTATGGATACTAAAAACAAACACCTAAGCTACTTTATTCAACACAGCCCCTCCATTACAATGGAATCAACCATACTAATAATGAATAGAGATATACATGTTAAAGCAAGCCAAGCAAATGATTGTATTCAACGCCTTAACTCAACAACAAAGCTTTACCAAAGCCGCACAGCTTCTTGATATATCTCGAACTCAAGTAAGCCAACAAATTCAATTATTAGAAGAACGTTTAGGTGTCCAATTGGTTCAACGTACAACACGTTCATTTTCTCTAACTGAAGCAGGACAAACCTTCGCAGTTCATTGTGCTAATATCGCCGATGAAATTAACGAAGCTGAAAATGAATTGTTAACCAATATTGATAACCTGCAAGGAAAATTGCGTGTTGGTATCGCGCAATCATTTGCTACTAACCACATTCTTCCTTATCTATCAGAGCTGCACCATGCTTATCCACAACTAAATATAGAGATCACTTTATTCGATCATAAGATCGATGTGATTGCAGAGCAATTAGACTTATGGATAGGTGTAATGGATTCCCCTCCAGAAGGATTTGTTGCGCGCCACCTCATTGATTGCCACTTTGTATTAGTTGCAAGCCCTCTATACCTGGCAAAACAAGGGATCCCTTACCATCCTTATGACTTAAAAAAGCATAACTGCTTAACTTATATCAGTAGAGAGCGTAAAGACGACGTCTGGGGCTTTCATAAAGAGAATGAAAACCTTCAGATAAAAGTGTCTGGTAACTATCGTATTGACTCGGCTGATGCCATTCGTAATGCCACCACTGCAGGTAATGGTATTGGTTATATTGCCACTTATCTTCTTTCTGATGAATTGCAAACAGGTAAACTCGTTCAACTTTTGCCTGATTGGGAATTAAACCAATCAATGCCCCTGTATGCCGTTTATCCAAGACGAAAATTCCTTCCTAAGAAGGTACATGTTTTCATGGAATTTGTTCGTCAGCATATTAATGAAACGCAAATTGGCAAAATTTAATCATTCTGCTGATGGGATTATTAATTAAAAATCCACCACAATTGTTTTATATAATAAAAACTGACTTCTAAATATGTGACAAAAGCCTCAATTAATAGGTTTTTGTCTACTAATTCAACAAATAAGCTTCTTTTTGTTATCATGATGTTTTTAGCTTAACAATTTGATCCTTGTCACATTTTTATTTTTGAATAGAATACCTCCGCAATCATTACACTAGATACTTTTGGAGTTTGACCGTGAACTTTTTGGTCAGTATTTTAGGCATTGTTTGCCTATTCGCGATTGCAATTCTTTTCTCAGAAAACCGTCAAGCCATAAAATGGAGAACAGTATTAGGTGCTTTCCTAATTCAACTGTTATTTGCCGGTTTTATCTTATACGTTCCTATTGGTCGAACTATTCTAAATAGTATTTCTATGGCAGTATCAAGCATTATTGATTACGGTCGTGTAGGTACAGAATTCCTTTTTGGTGATCTTGCGCAGTACAAACTGGGCTTCATTTTTGCCGTCAACGTTTTACCTACGATTGTATTCTTCTCTGCTCTTATCTCAGTACTCTATTACCTAGGTGTTATGGGTTGGGTTATTCGCACCATTGGTGGCGGATTACAACGCTTCTTAGGTACAACTCGTACAGAATCTATGTCTGCAACCGCAAATATTTTTGTTGGTTCTGTTGAAGCACCACTGGTTGTTCGCCCTTTCCTTGCAAAGATGTCACGTTCTGAACTGTTTGCTGTTATGGTTGGTGGTCTTGCCTCTGTAGCTGGCGGTACAATGGTTGGTTACGCAGGATTAGGTGTTGAACTGAGATACTTAATTGCCGCAAGTTTCATGTCAGCACCTGCGGGTCTAATGATGGCAAAACTTCTGGTCCCACAAACAGAAGAAATCAATGAAGCCGATCAATATTCAGAAGATGAAGTTGATGATGCTCCAGTAAACATTATCGATGCCGCTTCACAAGGCGCATTAAATGGCTTACAAATTGTATTTGCTGTTGGTGCGAGCTTATTAGCTATTATTAGCTTAATTGCATTATTAAATGGTGGTTTACATCAATTAGGGTTACTTGTTGGCTTAAACAATTTAAGTTTAGAACTGATCTTTGGTTACCTATTCGCACCAGTTGCTTGGTTAATCGGTGTGCCATGGTCTGAAGCAACCGTTGCTGCAAGTTTGATTGGTAAAAAAATTGCAATTAATGAATTTGTTGCCTTTGCTGATTTAATGGCAGTGAAAGATCAATTAAGTGAACATTCTCAAGCTATCGTCACTTTTGCCCTATGTGGCTTTGCAAACTTAACCTCTATTGCAATGCTAATGGGTGGTTTAGGTGGTGTCGTTCCAAGTCGCCGCCCTGATATTGCACGTTTAGGTATGAAAGCAATCTTTGCAGCAACATTAGCAAACTTAATGAGTGCAACCGTTGCAGGCATCTTCCTGTCTTTCTAATAGTAAGTAAGACAATAAAAAGCCACTTGTGAATAATCATAAGTGGCTTTTTTTATAAATGAATAATGGATTTAAAGCTTAGTCATTCGATTCAAAACAAACGAAGCAATAGAACCATCCACCGCTTTTACATAATTAATAATATGAGGCGTATCTAAATGAGCTTGAAGGCACTCTTCGCTTTCCCACTGCTCATGAAACACAAATACATTTGGATTCTCATTATCTTGGTGAAGATCATATTGAATACATCCTACTTCTTTACGTGTTGGATCAAGTAGTTTAAGCATTTCGGTTTTCACCAATTCTGTTTTACCTTCTTGCGCTTCAATTCTTGCGACAATCGTTAATATTTTAGTCATTGTATAAGTTCATTCTATTTAAAAAGCTTTGATTAACTATTAAAACACGTCTTTATTCAGGAAGTACAATTAATCCTAACGGTTCTAACAATTGCTCTTGTTGCCATCCACAAATTTTCACACCAGTTAAATCAACACGACGAGGATCTAACCCTTCTAATTCACAATGGCATA
This sequence comes from Aliivibrio fischeri ATCC 7744 = JCM 18803 = DSM 507, assembly GCF_023983475.1. Classification (NCBI taxonomy): domain Bacteria; kingdom Pseudomonadati; phylum Pseudomonadota; class Gammaproteobacteria; order Vibrionales; family Vibrionaceae; genus Aliivibrio; species Aliivibrio fischeri. The sequence goes on from NZ_CP092712.1 coordinate 1,468,437, forward strand.
AATCACTCTCTTGAAACTTAAATTGCTCCCATGCATCTTCTGAGAAAGAGCCTCGACTTAAATCTGAGCCTTTAAAGGACGCACCTTGTAAATTCGCCCCATTCCATTTATTTTCAAACAAATCACACTTTTCAATGCATAAGCGTTCAAGATTTGCATACGATAAATTACAACCCGTAATGTAAGCAGAACAAAAGTACATTTGATGATTAATTTGATTTGAAAAGCTCGCTTGAGAAAAATTAGCGCCTTTTAAATCACACTCTCTGAACTCAATACCAAATGCATTTGCACCTTTAAAATTAGCCATTGCTATTTTACAACTCTTAAAGGACGAATCTCTTAAGTCTGCATATTCAAAGTGACAGCCTTCAATTGCTCCTTGCTCAATGAAACTGCAATCAACAAACTGAGCATCTCTTAAATTTGTTCGAGAAAAGTTACATAGGTAAAACTTACACCCTTCATAATATGCGTTACTCAGATCTTGATGTGAGAAATCAACACCATCAAATGTTTCATTATAAATAGCCATAAATACTCCTTAAGCTTATTAAGGAGAAGACTACCAGTAACCATGATAAACTCAACAAAAACAAAGCCTTTAATATCAACAAGTTAAAGCTGCCATTTTTATCCCCTAGAGCGAGCTATAAAATGGGTTAACGCCGTTTTAAACTGACAACCGAACGACAAGACCAAAAAAATAATTTTACAAGCCAGCGATGCATATAGCGCGTTGATACATAACTTTCTGCTCATACTAAGAACATACAAACATTTTACTCTTTGCTCTTACGAACGCTGATACTTGAATACTACGCGGTAGATTAAGCTTCATTACATTCTCACAGCATGTCATTAGAACTTCTGTCGCTTTCTCTTCCCATTCATGTTCCGTCTCTAGCGAGTGAAGAGAAACGCAAGGCTCTGTCTTTGAGTTTTGCTGAAAAGTAGTAAAAGATTTATTAAAAATAACATCTTCACACGCTCTTGCCTGAGATTCAGAAACAAGTTTTTTTCTTAAAATTGTCTGCGCAGAATTACTTAATGTAATCGTACAAATAAAGTCACGCTCATTAAAATAAAGATCAATCGCTCTATTTAACTGATGTAATGCAATAGTCACACTGTCCATAGTTACCTCCTTGTGGTTATAGATATATTCTAGGAAATTTTTTTAAAACAATGTGCCGTTGTGATCACTAATAAATGATATTGTTCACAAATTATTCAATTGTGTGTTTTATTGATAATAATAATTATGTTAGATCTGCCCACATTTCATCAAGTTCATCGTCAGATGGCATGTCTGAATGAGTAATTGTCTTAATCACTCGACAAGGATTACCGACAGCGACACAGTCTGGTGGAATATCTTTTGTCACTACACTTCCTGCACCAATCACACTTCGATCACCTATTGTCACACCATCCAATATAACGGCATTAGCACCAATCCAAACATTATCTCCAATCTTAATTGGGTTAGCTGAAGCAATCGGTAATACTCGTTCCGCTAGATCAAAAGGATGCCCTGCTGTACTTATCACAACATTTGGTCCAATTTGAACATATGCTCCAATAAAAACAGGAGCAAGATCTAAGATCTTAACTCCTGCATTTAAAAATCCACCACTCTCAAAATGTATGTTCTTTCCCATATCACAATAAAATGGAGGAACGATAGTCACTCCCTTGTATTGACCAAGGATAGATTGCAATACATCGGCTCTTAATTGATCTTCTGATGGCCGAGAGTGATTAAAGTCATACAGTTGCTCTTTTACTTCATCCTGAAATGTACACAGTTCTTTATTAATAGGAATTTGAACTGAAAAATCTGACAATTTATGACTCATAACCACTCCTTAGTTAAGCTTGCTCCTACTTATTGAGTAACTTGGTTTACCTCATTAATAGGGAATGCTTTATCATAAGCTAAATTATAAACATACGCATAAAACAGATAGAAAACCACGAGACCGATATCAAGAATAAACGCTTCCAAGATACTAATATTTAAGAACCACGCCATGGCAGGAATAGTCAGAATCAATAACCCGCCTTCAAACCCTAAGCTATGAACAACACGGTTTAATGTCGATTTTACCGTGCTGCCTGTTTTTCTCAGCATGTACTTATCAAATAAGATGTTATAGACATAATTCCACCCAGTAGCGACAAGTGAAAATACGACACCCATAATGCCAACATGGCCCATTTCAAAGCCAAATTGACTTAAAACACCGACAATAAGAATAAGACCAATCAACTCAAACATAATAGCGTGACGAATTCGGTCAAAACGACTTCTCATAATAAAAACTCCAAAGGTTAATGTTGGCGTCATTATATAAAGAAAAATAGAGAGTAAAAGTTAGAACCTATCCGCTATCCGTATACTAATTTTAAGTATGATTAAAAATATACTCATAAAATACAACCATAGGATGCTTTTCTTCTTTGTCTGTAAATCCAACTTTTTCTAGTAGCTTAGCAGAGGCAATATTATCTTTATCAACACCACCAACAAGTCTCTCTATAAATGGATATTGATGCAGGTAATCTAAAAGGCCACTGAGTAATTCTGAACCATAGCCTTTATGCCAATACTCGTCACCCAATAAGTAACCTAAATGAACTTCCTCATTATCTGAACCTGATAAAAATAAAAAGCCGATAATATCGTTAGTATTCTTAGCCGACACCGTAAATAGCTGACTTTCATTCGACATCTTTTTCAGCCATATCTCAGCCTCTTTTAGCGTGTCTATATCATGAAAATAAGGAGGCAACCCTTGGGTAACTTGAGGTGTTAATAGCACAACAATCTTATTCAATACGACTTGGCTTGCTTGCTCGGTTACTATCACAGAATCTATATGTTCAATGATAAGGCGTGACGTTTTATAATTCAGTTCAGCCAATTGATCTTGATGATGCATACCTATAATTATTCCTATTGTTGGTTAAATCGAATTGGTCAATTCGGAAGGTCTTAAGAAGTTACCTTCTAGTTTTAAGATTTCTCGATAATACATTTCAAACATAAAAATATTCTTTACGTATACTCGAGTTTCTTTAAAGGAAATAGACTCTATATAACCAAATATATCGATCTCTTTACTTACTGCTCTTCGCCATACCGTCACCATAGTTGGTCCTGCATTGTAAGCAGAAAATGCGTAAGCTCTATTGTTCTTATAGCGAGCAAGCAAATGACTTAAGTAACGGCTACCTACGGCAACATTTTTATCTAAATCAAACAAGTCACTCGAATGTCGATAATTTAAATTATACTTCTGTGCCATAAATGCAGCAGTACTTGGTAGCACTTGCATCAATCCGCGAGCACCAACAGGTGATTTGGTAGTTAGCTCTAAGCCACTCTCTTGTCTTGAAAGGGCTAATAGGGTTACAGGATCCACATTATATTTAGCACCATAGCGTGAAAACTCTTTCCAATAACGAACAGGAAAACGCAAATAAATATAATCCCATAACTCCCCACGAATGGTGGCTTCATGTGCAAACAAATGCCAATGTTTCTTTTTAGCATAACAAGCTAAAACCGCACTCTTGGCTTGATTTTCTTTTGCTACTACGTGACGCCAATGTTTTCTTGCAGGATATGTTTTACCTAATGCTAGTAATTCCTCTACACGATCAATATCATCTTGATATGGCTCTATTTGCTCTTTGTTACACTCTACACGGGCAATAGGAAATCGAGGTTCTCTTTTTAGTGCAATAGATGCCGCAATACTATAAAAGTGTCTATTACCAGCAATGCGCTTTAAGCGTGTTTCACCAGACTCAGTATCCCCTAACTTCATTTCACTACGAGCTAACCAGTACTGCCATCGATATGACGCTTGTTCTTCACTAGTAAGCTTATTAATCCAAAATATAATTTCGTTCCATTCCGTTTTTCTAATTGCTAAACGGATACGCTGCTCTAGAACGAGATTATCACTTGAACGTTCTAAAACCTCATCTCTCCATTGGATTATTTCAGGATCTTTTGTATCTAGTAACCTAACGGCAAGAAACTCAAGTGTTGATTGAAGTTCATTATCTTCAAACGAAAAATGACTCTGTACAAAACTCACCTTATCATAAGCAGAATTTATATTGTGTTTTGCCAAATGCTTTAACGCTGTTTGAACATAATTACGATTAAATTGCGTATCTTCTTTAGTTTCAAAAAACACAGTAAACTTTTCAGGCTGACGATACAATCGCAGCATTTCCGTTAGTGTATCTTTACTATCAACCGTAGAGGCTAATTTTCGCAAATAGGTAATCAATCTAGGGTTCTTTGCATCAACAGCGTATAACGCACGCTCAAGTATCATATCATCGGTACGCTCACCAGCCTTATCCCAATATGAAAAAAGCGAATTACAAGCGCTAGAGACACTCTCACCATCTAACCAGAGTAGCTTTGCCCCATCAAATGCAGTGTCCAATTCATTCTCATGATAAAAAGCAGTGTAATACCAACATTGGTAATCTTGATCACGAGGTAACTCTGTTTGATAAGCAATTAAGTATGGCCAATTTTTGGTGGCAATCAACGCATTAAGGTAATCAGCACGAATGGATACGGAGAATGGATAATCAGCAAACTCGTTTGAAAACTGATTTACTTCTTCTGGTGTTTTATTTTTTAAATCAAAAAGAAAGGCACGATAATCAGCATACCCAGACAATGGATAGTTATCTAAATCTCCGCGCTTCTTATGGTAAACAGAAATGTCTTTTTTATTAAACCCTTGCTGAATCGCATCATAAGCGTAACGATCAAGCCATAACTCTGAAATCGCAAAAGCACTGTTTGAAACACACCCGAGCATTAACCCGACAAATCCTTTTTTCATTAGTCGCATCAATTATCCTTTTTCTGCATTTAATGAGTGTGGTATAGAGTTTCTAAATCTTCCATTAGTTATGATAGATAAATTTTAAAAATGAGAGTGTCCCAATTTTGTAAAATCTGTTTTTTAGACATAAAAAAGACTGGTTCCCCAGCCCTCTTATAAAACAAGAATGATTTAGTAATTACACCCCTAGCGGATTAGGAAATTGCACCACTTTAATGTCATAAGTTTTTGGTTTATACGCTTTACTGCCTTCCATTACATAAACTATTTCTACTTCACATTCCAAAACAGACTTAATGTTGGATAAACAAATAAGCTCAGCTTCAGATAAGTGTTTTCCGGCCTTTTGTACTTTCACAAATAGCAATGAACCATCAGGCTTAAATAAAAACAATTCAGGCTCACCAGCAGTTAACCCAGTTCTTATCCCTTTTAGTAAAGAAAGCTTCACAGGACAAATATACTGAGAAAGCAAAACTCGGCCTGCGTCATACAGAGAGTTAGATGTCGGCGTATTCCCTAATGCATAAAACGCAGTCCCATACCATCCATTATCCAAATAATGCGTTAGTGCATAACACTCATGAAAATATTTATTAAAGTAACTTTTGCAATCAACAAGCTCAGTTAAATCAATGGGTAACCAATCTTTATTTCCTTTCTGCCACTCTTTTAATACTTGCTCTGGATACGTAATCACTTTTTCTTGTATCGTATAAATCATCATAAATCCCTTTTATGAAATACATAATATACGTACAAAAATATCATGATTTTTTAGCCCAATTTGTGAAGTATTTTAAAAATACAGCAACTTCAGTTCTCTATTTCTTCATAATGAGTTTTCACTCGTGCAATCGATACCAACAACTGCACCAACAACAAAATGCCTGTTACTCCTAACCCAATGCCAATCCCAGCCCATATGCCACTTAATCCGAATATAGGCATTAAATACCAAGCCGCTGGTAAACCACATACCCAATAACCAATAGCGGTCATTACGGTAGGTAAAGAGACAATCTTCATTCCTCGTAATAAATTGATTGCCAGCAATTGCCACGCATCAACAACAAAACATAAAGCAACAACCCAGATTACCGAGGTAAGTAAAGCTGACATATTATTTTCGCCATTATCTAACTGGAATAGATCAGCAATACTCTCTGGCCAAATGATAAAGACAGCAGCAATAAACACACTCATTACCGTAACCAGTACAAAACTATGCTGTGACGTTTTCTTAATTCCATCCACATTGTTTGCACCAAAATCTCTTCCAACTAAGATGGCAGCAGCTTGCGAAAAACCAAAGTTGAAGTTCCAAGTAAAGCTCAAACATTGCAATAGGATTTGGTGCAAAGCTAATGAGGCAATACTAATGGTACCCGCCATTAACGTACCACCATAAATCAACCCATGCTCCAATAAAGCAGCAAGAGCAATGGGTAGCCCCATCACTAATAAAGGAGTAATCAACTTTATTGAGTACTCTTCTAGGTTTAACCAAGGGGCAAACGGATTGTATTCTTGTTGTTTAAAGACCCAAAGCCCATAACCTAGCATCACCATGAATGCCGCAATGGCAGTACCCAGTCCTAATCCATGCAGTCCCATGCCAAACTGAAAAGTAAGTACATAACTAATAGGAACATTAAGGACAACCGTGATCACGGACATCACCATAATAGAACGAACATTGCCCAACGCGCTTGTTAAACCACGTAAAACCAGCAGTATTAGTGATGGAAACATTGCCCACTTTAAAGCATCAACGTATTCCATCGCCAATGAAATCATTTCTTCTGGTTGTCCCGCTAAACGCAACACATTTGGAGCATAAGAAAAGGCAAATAATAAAATAACGCTCAATATTACAGATAATAAAACCGCGCCCTTTATAGCAAGCCTAATTTGTTGGTTCCCAAACTCAGGTCTCGCCAATCGTTGCCCATAAGCAATAGCAATCAAATTAGCGACGCAACCGACCGTACTGCTTGCTACGATAAAAATAAAAAAGTAAACCGATGCCCCCAAGCCACCACCAGCTAATGCCGAAACACTTAATCGTGACATCATCCAAACATCAGTAAGAACTAACGCCATAGAGATCAACTGAGAAATAATAAGAGGAAAAGCGAGCGTAAGAATTTTTTTCATAAAAAAGATAGATTAAATAATTTCACATCACGTTATCGTTTAAAAAAGTAGTATTCAATTAATTAATCCGTCAGACTGGCATTCCAAAAACTCATGCGAGAATCTAATGACACCCTATCCAACATTACCTTATTCACATAACGGCTTTAAAGCGTTTGAATCGGTTGCAAGGTTGATGAGTTTTACCTCTGCGGCAAATGAGCTTAATGTAACTCAAAGTGCTGTCAGCCGCCAAGTAAAGCAACTTGAAGATGATCTCAATGCATCTCTGATTATACGCAAACACCGTTCGATTCAACTGACGACCCAAGGTTTAGAACTGTATAAAACGTTACAGGATAACTTTACTTCCCTCGAATCAGTGATTTCATCTTGGCAAGATCCCAAGCCGAAGCGTATTGTTATCAAAGCAGCATTAAGCTTTGCTACCCGTGCTCTCTTACCTAAAATTAAAGAAATGAATGAGAGATATTCAGATTATGAAATCGTCATCATTCCTTCTTTAGAAGAAGACGAAGCCCTCAATACCACTGATTATGATTTATTGATTTTCCATACAAGATTAAAAAATCATTACGATAATAGATCTAATTTTTCTCTGTTACGTGAAGAATTTATGGCACCGGTTTGTGCAACCAGCATTACAACAAAAGACACGGTGTTAGATGACGTTCTTCAATTACCAAGGTTGCATCCTACGGTTGATCATCTCGATTGGATTACTTGGCTAAATAATGAAAAATATGTTCCCCATCAAAAAGTGAGAAACACCAGTTTTCACTCATTAGATCTCGCATTAAGTGCGTGTTTGTCAGGTCAAGGGGCAACCGTTACTGATCTCTTATTGATCTTACCGGAATTAGAAAGAAACTTTTATTACTGCCCACAGCACACCACACTTCAGCACAGCGCATGGGTATATTATATCCATCAACACACACATTCTTCAGCGATTAACGAACTTGTCGAATGGTTACAGCAGGAGGCAAAACGTGAGATTGAATCATTAAAATATTTAGCTAAGGAACATCATTGGGGAGGAATTATTAACCAGATCTAAGCTCAACTGTTTTATTACAACTCACTCTCTAGTTGAGTTAAGTAATCGCGCATATATTGAGTGCGTTTTTCGGCTTCAGCTACCGCAGATGTCGTTTTCATTGTATTCGCTAGTGTTAGCAACTTGGCATAAAAATGATCGATGGTATAAGCCTTATCATTCGGTTCTCTGTGATAACAAAATGGATCATCAATGGAGTAAAGTGGTGAATTTAATTTTGTACTGACTTGTAGACAACGAGCGATGCCTATTGCCCCTAAAGCATCTAGCCTATCTGCATCTTGAACGATCTTCGCTTCTAACGCTCTTGTTTCTACTTTAGCACTAAAGCTATGAGCGACAATCGCATGGTGTATCTCATCATAATACTCTGATGGATAGCCAATCTCCTTTAAAAATACCAACGCTTTATCCGCAGCAAATACCGAGCTTTGAGAACGGTTAGGATGATCTTTAGCAAAAGAAAAACAGTCATGTAAATAAGCAGCAGGAATAACCACTGCCTCTTTTCCCTTCTCTTCAACACATAGACGCTTTGCCATACTGACCACTCGCAACACATGGTTAATATCATGCGCTAAATCTTGAAGCATTTCTTTTTGGATAAAACTCAAAAACAGAGGTTCAAAATGTTCTATAGATTGCATTGTTGTTTCTCCAACTTAAGTTCAGCCGATACTTTGGTCACTCGAACTGAAATCGCAATACAAATTAAATAAGGGCTTAAATACCAGAATATCTCTTCAAGTGGGTGTTTCTTCGTTTCTTGTAGCGTAGTTTCATAAACCTGTTTTTGAGTTTTATAATTATCAAACATACCACGCAGCCAAATCACATCGGATTCAATAATGCTTTGACTAAACGTAATTGGCGGTAGACTTTCAAATCCAATATTGGGTAAATCATTAAATCGAACAGATTCTAAATATTTTGCTGAATCAAGAAACCAAGAACACGATTGTTTTGATACAAGATCATCCTCTACACCCGTCGCTCCAGAGCACAAATAGCTTTTTAATTGATTAACGGTATAACTATTAATGGATTCTAGGCTGGTTACTGCTCGTGTGTGTTCAGTTTCAGCCCAATCGGTAGCCACTCTTGAGCGAACCTCTGAGACCGTCCCCATCAACCCAATAGCGGCAACCAAAGGCCAAAGGTAATCCACTTTCTTCCATTGGATCTTCGTTAAATTTTTACCACACCATAATGGAATATGAAGAAACCCAGTCAGCAGCAATGTCATAAAGAAAAAGAAAGTCGAATGCGCAAGAATAATCTCACTACTAAAAAAACTATCCATAACTACCTAAATATGTTTATTTTTCTAAATATACAACACAAAAAATAAGTAATGGTGCCCAAATAGGACACCATTACTTAAATAAAACTCAGTGATTTAGCCGAAAGTAATTAATGAAAAAAAGTTCTTTCGCAAATAGCTCACACTAAACGGATTTGATGACTCTACAAGGATTACCCACCGCAACGCTATTATCAGGAATATCTCGATTAACAACGCTTCCAGCGCCTATCACACAATTATTTCCAATACGCACACCAGGAAGAACGGATACATTTCCTCCTAGCCATACGTCATTACCAATAGAAATACTCGCACCGAACTCCGTTTTTTGGCGCTCGATAGGGTCAATCGGATGCGTACCAGTAGAAATCATCACATGTGGCCCAAACAGCACATTGTTTCCAATAGTAACCTTACATACATCCACAATCGTCAAATTATGGTTAGAATAAAAATTACTTCCAATTTCAATGTTATAACCATAATCACAAAAGAAATTTGGCTCTATATGTGCTTTGTCCTTTATACACAGTAACTCATTTAAAATGGCCATTCTTTCATCAAGCTTAGTTGGGTCAGCTAAATTAAATTGGTGGCAAATCGCTTTGGCATTCATACGGTCATTTAATAGCGTTTCATCCCAAGCATCATAAGGAAGCCCTGCTAACATTTTTTCTTTTTCAGTCATTGAAACCTCAATACACAAAACAACTGAGGCTCTTATACCTATCTTCCATCACACATTCTGCTAGAAAGATCACTAATTTACGCTCTTTACTAAAAGCTTACACAAACCTCATCAATTTCGGCTAGCGGTAGACAATAAAGCCCCTGCGCCGACAAAAACGGTTCCGCTTAATTTGTTAAACCATTTGGCACGCCCTTTAACCATTAGCCAGCGAGACGATGTAGAACCTAGATACGCATAAAACAGTAACCAAGAAAGCTCTAATACAATAAATGTACTCGCAAATATCAGGTATTGAGGAACGAGAGCCGCAGATGGGTCAATAAATTGAGGAAATAGTGCGGTAAAAAACAAAATCGCTTTAGGGTTACTGGCACCAACAATAAAGCCACTTACAAAATGCGCTTTAAATCCTGTTTTAATCTCTGTATTTTCGGCCGTTGATGTATAACTTTCTTGTTTTGATAAAAAGGCTTTTATTCCCATATAAACAAGGTATGTCGCACCTATCCACTTAATGATTGTGAATACCAATTCAGATGAAGCGATGACAACCCCAAGCCCAGTAAAAGAGAGTGACAAGATAATAGTGATGGCACTTAAGCTACCTAACGCCGTAAAAAAGCCATGTTTCCATCCATGCGTCACCCCTTTTGTCATGCATAATAATGAGCTGGGCCCGGGTGAAGCCGTAAGAACCAAGACCGCTAACACATAATAAATCCATATTTCTAACGCCATAATAGAATCTCCTTATTCCATTTTTTTATCCATAAAGGATCTATTAAAGCGTATATATGGAATTTTACAAATTACGCATCCCGCTCATCTTGCTTTAACGATTTCAAGATACCCAATAGTTACCTAAAACTGATTGCAAATTACGTATAAAAATCTACTATCTATCCATATTTCAAGTGATAAATTTCAAGTGATAAGGCTCTTTCTATGATTGATCGTATCTATAATGCTTATCAAGGCGAAGTGTATGGCAATGCTTTTTTTACTTACTTCTCCGAACACTACTCTATGCTCAGCAAAAACGAGTTATGGAACACGTTAATTAACGTTGAAGTGCTAACGGCACAATTACTAGAACCGACACTCGCAAAACATAGCGTCCAGTTTGATATCAAAGATCAAGCGATGTTAATAAAAGGTACTTCTGATGCAAAAAAATGGATTCATTTAGAATGGAATGAATTAGTGAATACGTTGACTCACTGGGTAGAGCCTTATGAAGTGAAATATCGAGAATGGGCAGCAGAAGCCAGAGAAGAAATGGAAGCGTTTCAACTCATTGCTGATCATGAAACCGCTATTTATGAGTGTTGGAAAGCCGAGCTTAATCAACAATCAGGATTACCTATTCTGCTCTCTTTTATTGAAAAGTATCGTCAGCGATAAGTTAGCTAAGCGTATTTAGGCTTTATCACTCGATAAAGCCTTCTTTAACTTACTGATTATTATCCCCTAAAAGGATGTCTGAAAGTTTACTTCCAATACTAAAGCACGCAATAAGTACAACAAAAACAATTAATAGCGATACGACATATCCCATAAGGACGGATAATCCAAATCCCCATACGACAGAGAACACTAATCCTTGAAGTGCCTCATACGGCCATTGGTAAACCGGAAAATGAGAGCCTCCCGCTAGTAACAAGATAACTCCCAACAAACCCAACAATGACGCCAACAACCCAAATACAGTTGCTCTTTTCATTTTTCTTTCTCAGCACAAAATCGAAGATACTAATTTACCGCATAACTTCAAATTATCAGAGCTTTTTAAACGATTTAAATTGATGGAAAAGACACCACAACCTACAGTAGAAACAATATATTGATATGTTCAATCGTTGTTTTGGAGAACATCATGAAACTGATCTTAAATGCTGATGATTTTGGTTTATCAGAAAGTGTAAATAACGGCATTGTTGAGTGTTTTCGAGCAGGCACAGTGAAATCAACGACCGTTATGATGAATCAGCACGGCATCGATCATGCCATTCAACGCTATAAACAAGGTTTAGTGCCCGACATTGGTTTGCATTTTACGGTGACCGCAGGCAAACCCTTATCCAATCCAGAAGATGTGTCTAGCTTAATTGATGAGAATGGATATTTTCTCAATAGACAAACACTCATGACCAAACAGGTTTGCGAAGAGGAAGTCTTTTTAGAGCTGAACACACAATATCAAGCGGCACTTAATGCGGGTTTCAAGATCAACCATATTGATAGCCACCACTTTGCAGGTGTTTACCCGCCATTAAAAAATGCGTTTATTCGCTTTGCTAATGAAATTAACTTACCGGTGCGTAGAGTTGATAACATCGTTGCAGGTCAAGATACGCTGGCAGTGCCGACCCCAGATGCATTTGATATGCGCTTTTTTGATAGTGGCGCAACGTTTGAAAATCTAAAAGCCATTCTTTTAGAATACAAACTCACACACCCTAATGGCATCGTTGAGTTAATGTGTCATCCAAGTAGCGAAAAGCACCACGATCTGATTGAGCTAAGTAGCTACAATGAAATGCGCAGTATTGAAAAAAACATTCTAACCTCACCTGAGTTATCTCATTGGTTAGAAGAACAAGGCATTGAGTGTGTCGGGTTTAATTATCTAAATTAAACACAACCTAGCGATAGAAAACAGCAAGCCACACTGTCGTCTCATTTGGTGCTGTGGCTTGCACCTTATGCTTTTCGTGCGCTTTAATATTAAGGTAATCCCCTTTATTTAGGGTAATAACACGCCCATCATCAAACTCAATAACACCAAACCCAGATAAAACTAACACCCATTCGTTTTCATCTTGATCATACCAACCTTGTTCAGGGGAACTATGCCCATGAGATAAAATCCGCTCAATACGAATGTTGGGGGTAGATAAAATATCTTCAAAGATCTCACTAGGTAATTCGTTTGGGATTTCTTTAAATAAATTTGGCATCGTCTAATCCGTAATTATGCGTTCTTATAGTAATAACGATAATAGCCAACTAAATTACTACTAATAAACAAGGCTTCCATTAATACCGCAGTTGGTGAACCAATAATATAGTTATGAACAAGCCAAAAGCTAGTGCCAATAACCATCAACTCTCTTAATCGTTTGTCATCTTTATTAAATGCCGCAACCGTTTGAAAAACAGATCCAATACAACTTAATACACTTGCAATGCCTGCATATGTGACGACTGATGTAACAATAGATAAGCTACAGAAAAGATATTTAAGCTTACTAGAAGTAGAAAAAATACTGGTTAAGTAACGAATGGTAGCAATAATCATTAACCCCGCAGCAGTCCATTGCTCTAACAAAAGAAAGTGGCTTGAAATTAAAATCCCAGCGCAAAAAAGACAGCCAACAATTTTTTTTCTTTCTTTGAATTGAAAAGACATCAAATCAAATCCAATCGCTATTGCAACTAATACCTGAGATAAAAAGAATAATGACACAACAGCTTTCTCCGAAAATCAAAAGATTTGCTTACATAACAAACAACAATTCAAAGAAATTAACGGATAGATATCAAACATTCAATAAAGAAATCAAATAAACCTACAGTATCCAACAATTATCCGTAATTAAGCTCTCCATATCTTCACTAAAGATAATTACTGAATATATTCAAGGCAAAAAACATAGAATAACGCTATCTAAATCCATCTACATTTTATTTTAATAATGCATTTTCAATGTTAGACGACACTAGCTCAAATTTATCTAGGATCTGTTTATAGCCATATTCTGAAGGCAATTCCCAATCGTGACAGCCTGAAAGACTTGGTACCCCGGGTAAAAGCTTAAGTTGTAGCCGAGCCTTGTTATTTCTTGCCATAAACCGAAAATCATACGCTGAGTAACAATATAAAGGCGTTGTTGGTGATATTTTCCACTTAACAATCCCTTTCCCAATAAATGACGCATTAGCGCGATCCATTACCCTGATCTCAGTTTGATGCTGTTCATAATGGTTCATCAAATACTGATGGGTTATCTCCCACAATTCATTCTGCTTTTTATTCAGATCAGAGTAAGTATACATTTGAGCTTTTACATTAACGGGATCGATCTGCATAGTTAGTGGATCTGATGAACTGCACCCATTTAAAAACAATACAAAAATAGACATTATAAGGTGTCTTTTTAGAATGATTACGCTCTGATTTTTCACAATAATTACTACTCAAATTAATTATAAAATTTGTCTTTCCATTACATAGTTGATTAACTGCTCGCCTCTCACATCAATACATTGAGGTTTAACAACCGTAAAACCAAAACGCTCATAAAAAGGTTTTGCTGTAATACTGACATGAGAATACACACGAGGCAGTTTTCGCTCTTTAGCAAGCTGAAGAATGTGTGTCATTAAAGTACTACCAACCCCTTTTCCTTGATGTTGGTAATGACAAAAGAAATGATCAATCAAGCCATCGTCTTGCAAATCTGAATAACCGACAATCTCATCGTCTATCTCTGCAATAAAAGGATTCAACGATTGCATTTTGTTCTTCCAAACATCGGTATCAAAAGATTCAGGAGCCCAAGCAGTCACTTGCTCATTAGAATAATCTTTACGATTTACTTTTCGTACCGTATTAAAAAACAGATCCCACAAAGCTGATGCATTTTCTTCCTGATATATTTTGATGACTATCATTGATGGTTATCTTTTATTAAACCATAAATAGCATGGTCAATAATGCGGCCATTCAAGTTCTCACTGCTGGTGATAATCCCTTCTAATGTCATTCCAAGTCGTTCGCAGACCGCTCGGCTTGATTGGTTACCTACCGCAGCAGAAATTTGAATCTTATTTAGACCTAGTTCATTAAACGCCATATCAATAAGTTTAGATACACAACGAGTGATGATCCCTTTCCCTTGAAAATCCTCATTTAACCAATAGCCAATTTCTGCCGTTTTCAGGTTTTGATTAATCGAATTAAAACTGATATTCCCAACTAATTCACCCTGATAAATCATGCCGCAAACCATGCTTTTTCCTTCAGCATAATCTAATAAAGATTTAGTTATAAAAGAATGGAAAAAGGCTTCTGAATCAGCATGTGGTGGCCAAACTAGCCATTGAGATAGATACGCTCGTTGCCTTGATACAATATCGAAGTACTTAGGCGCAAAAGAAGGCTCAATAAGAGCTAAATTTAATTCGTTATCCACTTTTAACGTAAACATGGTGAGTTACCTTCCATTGGTCTTACTCTCTTTAAGAGATTTCAACATAAAAAAATCACACGCAACACGGTTTGCCATTGTTGGTTGATCCCAAGCACCGCATAAATCCTTTGAATTATTTGGCGTACGAGTAAACTGACGACACTGTCCGCATTTATAAATTTTCCCATCCATTGGGTTATCCTCCTCCCTGATTAATTAGGCTTTAGGCTTTCTTTACAAACTGAGCCGTCACCATCATTTCACCAACACCATCAACCTTACAATCTAATTGATGATCTTTTCCATCAACAATACGTTTAATAACCGCTTTTGTTCCCACTTTAATCACTAAAGAGCTGCCTTTAACTTTTAAATCTTTAGCTACCGTTACCTTATCGCCTTCTTCCAACAACGTACCGTTAGCGTCTTTAACGATCACCTTCTCTTCCATAAGTGCTTCTTCAGGGTTCCATTCATGAGCACATTCAGGGCAGATAAGATGATTTTGATCTGGGTAAACAAATTCAGAATTACATACAGGGCAAGGAGGAAGAGACATATTGGATTACTTCTTAGTTAATGAACGTAATCTATATAGTAATAGGTCTATATAAAGAATGAAATGCCTTCATGAAGATCATTAAACCGCAAATACAAAAACGCCCCATTCAAGATGAGGCGTTAATATTTAAAACTGCTTTTACGCTAATTGTTTTAGCTTATGCTCAACTAACGGATCATTAGGCACTAATAATTGCGCCATTTCTAAAAGCTGAATGGCATCTTTTGGATGCTCATCTTGGTGCTTAAGTGCGATATCAATTAAAGGCTGAACATCTATCTGCGCTTGGTGCTCTTGTACGTGCGCTTCTTTCTCACCAATAACAATATTATGTGCTTTACTCAATAACCCCAGACGATGCTCAGAGCTTGAGTTCGCTTTATTAAGGCGTTTGTAATAATCTTCTTTAAAACGTAACGTTTTAGTCTGCTGACGAAATTGGGCAATATCAACCTTTTGATGGCGCATGAAATCAACCGCCACCTGCTTATAAAAGCCGAATTTATTAAGATAAGTAGCGTGAGTACCATGTCCCATACCAAACACACGTAAATGCGTCAGTTCAGGATAACGTTTAGCGTGCAAACGATCGATGCGGTTTGTTGGGTCATAAATGATATAGCCCTTCGCTTTTCCCAAATCAAGATCGTGATAATCGCCTTCCCAATCAAACTTCTGTGCAATTTCAGTGCTTGATCTGTCATCCCATGGTGCAATGTTTTGGTTTTTCGTACTAACAGGATGAAACAACAAAACTTGGTCAAGTTGCAACAAATTAGCAAATGCACCAATAGCGAATCCACCACGACTTAACCCATACCCTAAACGATACGTAAATGGTTCAAGCAAGGTAGATAATTGCTCTAAAAAGAAGATTAAGTTTCGGCTACGGAACCAGTTACTTTGGCCCAAGTGCTGAAATGAAATCACATTAACATCTTGTTTGCGTGCTAAATGATAGCCCCAAGGCGCATAATCTTCATGAAGATCTTGCTCTTTTAAGTTAGTTCCCGCAGGAGAAAACGTAAACAGTAGTGGCTTGTCCAAATCAACAAACTCATACTTAACAAACACATCGTCAAGTAAATCGCTGCCCGTCATCGGAAGTCGCGCTTGTTGTTGTGAACGTGAGTTGGTTAACCACTCATCTAACCAATACAGTAATTTCATTTAGCTCTCCTTTAAAACAGGCGCGAGATTGTATCAAAGATAACCGCTGAACGAAAATTTAGTTTGAACACTAATATTTATAACTGGAATGATTTGAATAAACACTTGATACAAAAGAACAAAAAATGAACAGTCATTTTTTAAACAATCTAATAAAATGGGCTATTCGCATAGATGGTTTATTTGCCAATCGTCACATAACAGTAAAAATACCCTCTCAATAATAAGATCTGAATGTATATTTATACTAATTCTATTGATAAAATAAATAATACTGATTTGTTTTTGATATTCCTGCATGAACCTTAGGCTTTTAACAGCTTCGCTGATTTCTCTTATTTTAATTATTATTCTTTCTATTAACTTTTTATCTGAAGATGTATCTGTACATTCAACTAAAGAATCACCTTCAATTAAAAAAGCCATTGAATTAATCCTTAACATTCAATCAGCCCGACGTGGTGAACACCTAGATTATTTAGAATCTGTTGTCTCTCAACACGCTAGGTTAAAAGCAAACAAATCAGAAACCTTCTATATAGAATTTCTTAAAGGTTATATCGCCTCTGCAAACAATCAGTTTAATTTGGCTGAAAAGCATTTTAACCGTGCTCAACAATACATCTACCCTGCACTTCCTTCGCATGTATTATCGCGTTTTTATTATGAAAGAAGTTATATTGAAATAGAACAAGATCAATATGAAAGATCGAAACTTAGCTACCAAAATGCAGAAAATTTATTTAATTCAAATCAAGACTATAGTCGTGCTTTCATTTCGATCTCATTAGGTCGAACGTATGATCTTGCACACGTAGAACAAGGCAGTTTACTCAGCATTCAGCAAGCCCAAAAAACACTCGAATTTGCACAAAAAATCAAATACCCAGAAATGGAGAACGTCTACTTTATCCTTGGCCTTTCCTACTGGAACAATAACCAAACCATTCTCGGCATTGATTTTAAATTAAAAGCGTTAAATATTTACATAGAGAAAAAACAGTATAGCGATATCGTTTACACCTTAACGGATATTGGTATCGATTATCTATTTTTAAAAAACTATGACGAAGCGATTCGCCAATTAACGCAAGCACTTGAATATCAGAACAAAAATAACCACACAGAGCCTGATGAAGCCTATTACATCGTATACAAGCTATATAGTGCTTATCTTCAAATCAACGACATGGAAAATGCAAAGTATTATTTAGATGAAGCTGCGAGACTCCTAAGAATACAAAAAGACTCCATTGTTAAAGAGAATTTTCAAACAAACCAATTATTACTAGAAGCTGAATACCTATCGATTACAGGAAAAGCGAAAGAAGCACTCATGCTGCTAACCCAAGCTAATGAGCGCCATAAAAATGGGCTTTCAAACAGCTTTTATCATTTTGATGTCACCTTATATAACACTTATGGCAAGGTATACAATCACTTAGGTTTGTATGATGACTCTATTTATCACCACACTTTAGCCAAAGATGCGATTCAACAACGTAAACTGTTTTATCTAGAAGATGAAACGTATTTCTACTTATATGATGCTTATCAAAAACAAAAAGACTATCAAAAAGCGGCTTTGTATTTAGCAAAAAGCCACGCAGTAAAAACTAAACAGTTGAATGATAATAACCAAGCACAAACGCAGTTTTTACTTCACTCTTTCGATAATAAAAAGAAAGAAAATAGGATTTTACAACTTGAAAGAAACGCCAGTAAGATCATGTTCTTCTCTGGTTTCCTTCTTTGTATTTTGATCGTTATTGCCGCCTTCGCCCGAATTTTGATGAATAAAAACAAAGAGATCAACGCACTTAATCTAAAATTGCATGATCTTAGCTTAACGGACGGTTTAACAGCAGTACCCAACCGCAGAGCATTAGAACTTCACCTATTAGAGAATAAGCAAGATTTAACGGTTCGCTCTGTTATGATGATAGACATTGATTACTTTAAAAAATACAACGACACCTATGGTCATAAAAAGGGTGATGAAGCATTAATTGCCGTCGCTAAGACATTAAAAGAAAGCTGTAAAGAAAATGACTTTCTTACAAGATTTGGTGGTGAAGAATTTATTATTGTGATGAAAAATACCAATAAAGCAGAATCAATACAGATGGCCGAAAAAATTCAAGCCTGTATTACTTCTCTATCTATTCCTCACGAGAGTTCTGATGTCTCTTCCTTTATCACTTTGAGTATTGGTATTACCACCTACTCTATTAATAAAGAAGATGATTCAAACAATGAAAAGGCGATCATCGAAGCTGATAAGGCGCTGTACTATTCTAAAAACAATGGCAGAAACCAGAGCAACCACTTTTATGATATTTAAATATAATGTTTAAAGCCTGTAATTACACAGGCTTTAAATCGCGCATTATTTAGCAGGAGCAAAGTCTTCTGCAGCTTGACGGTGCGCCGTGTAAATTGCCTCACCATCACTCTCTGCATCAAAAATTACCGTTACATCAGGTGAGAAAAGAAGCACATCACCTACTTCTGCAACGTATTTATTACCAGCAACGTCACGAACAACGATCTTGCCTTTAGTAATTACTTTGTATTCAACTGAATCATAAAAGTATTCAAACTCAACACCCGGAGACATAGTAAAGTGTCCCATCGTTAATGCGTTGGTGTTATTTGTTACAGCTACTTCTGCCATATCACTCTTTAAGCCAGGCTCATTTAATAATTGGCTAAGATCGTTCAGTTTAAAGCTACCAGATTTAATCAGCGTGATGCCTGATTTTTCAGTCAATGTTGTCATATTAATATTCTCTTTGTAATTATATCCAAACTTTACATACCAGTAGGCCACTGATATTTAAGGGTAATACCTCTAAGGCATGGAAAAGAGTTTAACTATATTTAAAACACGAACAATATGACCAAAACGTAAAACATTCTTACGTAACCTGTTGTAATGACAAAGATAAGCTCAGAATACGAAAATGATGGTTAAACGAGCGATGTTTTGAGATTAAAAGCACTCACAATACCGTGAATACACAAAACACTTTTACAGTATTAATAGTAATATTTTGGCTTCGTTTAAATATAAAAAGCCGAACAAGTTACCCTGCTCGGCTTTTAGGTGTATTTTGTCTCGTCCTGAAATGTGTTTACACATTTAGGACTTTTATATGACAAATCAAGAAAAAACAAAGAATAAGCGAACTCAACGCGATTATTCATTAGGCTTTAAATTGCAGCTTGTTGCCGCTATAGAAAAAGGCGATATGACCTATAAGCAAGCTCAAAACATTTATGGCATTCAAGGTCGATCTACCGTACTTACTTGGTTAAGAAAACACGGTAAGATGGACTGGTCTCAATCACCTAAGATTATTATGCCTAAATCCCCGAAAGCGAAAGAATCGCCTGCACAAAAAATTAAACGTTTAGAGCGAGAGCTTGATGATGAAAGAATGCGTAATTTATTACTTAATGAAGTAGTGAATATCATGGACGCAGAACATGGTGCAGGCCTTAGAAAAAAGTATATTGCCAAGGAGCAAGAAGTCTTCAAAAGCAGAAAATGATCAGCTTAGAGCGAGCTAGTCAGCTACTTGGCATTACAAGACAATGTATATACCAACAAGAACGTAGAGCTCTGAAACGTGCCGTTGAACTTTCACCGGTTAAAAATATGGTGCAAGAAATTCGTCGATATATGCCTCGTATTGGAGGTAAAAAATTATATTTTTTACTTAAGCCCAAATTCATCACTCATGGCATAAAGTTAGGCAGAGATAACTTTTTTTCCTATTTAAGAAATGAGTGCTTATTAGTAAAACCTAAACGAAGTTATACAAAAACTACCTATAGTAAGCATTGGATGAAAAAACATCCTAATTTACTTAAAGAAGTAACACCTCAAGCATCTGAAGAGGTTTTTGTTAGTGATATCACTTACGTTCAATCACAAAAAGGTATTCATTATTTATCTTTAGTAACAGATGCTTATAGTCGAAAGATAATGGGATATGAATTAAGTGATGAAATGAAAGCTACTGATGTAGTCAAAGCTCTTGATATGGCGATAGATAGCCGTCAATATCAAAGGAGTACGATTCATCATTCAGACCGAGGATTACAGTATTGTTCAAAGGTTTATCAGGAAAAATTGAATAAAAATGATATTAAGCCATCAATGACGGATGGTTATGATTGCTATCAAAATGCATTAGCAGAGCGAATAAATGGGATACTTAAACAAGAGTTTCTTTTGTATGACTGTAAAGATTTAGAGGAGTTAAGGCATTTAGTTGAAGAATCTATTTTTATTTATAATGAAATGCGGCCACATTTAAGCTTGGGAATGAGTACACCAAATCAAGTACACAAAAAAGCCAAGTGCGTACGCACTTAGCTTTCAATTAAAAATCGTCAACGTATTTTAGGACGAGACATTTTGATAATACAATCGTTTGTTATGTATTGATTACGCAAGCGCCCTAATTACAGCTTTAGGATCTTTAGCGAGTACATTTAATAGCACCAAAGCTGGACCTCTAGGCGTTCTATCTCCACGTTCCCAATGACGTAACGTTCCTAAACTAATACCAAAAGTAGATGCAAATTCAGCTTGAGTCATTGCTATGTTATTGCGAACGGCTTTAACGTCAACAGGAGAAAATTTGTGGACTGTCGCACTTTTAGTTTCACCTTCAGCAAACTCAATTGCTTCCATTAAGCCTTGTTGGATACTCTCAAATGCACTACTCATGATTGTCTCCTGTAATTATCTGCAAGTATTTTGGTTAATTTATTAAGAACATTACATTCAGCTTTGGATAGATTTGCTTTCTCATTTTTTCCAAAGAGTGAAAGCATAAACAGTGGTATATCTTCATTATGATAATAATAAATAACTCTTACACCACCACTTTTTCCACCGCCTTCTTTCGCCCATCTCAGCTTACGAACTCCACCAGTACCTTGCATTAATACACCTGCTTTAGGATGCTCTGCAAGATAACTGATGATTTGTTTGTTCTCATCTTCAGAAAGGAGTTTCTCAACTCGTTTCTTGTATTCGGGTAATTCAACGATAGTATGCATAAGCTCAGTGTAAGCCAATGGATTACTTCTGGCAAGTTCTGCTTACATCTACCCGATAAAGGGCATTAACGGGCTTTTCTACAAAATACGACCACACATGCTTAAACACCGCATGCTGATTTGGAAATGGAGCTAACTCAAGTGCTTCTTCTAAACTACACCACTTATATTCGGTATGTTCTTCATTTAGCACCACCTCTTGCTGTGGTGGACACATCACAACAAAAACAGGGATGAGTTGAATAACATTAACACTGGCTTCGTAAAATTGTTCTAAATACTGGGCATTGTATAGGTTTGAAACGTTAATTTGAGTCTCTTCCTTAAACTCCCGAACGATTGCATCAATGCCCGTTTCACCCTGCTCAATTGAACCTGCAACATGACACCAAAAGCCACCCTTTACTCTTTTCATGAGTAGCATTTTTATTTCGCCATCAATTTTTGATAACGCGACGCCAGACACAACAGACGAACTTAGTGGGATCATATTTACCTCGAATTTGAAATGATGAACAACACAAGCCTATTTATCTTTTTCTTTGCTTTGTAAATATTCGGCATATTTTTTAGAAATAAGCTTGTGGATATGAAACCCTGTTTTACGAAGTAAATACCAATCTATCGCAATTAATATTAGTAAGCCTATTACCGTTCCCATTTGAAACCCTCCTTGAACATAGAATCATAACTCTACCAAACCATTGGTAAAATTTATAAACCAGAAAGCGATTTATGCTAAGTAGCTATGATTTTTAGAGAAGTTACGTCTATTGAGGAATAAAAACTCATTTGAAGTAGAAAGAAAAGACGACATTAGTTAAATATGGAAAGCTCTCATAATTGTAGTGAGTAACACTACCATCTCACCTAAACTATTGCGCCTTAAACACAAAATCCAACGATGAAATTAATAATGCCATGCGTTGGGAATCACTCTTAAATTGTTTGTTATGCTAAATTTCACGTGTGAGATTGAGCTTTTTTTAAAATGCTAATTTGCGCCTCTGTCGCTGCTGCAATTACTTTTTTATAAACCTTCTTTTTATCTCTTGATGAAGCATTCTTTACGAAACGAGATAACGGCGAGGCTGTATTACTATTTGTATTCATCATTTAATTCCTACTATTTCTTCCACTTCTTTAGACGTGTATGTTGGTTTTAAATATGGTTTTAGTGAATTTACATTACTATGATAATTTCTAGTTGAACCATCATTATCTTTTAGCAGCAAATCGACCTGAATTCCTTGTCCAAATTTCTCTTTCAGCTGTTCAACTACAGCCTGAGAACCAAAAAATTGTTGAACAAAGTGTTCTGGGAGAATCTTTCGCCCTTCAACAATTTCCCTTGCTTGTACAAACTGCCATGCTAGTTCTGGTCGTTGATAAACAAAGATAATGAGAACTGCACGTTCTCTTTTCAAAGAACGTTCTATATTCTTTTCAGCTACATTGTAGCTAGCCAATGTGCCATCAAGTAAAAAGCTTTGACCATTCTTTAGAATGTAATCCATCGCTCGTTCAACGAGAATGACTACAGGTTTTTGGAATAAATATGAATTCGAACCATCATAATCTTCAAACTCACTTCGCAAGTCATCAGGGTCTAAGCGGAGTACATGACCACCCTCGCTTGTTAATGAAGTAACTAATTCCTTTGATGACTCAGTTTTTCCAGCTCCTGGGGATCCGCTCATAAAAACAGATACAGGTTCCGATTCGGGGAGATAGATAGATGTATCCGTCAAGTTTCGACAGATCCTAGTTCTATTTCTTTTAGCAAATTCTATTGCCTTTTCAGTCAGTTCAATATCACTAAACAACGTCAAGTGCCCCTAACAAATCTTGAATTTAAGATTATACTATATTTTTCAATATTTGACATAACACTGTATTAAGATGTGATTAACACAATACCGAAGCCACCGCATACTACCGTAAACGCAACACATGGCAAAACTGCTACACGTTGCAAATTACTTTTAAACAGATTGCTATAGTTCAGCGATGTGCGACAGAGTTTCGGGGTGACGCTGAACCAACTTTAGAAGAGTAACAGCTTGCCCATTAGGTGCGCTACGCCCCTGCTCCCAGTTTTCTAATGTGCGTGATGATGTATGCAGTAAACGAGCAAATACACCACGAGACATATTGAATTGCTCACGAATACTCACAATTTCATCAGGCGAGATATCTAACTCACTGATGTCATTAACTTGGTGAGTTTTCAGAGTTACTTTACCCTCTGAATGCTCTATAGCTTCAACAAGTGCTGAACTTAGTTCAGTAAATAAGTCACGATTGCTCATTGCGCCACGCCTCCATAAAAGCCTTTAGTTGTTTCTTTTGATCTGCGGTTAAATCTGACATTTCATTCTTGCCATAAATCGTAAGCAAGTAGAAACGACGCTTTTCATCGAGGAAGTAGTAGATAACACGAGATCCGCCGCGCTTACCTTTCCCTTTACTTGCTACTCGAATTTTTCGCAAACCACCTGTACCTTGAATCACGTCACCTTGTTTCGGATTCGACATAAGTTCAGCTTGGAACAGTCGAAACTCCTCGTCACTGAGATATTCGTTACGATACTTTTCAAATATGCTTGATTCGACAAATATACTTTTCATACGCAAAGTATACGCAAATAACGTACAGATAGCAAAACTATACGTGATTAACGTACGTAGTTATGAGTTTTGGGACTGTAAATCTGACCTGAGCTATCGCCGCATTAAGTGGTAAACAACGCCTCCTTAAGCACTAAACGCAATACATTAAACGTTTTGTTAGGCAATATCCTCATAACAACCATTAAAGTACGTTGCCAATAATATTTTGCACAAACATCGTTCCTGATGAGGTAAATGTCCAAGCAAAAGCGCCGATATTCACAAAAATGGTGATCCACAGGATCGTTTTAAAAGGCTGTTTTTTCGATTTGTGGCGAAATTGATTTTGCGCAAACAATGCTCCTGGCCAACCTCCTAACAAAGACAACACATGAAGAGTGTTCTCTGGTGTTCTCCAGTTACCTTTTTTCGCTGCATTTTTATCAACCGCATACATTGCATATGTTAGTAAAGACATCCCTAAATATAATACTAGAAACATCTTTTCACCATTGAACATGACAAGAGCAACGCTCGCTAAAACAAGATAAATAACGCAAAACATTATCGTTGACGGGATGGTATTTGCCCCCACAATTGAGACATTATTTGCATTGAAGCGTCCCTTTATTTCTTCATTTATATCGAAGCTAACTTCATCACCAACCTTAGGGCGACGATTCTTGTTTTTTAATGTTGAAATATGAAGAAAAACCTTCAACTCGCCATTTAAAGCGGAAATGAATCCATAACCTTTTGAGTCATTCCACTCTACAACTCTACCTTTCATCATTTTCCACTACTCTATCGATATTCGCTTGTGAGTTAACACTCTGTTAAGCTGTGAGCAGTGCAATACTAAAGCCGCCGCATACTACCTTAAACATCGAATGCAACGCATAGCAAAAATGCTACGCGTTGCGAATCACTCTTAAACAGATTGTTATATGCTTTTTTAGTTCATCGTATCTTGCAATAAAGGGCCTAACTCTGAATCTTCAAGAACACACCATCTAATAAATGCAGAATACGGAGAAGATCGTTCGATAATAACCTGAATTCTTTCAATTGCCTGTCCCTTATCAGTTTTTGTCGCTACTGGTGAGTAATAGGCATTAATCTGGTCTAGCAGTAAATTATATTGCTCAAATACTTTCCGGCGTAGAAAAGAACCAGACACTTTTTTATTAACAGTGTGTTCACTATTAAAGATTTTATCCAAAAGTTCTTGAGTTTCAGTTGTTTTAATATCGTCGTTCATCGCAACTATTTGGACACTTTTCGCATAAGGCGTTGCCGGTGGAAGGTGTTTAATTGCCCTAAAAACATCTGTCCTATTATCACAACAGTTAATCAGGTTATTATATTTTGCTCCTTTAATATTGTTACATCTACTACAAACAAAAAACAAATTATTCCAATCAAATTTTTTGTCTAAGTTCCCCATATGAGCATCAAAATGCTCTACATTGATGTCTTGCGGTTCTTTTGTTTCACATAGATAGCATTTATTGAAAAAAATCTCTTCAAGTGCATCATAAACATCGTTACCATCATATTTAATTCTATCTTTCAGTGATGCAGGGGCTTCTTCTGGTCTAATTACATTAAACATTACACCCCCTTACTCATCACTTTATTGACAACTAATTGCGCCGTTTTCAAAAAGAATTTGGATTCATCATCTAATTTATTTTCGTGCTGACGGACATCATTTACTAATCTTTCAAGTTCCGTAATATCAGGGGAAGTTGAAGAGGCCATTTCACTCATCTTAAGGATTTTACTTTTTAAAATTTCAGATACTGGCAATACATTGAAAAGCCCTTCAAGCACAGATTCATAGGAGTACATTGATAAATCATCAACATGTTCAAGCCTAGATAAGTCATAAATCACTGCATCATCAACCGAAGAAACCACAAATGGCGAGTGAGTTGTAACGATGAACTGCACTCTAGGGAACGCTTTATCTAAGAACGAGAATATCTTACGTTGTAGAGATACATGTAAGTGAGCATCTATTTCATCTATAAAAACAACACCGTCTATTTCATCAGGGGCAATAGATCTAAGCTCGACCTTAGTTAACAAGTCTGCATACACTGACAATATTGATGAAAAACCAGATGACAACTGTTGAAGACGATAAGGTTCTTTATTGTTTTGTTTTATAAAAAACGTCTGTTCTTTTGAATCAAAATTTAATTTAAGTGATTGATCTTCGAATAACTCTCTAAGATCTTTTTCTAACTTGTCAAACCACTCTTTAATTTGTTGCGCTTCTGCCGGGTTATTATCAATTGATGGAGATTCTGCATAAGCCTGAGATGTTTTATGGCTAACAAGGTATTCTTCAAATAATGTGGCTGCTGCATTACCCTGCCTTTCGTTATTCTCTTCTTGTTTAAGTTTCTCTTTACTAACAGCTGCGCGAGATGCTTTTATATTTGCTTGTCGCGTAGCATCAAATTTGGAAAATAGTGCTTTCCGTTCATGATAACGAACCACAAATTGCTCAAGCTCAGATAGGGAAATAGGTGGATTTCTAGTTTCTTCCAACTGTTTTTGCCACGTATTAATGTTACTTAAATAACTGTTATAGTTAGCACTTGCCTTACTTGTATTTTCAAGCAATGATTGGAAATGATTAATGTTATTTACAAGCTCTTGCTCATTATGATGTTGCCTATTCACAATGCTTTTTTTAAGAACTTCATACAGAAAGTTTAGAAGCTGAGTCTTACCGCAACCATTACCACCCGTAAGAATTAAATTCTTACCCATAACATCAATTTCAACTTCTCTCGTTGAATACGGTATTTTTGTTTTTATCGTTTGTATGTAACCTGTCATATTTTAAATCTCTAAAAATTATTAAAAAACCTTCATTGTGTAAAGCATGCTTCAAGCATATAACGCCCTTTTAAGGTGTGAGCAACGCATTACCGAAATTCCCGCATACCACCACGCAACGCATAGCAAAAATGCCACGCGTTGCGAATCATTCTTAAACAGATTGTTAGGTTTATAATTCCGTAAAGTTCAGGGAGTACTCTTCTGGACTAATCGAAGCTCTGTAAACTGAAACATTTGGCATTGACTCAGAAATTAATTTCCGATATTCAAAGCATTGCTCTTCTTTCATATTAGCGCCAAAATAAATTTCCTTGATACAATCTAGTGGGACTTCATGGAGATAAATTGAGCAATCAAAGGCACACGTAGATTTTTGTTTTTCACATATTTCAAGGTCCTTAAACAAACGCTCCTCTTCCTCGTATGCCCAATCTAGAGACTTCTCGCAATACAAACTATCCAAAGTTGGTAATTCAGAAATCTTTCTATTATGTCGGTAAGTAACGCGCTTTAAAGGTGGATTAAATTCTTCACGACCACTATCACTGAAAAAACTATGATTTTCGTCCAACGCAACAACAAACCCTGTATGTGAATCAGCATAATGTGACCACATAAGCATATTTCTGTGG
This sequence comes from Aliivibrio fischeri ATCC 7744 = JCM 18803 = DSM 507, assembly GCF_023983475.1. Taxonomy (NCBI): domain Bacteria; kingdom Pseudomonadati; phylum Pseudomonadota; class Gammaproteobacteria; order Vibrionales; family Vibrionaceae; genus Aliivibrio; species Aliivibrio fischeri. Next base: position 1,496,653 of record NZ_CP092712.1, read on the forward strand.
TTTCTTGAAAGCGACAATATACCAAACAAACTCGATAGATAGTTCGTAACCATTTCTCCCTGAACATGAGGTAGGCTCAGATAATCTGAAGCTTGCTGCATACGCTCAAATTGAGTATCTATTTGCGCGCTTTTTGCAGGGAATCGCTGTTTACGTTTAGCTTTCATGTCTTCAAGAGTCTCCGCTTTTACAACATCCCCCACTTCCATTTGCAATAAAACATTAGACTCAAACGGGTCATTTAATGCCTGAAGTTGAGTAAACCTAAGCTGTCTCTCTTTAATGAATTTTTCAATGCGTTGACCGCCCAAATATTTGTATAACACTGATTCCTCCATAAACATAACGCTCTTTCTACGACAAAATGTCTTATAGTTCCCTACCACATTTGTCGCAAATTATTCTATTAAGTGTCTCGCCTTTCCTAAAACTCAAATAAATCACCACCATAAACTCGTCGATATCACTTGCCGCTTTCATGCTATGCGACAATCTGTCGTTTTATGCGATTAGCTCACAGGCGGCTTGGATAAACCATAAATAGCGTGGTTGATAATACGACCGTTTAAGTTTTCGCAATTAGTGACAAAACGTAAAAAGAAATCTTCAAACTTGGCGTGTGATGGCTAAACAAGCCATTGAGATAAATAGGCTGCATCCTTTGAGTTGGTTATTTATCTTTCGCACATCATACCCTTTAATGGGTAGATTTCATTTACTTTTTTTATGTTTTGCTTATAAGTTCTAATTTTTCATTAAACTCTAAGTTATTGATAATATTAACTATAAATATTGATATTTCTCTTTCACCAAGCATCAGGCACAAAAAAGCCGAGCAAGTTACCCTGCTCGGCTTTTGAATTTATGACAATAAAAGTGATTAACTTGTTTAGCCTACTTTCTTATCTTGTGGTTGGTTTTCAGGAAGGTCTTTCACTTCGTGATACCATAAGTCATGGTGCTCTTTTGCCCATGTCTCATCAACATCACCCGTTACCATGCCATCTAGACCCGCTTCCATACCGAACAGGCCGATATAGATGTGGAAGATGAAACCACAGATAAGGATAAGTGCTGATAGCATATGCACAAGGTTAGATAGTTCCATGTCACGACGTAATTGGCCGAACATTGGGAAATCTAAAACAAAACCACTGAAAGCAACAACGATACCGAATACAATTAGTAACCAGTAAATTGCTTTTTCACCACCATTAGAGAAACCAGCTGATGGGTGTGAACCTTTGTGTTTACCTACCATACCGCCCATTTTCATGAACCATTGAATGTCTGTCTTGTTGAAGATAGATTTTCTCCACCATTTCAGAAGTACACACATTAGTAGGATAAAGAAGATCGGTCCCATGTAGTTGTGATATTGCTTCGCGGCATAAATGATCATGCCCCAGATTTCACTTGGTAAAATCGGTTTTAAAAAGTGTTTACCATAAACTAAACATAAACCACTGAACGCTAGAGTTAAAAAGCTAAATGCCATGCTCCAGTGTAAGGCGCGATCCATACGAGACCAACGTTTGATCTTACGGCCTGTTTTTGGTTTGCTTAGTTTTAATGGACCCACAACGAAATACGCCAGTGTTACCATTACTAAACTACCAAAAATAGCAAGTGCACCTAATGGTGACATCCACTTCTCTTTTAGTACAAACCACGTTTCGCCTGCCGTACTAATAAGTACGCCATGTTCAGGCCATTGCGAAGTTGTGTAGCCTTCTTGACCGGCTCTTACTTCACGCCAGATATCTGCGCCAGCAAGTTGGGTCATTTCTTTCTCTGCGCTCTTCGCGGCTGCACTCTCATTTGCCATGCTTGGCATAGCAAATGAAAGCGTTAATGCTGCCATTAGCGGCAGCAATAACGAAAGAGAAAGACGTTTTAATTGTTTCAACATCACTCTCTCCACCGGATTAGCTCTTAGTCGCATCAAACGCAAGATCTTCACCGTCAGTCCAACCAGCGTCTTTCGCGCCACGCTCAACCACACGTTGACGGAAGATGTCAGACACTTTCTCTGCATCACCAGCCAATAGTGCTTTTGTTGAACATAGAGAAGCACACATTGGTAATTTACCTTCAGCGATACGGTTTGCACCGTATTTCTCACGTTCTTCTTTAGAACCTGGTTCTACACCTGGGCCACCAGCACAGAATGTACATTTGTCCATTTTACCACGCTCAGCAAATGCACCCTGTTTAGGGAACTGAGGTGCACCAAATGGGCAAGCAAACAGACAGTAACCACAACCGATACAAAGATCTTTGTTGTGACGTACGATGCCGTCTTCTGTGTGTTCAAAACAGTCTGCAGGACATACTGCTTTACATGGCGCATCAGTACAGTGCATACATGCTACTGAGATTGATGTTTCACCTGGTTCACCGTCGTTTAGTGTTACTACGCGACGACGTTGAATGCCCCATTCTAGAGCATCGTCATTTTCGTTTTTACATGCAGTGACACAGCCGTTACATTCGATACAACGCTTGGTGTCACATAAGAATTTCATTCTAGCCATTTTATATCACCCCTTACGCTTTTGTGATTTTACATAGTGTCACTTTGGTTTCCTGCATTTGCGTTACAGGGTCATAACCATAAGTGGTTGCTGTGTTTGCTGCTTCACCAATAACGTATGGATCAGTGCCTTCTGGGTATTTATTACGTAAGTCTTCACCTTGGAATTTACCGCCAAAGTGGAATGGTACGAATGCTAAGCCAGGCTTAACGCGACGAGTTACCATTGCCTTAACGTGAATGCGACCTTTCTCTGCACCTTCAACCCAAACCATGTCACCGTCTTTAAAGCCGATGTCGTTTGCGTCTTTCGGGTTAACTTCAACGAACATTTCTTGTTGAAGTTCAGCTAGCCATGGGTTTGAACGTGTTTCTTCACCACCACCTTCGTACTCAACAAGACGACCAGAAGTCAGAATAATTGGGTATTCTTTTGACTTGTCTTGGTCTTGAATTGTTTTGTACAGCGTTGGAATACGGAAGTTCGCAGCGCGGTCATCCCATGTTGGGTAATCAGCAACAAGATCACGACGTGGTGTGTATAACGGCTCACGGTGTTGTGGAACACGGTCAGGGAACGTCCATACAATTGCACGCGCTTTTGCATTACCAAATGGCATACAACCGTGTTTAATAGCAACACGTTGAATACCGCCAGATAAGTCAGTTTTCCAGTTTTTACCTTCTGCTGCTACTTTCTCTTCTGGTGTTAAATCGTCCCACCAGCCTAGTTGTTTAAGCAGTTTGTCAGTGAATTCTGGGTGACCATCTTCGATTTCACAACCTACTGGGTAGCTGTCTTCAGCTAGTAGGCTTTGACCTTCATATTCCACACCAAAACGTGTACGGAAGTTACCGCCACCTTGAGCTACAGGTTTAGACGTATCATAAAGGATATGCGTACCTGGGTGCTTCATTTCTGGTGTACCCCAACAAGGCCAAGGAAGACCGTAGGTTTCACCATTTACTGGGCCGCCTTCTGCTTCTAGCGTTGTTTTGTGGAACGTGTGCCAGTTTTGTGTGTGCGCTTTAATACGCTCAGGGCTTTGACCTGTGTAACCGATTGTCCACATACCTTTGTTGAATTCACGTGTGATGTCTTCAATTACAGGTTGGTTGTTTTCATCAATTTGGATGTTTTTGAACAGTTGATCTGCATAACCAAGTTTTTTACTTAGTAGGTACATGATCTCGTGGTCAGGTTTTGATTCAAACAGTGGCTCAACGATTTTTTCACGCCATTGGAATGAACGGTTTGATGCCGTTACAGAACCGTGCGTTTCAAATTGTGTTGTTGCTGGTAGTAGGTATACGCCATCAGTACGGTCGTTCATTACCGCTGCAACCGTTGGGTATGGGTCTACAATAACCATCATATCCAGCTTGCTCATTGCTTTTCTGATTTCAGTACCACGTGTTTGTGAGTTTACTGCGTGACCCCAGTAGAACATTGCACGGATATTGTCGTTTTGTTCGATGTTTGCTTTGTCTTCTAAAACACCATCAACCCAACGAGATACAGGAATACCAAAGTTATTCATTGGCGTTTTGCCGTTGTATTTACCTTGGTCGAAGCGGCCTTTCACCCACTCGAAATCCAATTCCCATACTTTAGACCAGTGTTTCCATGCGCCTTCACCAACACCGTAGTAACCAGGAAGCGTATCAGAAAGAACACCTAAATCCGTTGCACCTTGTACGTTATCGTGACCACGGAAGATGTTTGCACCACCACCTGATTTACCCATGTTGCCAAGAGCAAGTTCTAGGATACAGTATGCACGTGTGTTGTTGTTACCTGTTGTATGTTGAGTACCACCCATACACCAAACAACACAACCTGGACGGTTTTCAGAAAGCAGTTTTGCTGTTTCGTAAACTTCAGCTTCAGTAATGCCTGTTACACGCTCAACTTCTGCTGGGTTCCATTTTGCAACTTCTGTGCGGATCTCATCCATACCAAATACACGTTGGTTAATGAATTCTTGATCTTCCCATTTGTTTGCAAATACATGCCATAGTACACCCCAGATGAAAGCGACATCTGACCCCGGACGCAATGCAACATAGTGATCAGCTTTTGCTGCCGTACGTGTACGACGTGGATCAGCAACAACGATCTTACAACTGTTCTTCTCTTTTGCGATCAGAATATGTTGCATTGCTACTGGGTGCGCTTCTGCTGGGTTTGAACCAATGAACAGAATTGACTTACAGTTGTGCATGTCATTGAATGAGTTTGTCATCGCACCGTAACCCCAAGTGTTTGCTACACCGGCTACAGTTGTTGAGTGACAAATACGCGCTTGGTGGTCAATGTTGTTTGTGCCCCACATTGCTGCGTTTTTACGATACAAGTATGCTTGTTCGTTGTTGTGTTTTGCAGAACCTAACCAGTAAACTGAATCAGGACCTGACTCTTTACGGATCTCAAGTGCTTTGTTACCCACTTCTTCAATCGCTTGTTCCCACGATAGTTTTTTCCACTTACCGTTCTCAAGCTTCATTGGGTATTTTAGACGACGCTCACCGTGACCATGTTCACGAAGTGCTGCACCTTTTGCACAGTGACCACCTGCGTTGAATGGGTGGTCAAATGCAGGTTCTTGACCAGTCCATACGCCATTTTGTACTTCAGCGTAGATACCACAACCTACTGAACAGTGTGAACAGATAGTACGTTTCACTTCTGTAGGTGCATCAACTGGCACTTCTTTCGCTTGTGCTTTTTTCATCATGCTTGGAACAAACATGCTTGCACTTGCTACTGCACCCGCAGCAATTGTTGAAGTACGCATGAACATACGACGTGTAATGCCCAGTTGGTTCTCTTGCTTCTGTACCGAATCGGAACGTTTAGTCAGTTTCATTATTATGCTCCGTTATAGGCTGTCGTAATAATCACGAATGTGTTGAGTTTCACGATATCCATCGCCTTTTTTCTCAACGTTTTTAGTTTCCGCTACTGTGTTTGCATTTGCAGTACCAGATACCGCTGCGGCTACTGAACCTGCGGCAGCAGCAGTTGCAAGGCCTTTCAGTAGGTTACGGCGGTTTAGGTCCGTTTTTTTATCGCTCATTCAATGCTCCTATGATTCCAATGTATTTGGAATGGGCTTTTGTTTTTATGGTTCTAATTCTCGTTAAATGAATTGATTTACGTACTATTGCACTTCTGTAATTTCAATTTCATTTGGGTTCTTAGCAAATCGTGTTTGCTCTACGCTGAAAAACGCCAGAGTCAAACTCACTACCGATTTGTAGAAATTTGCATGTTCAGCCTGTGTAATTTGATCACAAAGTGAAACAAACCAAGGTTGAATATGTCGATTAAAGAATCGCTGTTGCAGAACTTCTGCATCACCTGACTCGATAAGCATAGCCATTACTTCACATAGTGCTGAAATATGATCTTCTGGCTCTTTTACTTCTTCTGCACGCTCGAAACCAAGCTGCATTAGATCTTGTCGTAATGCGACTAATGGTTTTTCCATTAATGCACCAGCCATGTGCCATGAGCCAAACGGCATCACTTCACCACGGCCTACACCAATAAATAAGTTTTGATACTCATCTTCTAGTGCTTCTTGTTCTGAATTTTTTGCTGCATCTGAAATCACAGACCATGCTTTGCTCATTTCGTGGCTGTCATCGCCTTCGACTTCAATACCACTTAACCAATCAATCACATTTTGATCTGGTGCTACTCGGTATAAATGCGCTAATAAACCGTAGATTTCTTGTCGAATTTGTTGTTGTTCATTCATGCCATTACACCTTTAACTGTTTTTCAGGGTTTGCAGACAAATCGGTAAAGATGTCTCGAACTCGACAATCTTCACACATATATAGACGTTTAATTGATGCTTCGTCGTTGAAGTGAGGGTTACCCTGTAACTTAGAGCGTAGCATTTCAATCATTGATGCTGGCGCAAAAGGAGTACCGCAGCTAATACAGCATGCCGCGTCTTCTTTATGCACAATTTGTGTTTCTTGACGTGTCTCTTGGTTCCAGTTCATTTGAACTTTCATGCTTAACACTTTTTCTGGACAAGCACTTACGCAAAGACCACATTGAACACAATCTTGCTCAACGAATTTCAGTGTTGGTGAATCTGGATCACTATGAAGTGCACGTGTTGGACACACAGCGACACAACCCATGCACAAGGTACAATCTTTAGTTTCGCAACTGATTGTTCCGTATGGTGCGTGTGATGGTAGAGATTGGATCTCTGTGATTTCAATTTGGTTTGCTTTTGAGTCAGCAGCAAGGTGATCCAATGCACCCATTAGACGTTCACGCTTGTTACCTTTTAAAGGTGCGTCCATTACAGATAGCGGCGTATCAATCAGTGTCATCTCATTTAACGCTTCCATGTAAACCACTTGGATTCGTTGAGGATCTAAACCTAATTGAGTTAACAATGCTTGAGCAATTTCCACTTCTTGTGTTAGTACACGTTGAATGGTTTCTGGCATTCGGCGGCTTGCGATAAACAGAACTTGCGCAGCACCATTCACCAACGCAGAGAACCAAGTATCAATACCCACTGATAACAATTCATCAAGAACCACTGGAATAACATGGTCTGGCATGGTTTTAAGTGCCATTACATTGAAGTTCTCATGACGATCACTACAAAAAGCGATAATAGGAGTCTCTCCCCCCTCTTTTTTGTAGTTTGCTAATAAGCGAGTTGCAAAGTTTTGCGTTTTCTCTGCTTCTGGTAATGCGTAGCTGATCGCTTCTGTTGGACACGCAGTTGCACATGTACCAACACCTTGGCATAGGTATGGGTTAATTTGGATGTGGTGACCCGTTTGATCTGAACCTTCACTGGTTAATGCGCCAGCAGGACAAGCATCAACACAACGCTCACACCCTTTTACGCCACGTGAACTGTGTGCACATAACTCTGGGTTTAAGCGGAAATATTTTGGTTTATCAAACGTACCAACAAGACCCGGTAATTCATCAAGCACTTGTGCAAGTGTTGGATAACCACGGCCTACTGGGTAGTAACCTGGTACTGGCACTTGTTCTTTCATCACGCTATCTAGTTTCATATCTAAAACTAAATCAAAAGCGGTTTTTCCGATGGTTGTTTTGGCAAGGTTTACTCGCTCACCATTAACCACGCACTCAACATCAAACGCACCTAAGAAGCCTTTAATGGTGACCTCTTTTGCGTGATAAACGGTTTTGTCTGTTTTTTTATCTTGAGTATCTGATTCTGTCGATACCAATGTGATGCTGTTTAATTCAGAGAACTGCTCTGCTACATCAACAATGATGCTCGTAGGCCCGATAATGACCAAGTTACCACGGCTTTCGTAGCTCACCGTTGGTGGGATCAAGTTGTTTAACTCAACGGTTTGCTCAATAGCGAACTTACGCGCTTTGGCATTCGTTGTTTCTGATTGTGCTAAAAATTGGGTTAACATTGCTTCACCTATTCTTGACCCCATTCGGGCCTATTCAGTTCTATGACTGGTTTATAGGTTCTATATCGCAATATCCGTACCAACTTAATGGCTAATTATGAGAAATATTAATAGGTCGATTTGTTGATTATTTAGACTATTTGGCGGGAGTTATTTTTATACGGGACATTTTGTCTCAACTTGGTTCAAAATGTCCCGATTCTTTATATGGTCTTTTTTGTCTCACTTGGGTCAATATCGTCGCCTTTAACGTATTGATATTCATTATCATTTTCATTTGTAGCGTCAGTATCAAGAGCAATTTCTTCGTCTGAAATCTCCTCTTGTTCTTCTTCAGGCTCAACTAACCATTCACGTAATTTGCTTGCTGTTTCACTGTCCAGTTTTGGTGGTGTTGAGTAGTTTGGCTCATCTTCCATCGCAAATTCTGGATTCAAAAACATCTTACGAAGTGCTGCTTTTTTCAAGTTTTTGTCTACACCTTCAGCCATAAATTGACTGACGTTACTTGTGCCTGTGATAGTAACTAAATCTGCTTCGGTAGGCAGTTCAGGCTCTATCTCAGTTTCGCTTTCTTTTTCAACAGCAACACTCGGCTCAACAAGGGCTTGTGAATCTTCTACCGTGTCTGATTCAGTAGTTAATACTGGCTCATCACTGACTTCTTCACCCTGCTTAACCTTTTGTTTTCTTAAAGACCATCTACTTAGGAAGTTGCTCACTTGCGCGCCCCGCACCTTTACGTTTTTTCTTACGAACTTCTAATAACTCACCGTGTTTACCAATATAAGCTTCTAACCATGCTTGCATCGGTAGCGGCATTGCTGTTGAAAGGACTAAATAATCACCGTCCATATATTGTCCGATCATGCTTTGTGATGCAGTGATCATAACGGGTGTTAGTTGGTCATTATCGTTTTCAAAAGCAAAGAACAATTTAGGATCTTGCGAGCTTAGATTGAAACGATAATCCGTTCTTTCATCGCGGAAAATTTCTAAATCACGCTCAAACAGTGAAACATTATCTTGTGTCTCATTTACCTTCTCATAAAGATGAATATCACCAAGTCGCCATGACGGTGCACTCCAACGGCCAACCTGTTTGATTTCTTCAATCACTTCAAATTGTAATGGCCATTTGTTTTCTGTTTTCTGTTCCACAAGTTATCCTTCTTTTGATGAAGTTTTGTATTGCTATTTATACTCTAAAGCAAAGCTTGTACCAACCACACTTTCTTTTTTTACTCTATGGTATAAAATTTGCCTAACCTAGATAAATAATCAAATCTCATTCATTTGGAGCTTACTTTGAGCCAATCACCTAAAATAATTACTACTGGCACTGTACCAAAACAAACCATTTCTGTTGATGTTTATGATGAATATGGTGAAAAGCTAACAAAAGAGATCGCATGTGAACAACCTTTAACCGTAATGCTGAATTGGCAAGAAGTCGTGACGTTAATGACCCTTGGTGCTCGCCCTGCTGAATTAGTTTTAGGGTATTTAAAGAACCAACATTTTGTTACTGATGCTTCTCTTTTAGAATCGGTGATTATTGATTGGGAAACCAAAACGGCTGCAGTAAATACGAAAGAAACCACTGAACACGTTAAAGAAAACTTGAAGAAAAAGACAGTTACCTCAGGTTGTGGTCAAGGCACCATGTACGGCAACGTAATGAAGCAACTGGAAAACTATCAAGTACCACAAGTAACTATCAATCAATCTGATCTTTATGAATCATTAGAAGCGCTGACATATCACAACGATACTTACAAAGCGGCAGGTGCCGTTCATGGCTGTGCGGTGTGCAAAGACAATAAAGTGCTTTCATTTGTGGAAGATGTAGGTCGCCATAACGCAGTTGATACCTTAGCTGGTGAGCTATGGTTAAAACAAGAAGCTGGTGATGACAAACTCTTCTACACCACTGGCCGTTTAACGTCAGAAATGGTGATTAAAGTCGCTCAGATGGGTATTCCTGTTCTGCTTTCACGCTCTGGTGTAACTCAAATGGGGTTAGACTTAGCTCAAAAATTTGGTATTACCATTATTGCTCGTGCAAAAGGTAAGCGTTTCCAAGTATTTGCTGGACATGAAAAAATCAATTTTGATGTGAAAGGTTAAGTAGAGCTTAGGGGCTAGGGGCTAGAAAAAGCAGGTGCAAGGAAAAGCAGGGACGAGTAAGAGCGAAAAGCAGTTACTCGTCCCTAAAAACTAGTCCCTGCTCTTACTGCTCCCTAGCCCCTGCTCTTACTGATTTTTCTCAAAAATAGCTCTGAACTCTTCATGGTGCTCTAAGAATATATCGACAATCTTAGGGTCGAAAGAAACACCCTTTTCTTCTTCGATGATCTTAATCGCTACTTCATGGGTAAAGCCTTCTTTGTAAATACGCTTTTGTCGTAATGCGTCATACACATCCACAATACTTACAATTCGAGCTTCAATCGGTATCTCTTCACCCACTAAACTCAAGTACCCTTTACCATTCCATTTTTCATGATGGTAAAGCACGATATTTTTAGTTATCAAACTCAAGTCAGTATTCTTGATAATCTCGTAACCAATGTTTACGTGTTTTTTCATTACATCAAATTCATCAGGATCCAGTTTTCCCGGTTTCTTTAATATGTAATGAGGTATACCAATCTTTCCAATGTCATGCAGCGAAGCAATCATACGAATTTCTTCTACAAACGAGCTTGGCATGTTCAATAAATTAGAAAGATGCTCAGAATATACGTTGATTCGCTTGTTATGCTCACTGGTTTCTTCATCACTGTATAACGAGGCCATCTCCAATGATCCAATCAATGATTCGTTCATTCTTAAAAGACGAGCTTGTGCTTTTTTCTCTATATAAACTCGAGTTATCAACACGCCAATGATAAATAAGCTGACAAGTAGAACTGCGATTAGTAGCCAGAAATCATCTTTCTGATACTTTTCATTCTCATTGATATAGATGTTTTTAATCAAACGTTCATTATCTGATGATGTTGATATCAGATTAATGGCATTAAATAGTGCTTCATGCTCTTTCTTTACTGCGATATACACAGAGAATGTTTTGGTTAAGGTTCCTGCGGTTTTTAAATCATACATGTCATGGTTGATTGTATGATTCATTAATAAACGTTGGTCACCAAAAGCATAATCAACACGTCCGTCATCTATTGCTTCAATGATCTCTTCAAAGGTATCAAAAAAGACCATTTTCACATTTAATGTGTTGTTTTTTATATAATCGTAATAATAAGCGTTTTTTAACATCCCCACCGTCGAGTAGTTTATATCTGCAATACGAGATATAAAGTTCCTTTCTAACTTATTAAATACTGACAATTCAAAACTGTAATACGGTTTTGTTAGAAAATATTTATCTGTGATGCACTCATTTTCAAATGTTGATAATAAAACATCATAATCTTTACACTCGCCAACACTTGGCTCAGTAAATGTGACCGAACCTTTAAATATTCGCTTAATACTGTCGAACAACGTAGGTGCAATGCCGTGATACTCTTCATTAACTAAGTAGCTTGCAGGAAACTCATTAACGCCATAACCAACACTGATGCTTGCTCCTTTAAGTTCATTATTCCCTTTAAAAAGATACAAAAAATAATCTTCACGGGATTGTTTAACAAACTCTTTTACTTCTTCAGATTTCAACTCTGTAAAGTATTTCACTAATATACTGTACAACTCAGATTGCGATTTTGGTATTGCAAATGACGTATATAAGTTATTCAACCTTGGTAAGTTTAATGTCGGAAATGCTTTGTCCGTTATCTCTTGTGTATCAGCAACAAAAGCGTCAATCTCTCCGGAATTAAGAGCGTTTATCAGCGAATTAACATCCGCAAATTTTACTGGCGTATATTGTATAGAGTCAGAGTATTGTTCAATAAAATTCGTAGTAGAAAACCAATCTTCAACTAAGCCAATTTTCTTATTATTTAAACTTACAAGGTCAATAATTTGATCCGTATTTTTGAAAAACACTTTAGTGCTAACACGATATAACGTTGGGACAAAAAAATAGTTTTCTTTTCGGTTTTCTGTATCAGCAAAATCTAAATAAGCCCCACTCTCTAAACGGTCAAACATTGCATGTAAATCATCAATGCCTTTTACTTTTAGTTGGAAGTTTGTATTGAGTTTTTTGTTAATATCTTGAATTAGGTTGCTGTACAGTCCTTTTGGTATCCCATCCTCAATAAAAAATAATCTTGAATTATAATCATCATTATAAAAAACGAAATCTTTATTATTTTGTATCCATACTTGCTCTTCCTTTGTTAAATCCATTGAAGAAACAAATGAAGAAAAAACACACATGATAAAAACGAAAAGTCGTTTCAATTTGCATACACCATAACAATCAATAAACACAAATAAGTGCAAAAAACGCACACTAACAAAGCACTCTGCAAATGTATAATGGAATTTATTGCACCTATCAATCAATAAAATTTATCTAACTTTTCTCATTAAATTCTTTTTGAAATTTAAGCACTTTTTCTAAATATCTACGAGCTTCAGCCTTAGGATGTTTGTTTGTTAACGCCCAATAAAGCTGATTTGGTTGCAAGCTATTTATCTCATCAATGGCTTTAGTTCTGCTTGGATCAAATGTTGAGAAAACGCCACCTGAGCCACCGTTATAAGCCGAGATCATACTATAATGCTTATTGGTTGGGTGTTTGATGTCTCTTAAATAACGATTCTTCAAAATATAGAAATACGCTGTACCTGTATCGATATTATGCGCAGGATTAAACAAGTACTCTTTTGTTGGGATCCCCGGCTTATTCTTAACTAATTTAAAGACATCCGCTCCTGCTGTTTTTGGGATCACTTGCATTAAACCATAAGCCCCAGCATGGCTTACAGCATAAGGGTTAAAGCTGCTTTCTGTCTGAATAATTGCATAAATTAAGTCGATTGAAATATCGTACTCTTTTGATGCTTTTTTAATTAAATCAGCATATTGGAATTCGCGTTGCTCTAAATGGTCATCAACCATAGAGATCTCAACGTAATACGCTTTGCCATTTTTAATGATTTTCGTTTGTAACTTATTTTCGATTAAGTAATCAGCATAACGCCCTGCTCGCCATGGCCATTCAATGTCTTTATTCTCTTGGTCTTTAATTTGACCAAGTAAGAATGGACGTCCACGCAGCGGAATTGATTTATCACTAAATAAATCCACATATGATGGGTCTGCTGGCATTAATACGGTGCCGATGATCGCTTTCTTCAACGTTTCTTTTGGTTGGTATTGAGAGATCGTCGAAACGTAAATTTTGCCTTTATCAAAATCGATATGTGCACGAGTTCTATAACCATCTAAATATTTTACGTAGCGATGCTTACCCGCTTCTAGAAACTCTTTATCTCCCCATGTTTTATGAACATGATTAGCAAGATTTTCTAACTGCTCTTCAATGCTTTGATTTGGTTTTGATGTGCTAGGTTTCCAAGAATCAGGCTTTGAAGTTGCACTATTGTTCGAGTTGGTAATGTCACTCTCACAATTGCATGAATTCGAGTTAGGTCTTTGGAAATTGCCATCAAAAATAGGCGTACAAGAGACTGTCGCTAAAGAAATAATAAAAGGAATTAATACGTTTTTCATCGATGTCCTAAATAGCGTATTGAATGGATTTTTCAATGCACTGGGATAGATTACACATTAGGTGTTACCAATAAGGAGGCGTATTTTACACATTGTTTATTTTTTTGGAATAGCATACGAAACAAACTTCATAAGTTTTTTTACAAGGTGTTGCCTTACACAACATTGGAAACAAAATCACACTTTTTTTGACGTAAAAAAACCGTCACTATTGGACGGTTTTTTACTGTTTATTAATAAGTTACAGTTTATATCGTTTAATTTCTTCTTCTAATGAATCAGCTAACGATTTTAATGACTCAGCCTGCAATGCTGCGGTCTCTGCCTCATGCGCCATTTGGTTTGCTACTTCCTGAACCCCTTCGGTATTTCGACTAATTTCAGCCGTAACACTTGACTGCTCTTCTGCAGCAGAGGCAATTTGAGTGGCCATATCGCTAATCACATTAATTTGCGCAGCAATATTCCCGATACTGACTCCCGCTTCATCAACGTCTTTTACGCTTGTTTCTGCCAAGTGATGGCTGTCCGACATGACTGAAACCGCTTCTTGTGTTGTTGATTGAAGTGTTTCTATCATGGCTTGAATCTCTTCTGTTGAAGTATGTGTTCGTTGTTGAGATAGAACTCGAACTTCATCAGCGACAACCGCAAACCCTCTGCCTTGCTCACCAGCACGTGCTGCTTCGATTGCTGCGTTTAATGCAAGTAAGTTTGTTTGCTCAGCTATCGAACGAATCGTAGCCAAAATTGAGCTAATTTTTAATGCGTGCCCGTTAAGATCTTCAATAATGCCTACTGCACTATTTACTTCACGAGCAAGGTTTCCGATAGATGCTTGGCTTTGATTTGCTTGATCGTGGCCTGTTTGTGTTAACCCCACCGCTTGCTCTGCCGATTTCGCTGTGTTTTCAGCATTTCCAGCAATCTCTTGTGTCGCACTCGCCATCTCAGTTACTGCAGTAGCAACCATGGTTATTTCATCTTGTTGATGACGAATATTTTGACTGCGTTGAACGGCTGAATCTGCACTTTCTGCTGCTGAGCGATTTAGCTCAAAGGTTATTTCACGTAAATTTGATGCCATCGCATGCAAGCGTGATACGAACTGGTTGAAGTTATCAGCTAACTTACCTACTTCATCATCCGATTTAACATTAATACGAACCGTAAGGTCGCCTTCACCATTTGCGATATCCGCTAACGCATCCGAAACCGTACCAAGCTCTCGTAATTGACGAGTTACAAGCCATCCTGTGAACATAGATACAAACAGTAAGATTAACGATCCAATAGACAGCAATTCAAAAAGCATCGAATTTAATGGCGCTTCTAATGTGTCTTTGTCCATCACCAAGGTAATTGCCCAATTGGTATTTGGAACCGCCGTTATCATGACCGCTTTCTCTTTCCCATTATCTTTGGTAAAGAAAAAACCATCAGATGCAATTTCATTACTTAAATTGTTAGCATCGAATCCATTGCCAAGTTCTGAAATTGGTTTTAACGCCATTTTCTCATTTGGGTGAGCAACAACGATTTTATTGCTCACATCCAGTAGCATGGCATAACCATTGCCTGGAACGGGAATATCAAGAACATCATCAATTAATGCCCCTAATGCCAAGTTAGATGCAGTAACACCGACAATACGCCCATTTTCACGAACCGGTTCTGTTAAGGTAACAACAAGAGCTTGCATAGTATGACTAACATAAGGTTTTGTTGTTATCCCCTTATTAGCTGCCAATGTTTCTTTGTACCAGCCACGAGTTCGAGGATCATACCCTGCTTTATTTAACGATGGATCTTGGCGTTGCATCACGCCATTTTCGTCACCGTAATAACTTAAACCAAAACCGCCTGATGTGAATGTCTGTTTTAAATGAGCAACCATATCCAAGTTAGGATCTCGCTCTATTACTTCTTTCATGGCAACAATCGCATCTTGACGACCTTTAAACCAATCGCCAATACCTAAGCTATAAGCCTTCGCTGTATTTCCACTTTCACTTTGAATGGCATCCCATGCTTGAGTTTTCATTGTCTGATACGAGAAAGTACCAAGAGATACAATGGTTAATACAATAAGCGCAAGACTCGTCAACACGAGTTTAGTTTTTAATGTTAGATGCATAATACGTCTACTTCTAATAATTTTAATTGGTGATATATGCGGAAACAGTAAAACGAACCTAGCCAACCTCGGTTTACTGACATATATCTCATAATTGAAACAAATAGTTACACTACGCATCATATAACATTCGACGCACATCAAAATGTGTTCATTTTCACAAACTTAACTGTCTATCTCGTTAAATCTCTTATAATTTCTTTCAGGCATAAAATACCTAAGAACAATTAACATTATTCTTAGGCTTTAAAAAAGTGAGGTAAATGCTCTTAACAGATCGTTCCTGCACCTTGTTGGATATCAGAATCGTTATCAATGATGACTTGCGCCGCTATAGCTAAACCTTCTGCAATTTGCTCAAGTTTCATCGTTGGTTGTGAACCATCAACCGATTGCTCTGGTAATAATGGAATATGTACAAAACCATGACGAACATTCGTGTCTTTTAAGTAATGTTGTATTCCATAAAACAGATGGTTACAGACAAATGTCCCTGCGGTATTTGAAACCGTGGCAGGTATGCCTTGCGCTTGAATTTCGCTGACCATTGCTTTGATAGGAAGCGTCGTAAAGTAAGCGTCTGGCCCACCAGCGACAACAGGTTCATCAATTACTTGGATACCCTCGTTATCAGGGATTCTAAAATCATCCACATTGATTGCAATACGCTCTGGTGTAATGGCTGCACGTCCTGATGCTTGACCCACAGTAATAACCGCATACGGTTGTTGCTCTTCAATTGCTTGTTTAACGGTTTCAATCGATTTGTATCGAACCACAGGAACCTGACAAATAACGATCTCACCGCCATTAAGCTTACGCCCTGCAATTAACTTAACCGCTTCCAATGCCGGATTGATTTTATCGTTACCAAATGGTTCAAAACCCGTAATTAAAATCTTTTTCATTGCCTAATTCCCTAAAACGCAAACAGATACATAAATGTAGTATTAATAAGTAACATGATAAAACCAGGAATAAACTGAGTAATAATCACTTGGTTTTTATTCTCTAACTCTAATAGTGCGGCAGGTACAACATTAAAGTTGGCCGCCATCGGTGTCATTAAGGTTCCGCAATAGCCAGAAACCATACCAAGCACACCAACGATCACTGGATTACCACCCATTTCAACTATGAGTAGCGGAATACCAATACCTGCAGTGATAACAGCAAACGCAGCAAACGCATTACCCATAACAATGGTGAAGATAGCCATGCCGAATGTATAAGCAATAACATAAGCTAAAACGCTACCATGAGGCACAATTTCTTTTACGATTTGTGAAACGGTATCACCAACACCCGCTTGACCAAACAGATAACCAAGTGCCGCTAAGAATTGCGACAAAATAGCCGCCCACCCAATGGTATCAATTAAACGACGACCTTCATGTATGCTTTGCATAGGTCGACATTTGGTCATTCCATTTGCAACTAATAAAGCCGCAACAGAGCTTATTCCTAAACCAATAAGCGCACTTTCACCAGTGACTTGGCTCCATAAAATGGTGCCGACAGGAACGATGATCGCAGGAAGAAATAGCATGTTTTGTAATGACTTCGCACTGGCTTTTCTAAATTCATTATCACTTGAATGATAAGAACCAATTCCCATTAGCCCAGCAGAAGCAATCAGTGTCATAAGTAACACCAAAACGCCGACAAACCAATCAGGTAAAATGCTTCCTAAACAGAAAGAAACACCATATGCCAACCAAAATAAACCTGTACCAATTGCTTTTGGATTTTCCTTATCCATAAAGCTTTGAACCGAAAAGGCAATTAATAATAAACCCGTTGCTTGATAAATATATTCTAACATGATGAATCCCTACTCTTGCTTACCAGCTTTTGCCAAACGCGAATCTTCTATCCATGCTCGAACATAAAACACAACACATGATGCCAATGCGGTTGGAATGGCCCACATAAACATATCGTTTAACGCTACACTGTAACCGTGTTCTTCCAACACGCCCTTGATAAGCAACAAACCACCAGCACCAATAAAGATCAGCTGACTAAAGAAGTTAGCAAAGTTTTCACTCATTGCAGCTAAAGCGCGCAAATGTTGTTTCTCTTTATTTGTTAATGGTTTTCTACCTTTTTCTGCTGCAGCTTCTGCCATTGGAGCAACCAACGGACGGATCATTGATGGGTGACCACCCAGATTCAAACCAAGTGCGTTTGTCACTTTACGTAATAATAGATACGTAAGCATTACACGACCTGCGGATGCTTGTTTGATTGAACCAATCAAGGTTTCTGCTCTTTCTCTTAATCCAAAACGCTCTAGAACCCCTATCATAGGTAGAACAAGAATGAATAAAGACATATAGCGGTTTTGCGTAAAAGAAGCCCCGAGGATTGATAAAATCTCGATAAAATCAATCTTAGCAACCAAACCGGTAACAATACCGGCAGTTAAAATAACTAATAAAGTGTTCAAGCGTAATGCAAGACCGACTGTGATGATTAAGACACCAATTAATGGCCAAAAATCAATCATATTACATCCTTATAAATAGTATCTTTACTCCCATAGCAAGATACAGTTAGTTTTTAAAATGGGTAAAACCAAACAACCCCAAAACGTTATAGGACGTTTCGGGGCATTTAACGAGTATATTCAAAATTAAGTAGATGAGAAGTTTTTAAATATTTTTTATTATTAATTTGTGCAAAATATTTAAGAAAGTGTGCCTCATAGGTTAAATAATCAACATATATAAGGTATATACACTCATTGCTGCCATCATTGCAGTAATTAACCACCCAAACACCGACATCCATAGCGGGTGCTTATAGTCTCCTACAATTTGCGCTTTCTTTGCCGCTATTAACATAATGCCTAAGGTAACAGGTAGAATAAATCCGTTTAGAGCACCAGCAACAATAAGAAGAACAACAGGCTTACCGATAAAGCAGAAGATAAAAGTAGAGATAACAATAAAACCAATAATAAATTTACGAGAGTGCAAATCAATCATCGGGTGTAATGTTTTTAAGAACGACACTGACGTATATGCAGCACCGATAACGGAAGTAATGGCCGCAGCCCAAAGAACTAAACCGAAAATTTTGTAACCTATATTACCGGCAGCGTGTTGGAACATTGATGCTGGCGGATTTGAAGGATCCAGAGTGACCCCTGTACTAATTACACCTAACGCTGCTAAAAACAAAATAACACGCACGATTGAAGCCACACTAATCGCAGAAACTGAACCTCGATTCACTTGTGGCAGCGCTTCTTTTCCTGTTACTCCAGCATCAATTAATCGGTGTGCCCCAGCAAAAGTAATATAACCACCAACCGTGCCACCAACTAACGTGATGATTGCAAGAACGTTTAATTTTTCAGGCCAAACTGAACGATACAATGCCTCTCCAATCGGTGGAGACGTTGAGAAAAGAACATACAGAGTCATTACTATTAATGCCGCACCCATTAAAATAGTAAAACGGTCCATCACTTTAGCGGCATCTTTTAACATAAAAATGGTTACAGCAATAACGGCACTGATTGAGGCCCCTACTATCGGAGAAATACTCGGGAATAACACGTTCATCCCCATCCCTGCACCACCAATGTTACCGATATTAAATGCTAACCCTCCTAGAGCTACGGTTCCTGCAATTGCATAACCTAAACCGGGAAGTAAATCATTTGCTATATCCTGAGCGCGTTTTTTGGAAACAACGATTACACGCCAAATATTTAATTGAGCACCAATATCTAAAATAATAGAAACCAGAATAACAAACGCAAAACTAGCCCCTAATGTTTGTGTGAATACTGTTGTTTGAGTTAAAAAACCGGGACCAACTGCTGAGGTTGCCATCAAAAAGGCAGCGCCCATTATCAATGACCAACTAACACCTGAACTTTTCGGTAGCTGTCCTTCCTTTGTGGACGCATTTGACGACTCACTCATGACTTTTTCTGATGACATATCATTTCCTTTTGTTATCACGTCACTGCATCCTTATTGTTGCAGTAGTTTCTCGTCTATCGACGATATTTATTAGAATTATTAAGAGTTATAAGAAGTAAAAAACTGACGTTGAATATGTAACTCTGCTTCTGCGTTATGCAGTTCTTTTTCGTAGAACTGAACCGTTGAACCCGGAACACATTGAGATAAACGACTAATATCAGCGTGTATTACACAGCCAATTTTCGGATAGCCCCCAATCGTTTGACGATCACGCATTAGTACAATAGGTTGACCATCATTCGGAATTTGTATTGCCCCAAGAGCAATCCCTTCTGAAATCAGGTTATTACGTTGACATTGAATGGCTTCACCAGATAGTCGGTATCCCATTCGATCAATGTTATTTGACACAGTATAAACCGTAGAAAAGAATTGTTCACGCTCTTCCGGTAAAAAATCATCATACTGATAACTCGGGATCACTCCTACCTTTATATGTTTACCATATGTGGGAATAAAACGATTTGGAACTTGTTTACGTAATCTTGGTTCTGAAAATACCGTTGATAACTGAGATACATCTACAGAGTAACGAATAAGTACGTTTGCTTTGAGTGGTTTACCATTTCCTTCGAGGCCGCCTAACCCATCACGAACCACTGTTGCTGTACTGCCTAAAATATTATCAATTTTAAATCCACCGCTCACTGATAAATAAGCTCGCAGCCCCGCACTCGCAGCCCCCATTTCAAGCTTATCACCTGAATTAATAGCATAACTCTGCCAAGGGACTATTGGGTTACCATTTAATTTGGCCTGCATATCCGCACCAGTTAATGCCATCGTGGTTGCAGCATAAAAAGTACAGCTAAATTGCCCTAGCGTGATTTCAATTTGAGTTGCATTAGGATCATTACCAAGTAACTTATTTGCCCAATCAAACGCATGTTCGTCCATTGGACCACCCGGAGTAACACCAACGGACTGGTGACCAAATCGTCCTTTATCTTGAAGTAATGCTAATGGGCCAGTGCTATTAATTCGTAAAGTCATTTATATCCCTCACAGACTCTGGTTCACATGGTAATTCACCACCCATTTCAATATAGGTTTCACGAGAAATTGAAACAAAGGTTACTTTCGCTCCCATCTCAAACAAGGTTAAGTTTTTACGATTAAAATCAATAAG
This sequence comes from Aliivibrio fischeri ATCC 7744 = JCM 18803 = DSM 507, assembly GCF_023983475.1. Classification (NCBI taxonomy): domain Bacteria; kingdom Pseudomonadati; phylum Pseudomonadota; class Gammaproteobacteria; order Vibrionales; family Vibrionaceae; genus Aliivibrio; species Aliivibrio fischeri. The sequence continues at coordinate 1,517,560 of NZ_CP092712.1, forward strand.
GTTGACAGGCGTTCTTCCTATTATTTGCCAGCCACCAGGAGATGATTTTGGATATATAGCCGTTTGTTGTTCTGCAATAGCTAAACTTCCAGCTGGCACCATTAAACGTGGTGTGCTTTTTCTAGGCACATGAATTCTAGAATCCGTATTTCCCAAATAAGCAAATCCGGGAGCAAAACCTATGGCATAAACTCGATACGTTTGAGATGAATGTATTGATATCACCTCTTCAAAACTTAACCCTGTATGTTCACAAATCTCATCAGCATCAAGCGACACTTCTTTTCCATAATAGACTGGCAGTTCTATTTCTACTGTAGACTTACTTGATTGCATCTTCTGTAAATCAGAAGGTAGACACTGACGTAACTGCATCGTAAAACGTCGTAAATCTACACTAGAGGTGTCATATGTGATTAATATAGAAGTATATGAAGGAACAATATCGACGATAAGTGAACCGAGCTCTCGAGTAAAAAGAGTGACTGATTCAGCAATCATATCAGCGACTTCAGGACTGACTTTATCAGCAAAGGTAAGTAACAACGTCGATTCATTTACAGCGGATATTTTCATCATTACTCCGCCTTTGATTTTAATTTTTTTCGTAGATACTCAGCCGTAGAGACAGCAAAGGGTCCATCCCCATGAATACACAATGTATCTGCGTGTATTTTTATAATGTCGCCATTTAAGGTCGTTACACAGCCTTCATCTATTAATTGATTTGCTTGTTTTTGTATGGCTTCATCAGAGTGATGGCTTGAACCGGGAATACTTCTTGGAACTAAACGCCCTTGCTCGTCATATGCTCTGTCTACAAAGGCTTCAAACCAAAGTGTAATGCCATACTCATTCGCCATATCTACATAACGTTGATGATCAGGAACGGCCATAATAACCAAAGGTAACGTCGCATCATATCGCTTCAAGGCTTCTAATAACGTTTGAAGAATGGCGTCATTTTTCATCATTGCGTTATATAATGCGCCATGTGGTTTTACATAGCTCAATGTTGTCTGCTGACTTTGACAAACTCCTTCTAACGCACCTAACTGATAGATAAACAGCGCAGCTAAATCGTCTGAATCCATTGATATATCACGTCGACCAAAACCTTGAATGTCGTTATAGCCAGGGTGAGCCCCAATCGTCACGCCATGCGCCTTTGCCAGTGCAACCGTTTTCATCATGACACTTGGATCTGAAGCATGCATACCACATGCAATATTCGCCATATCTAACGCTGGCATCACTGCACTGTCATTACCTAATTGCCATAAACCGAAACTTTCGCCCATATCACAATTAATTCTCATTCCCTGCTCCTTAATTATTAAATTTGGTAGTAACAATAAATGTCTGCTTTAAAGCACGGCAAACTCTGAACTTAGACGATCAGTGATCAACATTTTTCCCGGAGCATGAGTAATACAAAATGGCGGTCGACTCTGACGAATAACATTTTGTGGTGTCACGCCACACCCCCAAAAAACAGGCACTTCATTTGGTTTTATTTCAACGGCATCGCCATAGTTTGGGGTTGATATATCGTTAATTCCGATAAGGCTTGGATCGCCAAAGTGAACTGGTGCTCCATGCGCTTTAGGAAAACGAGTAGTGATTTGAATAGCACGAATGGCATCAATGGAAGTGAATGGACGCATTGACACCACATAGTTTCCACTGAACTTTCCTGATGATTGGCAAGGAATACTGGTGTCATACATTGAGACGTTCTTCCCTTCATCGATATTTCGGATGGATAAACCGGATTGTATTAACGCCTCTTCAAACGAGAAAGAGCACCCTAAAACAAAAGTAACTAAATCTTCTCTCCATAATGTGGAAAGATCAGAGACTGCGGTTTCAAATTCCCCATCATAAAAAACATGATATTCAGGAACGTCAGTTGATAAATCAATATCCCTTCCGATTGATTGCAGGTACTTTTCTCCTGGTTGAGTAACATCAATTAAAGGACACGCCACCGGATTTTTTTGACAAAACAGCAAAAAATCGGTTGCCCACTCAGCTGGCAATATAACAAGGTTGGCTTGTAAATATCCTGCAGCACACCCCGTTGTTGAACCCGTAAATTGATTATTTCTAATAAGATCACGTAATTCTTTAAGAGGCAGTGTATTGAGCGACAGTCCTTGATCCATATAACAATCCTTTCGTCATTTGTAATTTTATCGTTAATCAAGGGTTACATTACTGCTTATTTATATAATGTCTATTCGTATTTTTCTGCTATTCTTGATAAAAAAAATTTATCACTCTTCAACAAATTCATAAAAGAGAGGCTTAAATGCTCAATTTAAAACAGCTGGAAACGTTTGTCTGGATAGCGCATTTAGGGAGTTTTCGCCAAGCCGCAAAGCATTTATGTACAACACAACCAGCCATCTCTACGCGTATTGCAAACCTTGAAGATACACTTAATACGACATTGTTTTATCGTGATACTGGTTCAATTTCACTAACAGCCAAAGGACGTGAATTATTACCTTTAGCCGAAAAGTTATTGAACAATGCCGATCAATTACGCGTTTTAGCAAACAGTGCTGAAGCAATATCTGGAATTTTACGGATTGGAGTTTCTGAAACGGTCGTACATACATGGTTACCGCACTACTTAGCGCTTATTCATCAGAATTTACCTCACTTAGAGATAGAGCTTATCGTTGATGCCACCATAAATTTACGAAAAGAATTGCTAGCACGAAATATTGATATCGCGATTTTATTAGGAGTAGTTGATGAACCGAATGTGGTTAGTCAAGGCATCTGTAATTACGATTTACACTGGGTGGCAAGCCCGACATTACAACAAACACAAAAAAACAGAGTACTTAACTTTGCTCAGTGGCCATTGATTACCTACGCCCGAAACACATCACCATACTATGAAATAGAACGTTATTTTAATACGCACAATAATCAAGCAACACGCTTCTATTCTGCGAGTTCTCTATCCGCAAGTATTAGGCTTGCTGAGAGTGGTATTGGTATCGCTATCCTACCTCAAGAAGTCATACATACTTCTCTACAAAACAATACGTTAGAAATAATTGAAGCAGACTGGTCACCAAGTCCGCTTCAATTTTCTGTTGCTTATATTGATACACCAGTAAATCTGATGACAATGGAGTCAGTTAAACTAACTTTTGAGGCCGTAAAACAATATAAAAACGCTAACTAATTTAACAAAGAAGGATACCCCCAACCGTTTTCATTTTTTATCACTTTTTCTTCAGTTAAATATTGATACAGTGTTGGAGCTAAAGAACCGTTCTCTTCAATGATAAGTGGTGCCATCTTATTCTTTATAGGCTTACCCCAAAATCCTAAGAACGCATCTTTCTCTAAATAATGCTCTCCAGCATGACGGCCTGGCACCTTGGTGTTAAAGCCAACACCAAACTTAGGAAATAAATTGATCGTTCCTGCTCTGTCTTCTTCATACAAATAAGCTAATTGGTTTACCACATCAGGACGAGCGGTAAATGATGTTAATGTTCGCCATTCTTGCTCAGTACACCATGAATTCTCTTCATTAGCATCAGCTGAGATCATGCAACGTTGGTATAATTCATCATATTGCTTTTGTTCAGTCTCGTTTAACTGTGGTTTATAGATATTAAGTACATCGACCTCAAGTAATTGAGATGAACCAGCAACAGGTTGATAAAACAATCGGTTGCCCTTCTTAGAGATCAATTCATCAACTCTTATATCGTCTTTAAAGCCAATCACTCGTATCTGACATTCATCCAACGAACAAGGTGTTTCTCTCACAACCAGATAATCTAACGATTCTTTTAAACGTGAAGCAATTTCATTCACAATATTAATCGGTTGATCTTCAAGTGCATTAACGGGTATCCATGTTGTGAGTTCGCTATACGTTGGTTGTACTTTCCATCCTTGTTGAGAATTAAAAAAGTCCATCATAAAATTACCACCAGCAGTAGAAGCCACCACAACATCGACCTCTTTATTACTTTCATAATTTAAGGCGTTCGTAATTTTTGGACCTTCTCCTTCATCCGATGATATTTTTTTAATGACTAATGGGTAATCTAACTCAGCCTGAAGCGTTTCAAATACTTGTTTCTCAGGGTTTAATGAATAATAAACTGGAGCCAAACCATGATCGCCCGCCATTCCCCACAACGTGCGATCATAAACATTAGCGGATTGATACACATCTGAAATTTGCGTTAACCAATAGTCCAAACGGTTAAGCTCCCCCGTAGGCATCAATATTTCATCACTAAAAGGGCCTGTAAAATGAGCAAAGTGATCTGGCCACGGATTATAAATAAGGGCGTAATCCGGCATTCCTTTTTGCTCTAATTTAGAGAACATTTCTAGTTGTTGCTGAATCTTCCATTTCTGTGTGAGCTTACTGTAAATATCCAACACAAAAATATTTTGATAAATGCCAATCTCTTCAATTAGCTCTGCTCTCATTTCTGTTATGTTTTTTTCTGTTTTTGCTCTTTGAGTTAATTCACGTAAACAACGTTTTTCCCCAAAATCACGCAGGCTTTCTCCTGCCCCTAAATTTACTAAACCATCGTAAGTTGTATGTGCATTCCAATCATACTGAGCATTGCAGTTGAGCGTAACTAAGTAATCTAATCGATCAAACATAGTTTGAACTTTATTTACATCCATTAATCGATCTAACTGCAACGCATCATTACCAAAAAAGTAATAGGCTCGGTCATCTTGTCTGTCAACAAAGTGGAAATTAGGGATCCCAGTTCCTCCCTTGCCAGATACCTTTGCTCCTGTTTTGATTATTGGTAAATTACGAACGCTTATCGTAGGTGTTGATGAAATGCCAACATTAACAATGCTCTTTTCATACTTTTGGTATAACTGGCTAAAGAAAGGCAGATAGTTTGGGTCTTGATAACCCTTTTCTACCATGGTTTTTAAGAAAGTAAGTTGCTGTTCATGCTCTGGTTGAGAGGTTGGCTCCCCCTGAGGCTTATATTCATTGCGATTTAAGTAATCTTGATATATCTGATTTAAAAACGTTTTTTCTGTTGGTGTAACTAAGCCTTCAATAAGTCCTTGTTGCAGACCATCTACCGTAATTTGTACAGCCAATCGACGCTGTTGACGTGATGCTAAATAAGCAACCAAGGTGTCAGGATTGTCTTTAAATGTTTCTTGTAACCACGAATTTAATGCAATTTGTCGTTGCTCTTGATACACAAATTGACGATAAGATTTCAGCACGTTAAGACGAACAAAATCAATCAACGTTATGGTCAGGGCTTCTGCTTTATTATTTACTTTGTTTTTATTCTCGGGTTTACCATCTGCAATAATAAGCTCTAATGCACTTCGCATCTCTCCCTTATCCATACCAAGCACAGATTTCTCTAAACCAGATAATATAATTGGCTGAATCTTATCAATAATGGCTTTGTCTTCCGGGCTATCTGAAAGATATGTATAGCGATCCGGTAAGGTATTAAGATCTTTCCACTCACCAATTTGAACCAATTCATCATAAACCACGACCATATTGGCGATAAATTTACGATCAACCTTCAATCCTTGATGATGTCCTTCTGATGGTTTCGATGCATCTTCTGCTTTTTGAAGCTCATTAAGTGTGAACAAAGAATGGCTAAAACGCTGTAATTCTTCTTCACTGTATTTAGTTTTTAAATAAGCTTTAAACGCATCTTCATTATCCATGTTTCCGTATTTATCAACGAAAGTATAAAGAAAATGCCCAAGAGGAATGGCGTAATAAGGATTAGATAATTGTGCAATAACGCGTTTTTTGACGCTACTATCAAGCGGTAGAGATAAAATGTAAGCATCTAGCGTAAGGCCTGCAATAGTAAAAATAGCAGCGTCACGAACGGTGGTTGTCGTATAAGTAATAGAATCATTGATTTGATGTTTTAAGATCTCGCTTGAATTAACAATGCCGCCAACAACAGGCACTGCACTGATATTTGCGGAACATGGCAAACTCAACATAGAAAATGATAATACACTCATTCCTAATAACGACGACACCGTTCTTTTTTTCACTTTAATTTCCTTTATTCATCTCATTAATCTGTTTTATTAAGTTATAGTTCAAGTGGGATATCAATATTATTGAAAATAATAAAGGTAATGAGATGAAGCTTAACGTATAACGATTCATGGAAGTCCTCTACAAAACTCATAACATTGAATTTATAGAATACTCCCACCACATCTTAATATTGTAACTTGAGTCAGAATTACGATTTACAATTCACTTTTATGCAATTGATTTACTTACCAATTACATTAGCTTTCATATTATAAACCGAATCCAATTTTAGGCTGACGACGAACAGATCGCACGCCCCATGGGGTTAAATCAGGTTTTGGCTGCCCTTCAAAATCACCAAGACAAATGTATCCCTTAGAAAGGTAACGATATAAGAAGTCACCTCCATCTAATGAACCTGTTTTATCATCACCAAATGGCAAATAAATTCGCTCAACACGAAGATCTGGTGCTTTTTTAAATGCAGGATATGCTGTTGAATTAACTTGGCGTGAGTCTAAGCTATTGAGAAGCGCTTTATCTGACATTTTAGCTTTCATACGGCTAAAAATCATGATCATTCGTTTCTGTCTTTCTGAAGAGACGATTATCATTTCCATTATTGGATTTCCTTTGAAACGAGAAAGTATATAGTAAACCCCTTCTCACAACCATGTTTACTCTACATAACCGGTGTCAATTGCTGAATCAGGCAACGATATTCATAACAATCAATAATTTCACCATCGACGAAAGCAAACTCAGGCTTAAATCCAACTTGTTTAAATCCATTTTTTGCTAAGACTTTCTGAGATGCGGCATTATCTGTCGATGCTACTGCATTTATCGATGATAGTTCATATCTGTTTTTCCCTATCTCTAACAGCTCTTTTGTAGCTAATGTTGCTAAACCTTGCGAAGTAAACTCTTCACCAATTCGATATCCAATTGAACCGCTGTTTTTCACTCTATCGATATTGTATAAATTTGCTCTGCCGAGTATTTGGCCATTTTCATCTTTAATCAACGTTGGATAAAGTAGCCCTTTTTTATATTCAGCCAGACAAAAATTAACGTGATCTTTTATGCCATTATCATCAAAAAAATCATCGTCTCTGGCTTCAATGAAAGATTCAAACCACTCTTTATTGTTTAGTTCAAACTCTAGTAATGCCGACGCATCAATTTGTTTTAGTAATTCTAATTTGACCATTATTAATCCCTCTTATGTTATTTCCTTTAGCAATGGCGTTAACTGAATTTGCGTTAATATTATGTTGCTATAAATTGATTATAGACAAAAAAAAGCCACGATATGTGATCGTGGCTGACTATTTAAATCAAAGCGAGAATTCGATTAAAGACCTTTCACATACTGATTATGTGTATTAATAGGAACCATTGAATATAACGTTTCTTGAACCGCAGTTTCACCTTTAACCAGAGCCTCAAAGTGCGTTGCTAACTCAACAATATCCGCTTGTTCTTTAGAACCGCCACCAATATTGGTTAGATCAATAAAGAATTCATCAAACAAATCAGATAAGTCATTAACGACATCCATGTTTAAGAATTGCTCATGGTTATAAATACTTGGATAGCCACCTTTTTGCTTGTCTACAGCAAAAGAAACCCCTTTCATGTTCGTAATGGTTGTCGCTTTTTCACACTTAATCATACAACCAGCTTCAATCGCACGCTTATTACAACCAACGGTTTGTTGGAAGAAACACTGACGACTTGTCATCAACAAAATTGGATGATAAATGCTGTAAAGTAACTTAAAGTTTTCAGGACGACGAATGTGTTTCATTTGCCCTTGATTTATTTCATTAGAAATGAACGCACCAGCACAATTAAACTCTTCTTTTAGTGTAATTAATGCATGTGAGTTGGTGGTATTCATGAATGGACCCGCAACCCACTCAATTCCCATTTCATAAGCTTTATAAGCAATACCTGTATTATTAGTAACAATACGTGCAGGTTTTACTTCTTCAAGGAATTTCACAGCTTCATTATAATCTTTACCAATCAATACCGCAGGGAACCATGGGATCAATCTTGGATTTTCTGAGAAGATGTTGATGTACGTTTTATCATTGCGTCTAAAGCTTTCTGGTAACTTAAAGTAAATATCTGCATCAGTGACATCGCATACTTTTAAGTCGGCAATATCTGCGATAAGCATAGATAACTTTGGTTGCTGTTCAACTTTTGGTTTTTGAGCTAATTTTGGTAATTCTACATGTTTAATAACGGCTTTATTTCCATTTAAACGATACGCAATCTGATCTTTTAGATCTGAAAGCTCTTTAAATAGCAGGATTAAGCCTTCATCAACTTGAGAAAAATCATAGCCAGAGAACTCATAATCGCTATTAGATACCCCTTTAAAGCGTTTCTCTAGCTCTTTTGGTGTAATTGACTTCTCACCGGCAGCCATAAGTAACGATGTCGATTCTAATTCAAAGATCTCTTTTGAAGTTGCTACCACCACTTTTAATGGACTATCAAGCTGTGCTTTAAATGCAATGGATAATGGCAGTTTTGAAATATCTAGATCTTGAATTTTCTCACGTAACTCTTCACCAAGGTTGTCTTTTGCTGCGTTCAATTCAGCTTTAACATCATGAATTTGAACCACATCAATGGCATTACTTTTCTCTACCGCATGAGTAACACTGTGATCTCTAGGATTATCGATGAACATGTCTTTGGTTAAGTTACCAGTCAAAAATGAATTGGTAAAATCACGGTTAAACACTTTGTGAAGGTTTGAATCATCTTCTAATAAATCACCAGACTCGATGAATTTATTGATGTTTTTGCGCCAATTATCAATAACCGTATAAACGTAATGAGAACCTTTAATACGCCCTTCTACTTTTAAAGAATCAACTTTAGCATCGACCAAATCAGGCAAATCAAAATACGCTGAGTTGTCTTTTAAGTTTAGAGGGTATTTGTTACCAACCGCGGTTTCTTCGTATTCATCACGACATGCTTGGCTACAACGTCCACGGTTACCTGAGTTACCCGCACTTACTGATGTTGAATAACATTGACCAGAAAATGCAATACATAATGAACCATGAACAAACACTTCAGTTAGAACATCGTGCTCATGAGCAACAGCAGTCAGTGATTTCACTTCTTCAATATTTAGTTCACGAGATAAGTTAACACGAGAAGCCCCTAACTTAGCTAAGAACTTAATTTGTCCTTCATTATGCGTAGTTAATTGCGTTGAAGCGTGAACATCGAGTGTTGGGAAGTATTTTTTCACTAAATCAAACATCGCTAAATCTTGCACAATGATGCCATCAACTGATGTATTCACTAGTTGATTAAGTAATTTAGCAATGCTTTTAATTTCATGTTCAAGAAGCACGATATTCAAAGTAAGGAATACTTCACAGCCATGCTCATGAGCAAGGCGTAAAATACCTGTCAATTCATCAAATGAGAGATTGGATGCACGGTTACGGGCGTTAAATACATCTAAGCCACAATAAACGGCATTTGCCCCTGCTACGATGGCCGCTTTTATCGCTTCTACATCACCGCCGGGTGCCAATAATTCAAGTTTTCTGCTCATTCTGAAATTGCTCACTTCGTTTTGCTGTAATAATTTTTGAGGGAGTATTCTACTCGCCTCACACTTTTATTACCAGAAGTAAGGTTTTTTATTGATCCAGATCATGAGGTATAACTATGATTTTTATTAGCAATGACACATATTCAACTTCATTCAAAGTTTAAGGTAACGATGACTATTCCTATTCTCTACTCATTACGACAATGCCCATACGCAATGCGTGCACGCTTAGCCATTCTGTATGCAGGGCAAACTGTTGTGCTACGAGATGTAGACATGATCAATAAACCCAAAGAAATGTTATCCATTTCCCCTAAAGGCACGGTACCTGTACTTCATTTTGAAGATACTGTTATTGAAGAAAGTGTTGATGTGATGCTTTGGGCACTGATCCAATCCGACCCAAGGAACTTACTATACCATCATGATTTGCTTCAGCTTCCATTGATGTTGGAGCTTATTCAAAAAAGTGACTCTGAATTTGTGCAAATTTTACAAAAATATAGGGCTGCTTCTCGCTATCATGACGATAATGAAATGGAGTATAGGGACAAGTGTGTCGAATGGTTATCAGACATTGAAGAGCGATTATCTAAACATGCATTTATCATGGGGGAAAGTGCCAGTATCGTTGATTACGCGCTTTTGCCTTTTATTCGCCAATTTTCTCGAGTAGATAAGAAATGGTATAACATCGCTCCTTTGCCACATTTAAGAGCTTGGCTCATTCGCCATTATAACGACCCTATTTTCTCGAAAGCCATGACGATCTACCCTAAATGGAACCGTAATGCTGAACCTGTCATTTTCGGTTAAGATTCACCCATATAACCACTGAAACAAAGAGAGCGTTCCATCTCAACAAAATGTTCATCTTCTCTGACAACTTGATAGCCTAACGAAAGATAAAAGTTGATAACCGATTTATTGACTTTGAATGCTGACAAGCAAGATTTCGTGACAACGTCACTATAGTGCTTTTGATAACACTTCATCACTGCGGTGCCTACGCCTTTATTTTGGTATTTTTCAAAAACAATCAATAAGTGAATATGAATCGTACTTCTAATGGCATCGGGCTTAGTGCAAATGATCCCTAGCCGCTCACCATTATACATTATCCAATCAAACCACTCTTTTTGGTATGACTGATTAAAGCGCTGTTGTTGATACAATTCATCCCACCCCAACGCTTCCTCTATCGTTGGTTTCAAGTACTTTTTGTAGATAGAGAATAAGGACGGATATTCACAATCAGTTACGCGTTGAAATATGATTTTATCCATAACATTATCCTTATCTCATAAATCCATGACTCATACTTGCAATAGACTCTTTCAGTTTAGACCATCACGGTGGTTTCACTTAACTACCACTACAATTTCTTTAAAAATTTGATCTTACTATTATCACTTGAGCCTTCATCTTCGTAGCCTGAAATGTGATATCCACTAGAGATAAGCAGTTGCAACATGGCAGGATAACGATTCATTGATTTAACACTGATCGCTTCATAGCCTTGCTTTTTAGCCCACTCTTCTTGGGTAACTCTTAACTGAGTTGCAATGCCTTGCTTTCTGGCACTAGGGACGACACCACCTAGCCAACTATAGAACTCAGAATCAGAAAATTGGTAGCCCATCTTATACGCTACTGGAATACCTTCAGAGACAGCAACTAAGATAAGGTGCTTTTTATCACTTAGGCGTTGTGTCAGTTTTTCATGTGTATTTCGGTTATCAAATTCAGGGATTTGTTGATCAACAATAAGAACGTCAGCCACAGTGCCTTGATGTATTTCTATTTTCATTTTACTTTCCATCTAAAACCATTGCCTTGATTTTATGTGCTTTTTCAAAGTGATCTAATTTATGTGTTGATATCCACCATGTCGCCGCTTCCATTAACAGCTCAGGGTCATCATTTTTATTAGCAAAAAAAGCATAAAAAGAGACACCAACGTTAACTCCCTTTTGTTCTATTTTTTTATCACAAACCGCAATTATTTTATCTCTTAAACTTTTTTGCACTGTCTAGCCTCTCGCATTTTTTATATGAATTATGCAAAACCAATCATTCATATGTACAATTAATAATTGATTTAGATCAATTTATTAATTAGGTAATTCCACGGATGGAAACTATGACAACTCATTATCTTAAAATAATTTTACCGCTTATCACTCTTACTGGTTGTAATTCTGACTCGAAAACATCAGCAGAAATTAATCCACAAGCCACAACAGAGTATACGTTATTGTCTTCTTATAGCTATAACATGTCCGTTCTTAATTCGACAAATATCCATTCAAAATGGAGCTCCCTTAGAATAATTAAAGAAAATCCAAATGAAGCTCTTTATTACCCAGATGTGGCGACCGATGGGAAAGGTGTACTTATTTCAGTATGGCAAAGCGAATATAACCCCTTATACGGTGGCGAATATGATGTAGTGTTTTCTGCATCATATGACAATGGTGTGACTTGGAGTGATACAGAACTGGTTAATCCTACAGATACCACAGATTCTGAATCAGATGAAGATCCTCAAATTTCTACCGATGGATATGGAAACTGGGTGATTATTTGGAGCTCAAGTGAGGATATAAATGGTTCTGGAAATGATTCAGATATTGTGTTTTCACATTCTGAAGATAATGGTAAGACTTGGACAACACCTAAACTGATCAATAATTATGCAGATGATGATTCTAGTCGAGATTGGAGCCCACAAATATCATTAAAAGAAAACAGATGGGTTGCAGTGTGGTCAAGTTCACGCTCACTAGATCCTATCGATAACACCGACGATATGGATATCCTGACAAGTTATTCATTAGACAACGGAGTAACATGGAGTACTCCTATATATGTTAATCAAACAACAATATCCGATGATAAAACAGATTATTTTAATCAATTCGATATGAATGATAGTGGATATGGCGTCGTTGCTTGGGCTGGTGAGCATGATTCTTCCGATTTAGATATTTACGCAGCAATTACTCATGATTTTGGAGAGTCTTGGAGTCAACCGACACTTATCAATAATTATGCATTAAGTGAGACATGCATGAGCAATTGTAATGATTATCCAACCTCTGTAGCAGTTAATAATACAGGAGATAGTGTTATCGCATGGGAAGGTATTAATCCCGTAACAGGTAGTGATAATGAAGCTTATATAAGCTATTCGAAAAATTTGGGGGCATCATGGTCAAATGAAACTTACTTAAACACCAACGCATTAACTGATGGGACAAGAGATAATGATGATGCATTAAAAATCCATCCTATTTCGAATACTAAGTGGGTTGCTTATTGGGTTGCAACTAATGGTGATAATGTGATTTTTAGAACAAGCAATGACCTAATTCAATGGTCTGATGAAACAATTATCACAACAGGTGTAGATGAAGTCGTTGCGTTAGCCATCCATTAATTATTTACTATTTAAATGTCGCTTAAATTTCTTAATTTAAGCGACTTACAATCACTCAATCGGTAACTTGTGATTACTCCCCCAATCAGCCCATGAGCCATCGTATAAGACGACATTTTTATAGCCAATTGAAACCGCTGCCAAAATTAAAATACAAGCCGTTATGCCTGAACCACAACTGAAAAATACCCTTGTTATATTTGATGGTACTCTTTCTTGAAAGATAGAGTTCAACATCGCTTTATTTTTAAAGGTCGTATTATCTAACAACATAGCAAATGGGAGATTTTTAGAACTTGGAATATGACCGCTACGAACCCCTTCACGAGGCTCAGCTGCTTTACCTAAAAATCGCATCTCACCGCGTGCATCTAAAATAACGGCATCCGTATCGATAACGTGAAGGAGCTCATCTGAATCACACGCTAAATGCATATTCGGCTTAGCAACTGCATTACCTAAAGAAGGTATTTGTTGATAAGAAGTAACAACTTCCCTCTCTTCTTCATGCCACTTTGGTAAGCCTCCATCCAATACATAAACGTGCTTAAATCCCATGACTTTAAATGTCCACCAAGCACGTGGAGATGAGTAGATTCCTTGGTTATCGTATATCACAACGATGGAATCTGAATTAATACCAAGCTCTTGAACGGCTTTTGTAAACTGCGATTCTGTTGGTAATGCATGAATTTGAGAAGAAGCGTGATCGCAAAAATCCAACTCAACATCAAGCTTACGCGACTTCGGTAAACAACAAAACTCGTCATAAACTATCGGTTCTTTACCCACAATATTCGCCATATAAGCATCAACAACGACAAGGTTTGTATCATTAATATGTTCTGCTAGCCACTCGGTAGTAACTAATGGGTTATCAGCTAATAATTGGTTCATGATGACTCCCTATTTGGTCTTTGTTAGCTATCATACGTAATATTCATTACATCAGGGTGAATAAATTCATAGCCTAACGCTTCTTTTATTTTATGATTACTGATGATTTTAAATGTTTGTTCACTGGATTCGATAAACGTAGGTGTTTCAACGCCAATACGTTGCGTTGCTTGTGTATAAAACTCACGCTTACTTGGATGAGTATCAGCACACGCATTAAAGATCTCATTCCATTTTTCTTGCTTAATAATTTGAGTGATCAACCCAATACAGTCATCCTGATGGATCATATTTACAGGTGCATCAGGGTTACTTACAGAACGCCCACTTTTGGCAAAAAAGCGTCCTGGATTCCGTGAATACCCTACAAGTCCGCTAAATCGAATTACGGTTGTTGTGAACTTAGTCGACTGCATAAATAAACGTTCAATCTGTGATAATGCAGAAGAAGGTATGGTTGCATCTTCTTCAGTAACCACTCGATTAGCATCTTCATAAACCGATGTGGAGCTTACAAATAGCACATGTTTTATCGACGAGGCTTCAATGATAGGAATTAAAGAGGTAAACCCTTCGATATTTTTTGATGGTATCGCAATGATTAAAACATCAGAGATCAGAAATTGACTCCATGATTGTTCAACGGCATCGATATCCAATAAATACGGCTTAATGTGATTTTTTTCTAGGTCACTTATTTTGCTGGAACTTCTTATAGAACCTTTTACCATAAAACCAGAATCAATTAGGTGTTTTGCTAAAGGCAACCCTAACCAGCCACATCCGAGTACGCTTATTGATGTCATAATAGTCCTTATTCTTTATTAATTTATATCTAAAGCAAGTACCAAACGATCTTCACCAAGACCAAAATAATCCTGCTCTTCCTTCAATAAATAGAATCCATAGGATTGGTATAATGCGTATGCTTTTTTATTTTTTGGGCATACGGTCAACAATAGTCTGTCATACTCTTCTGCGGTTGCAATTGCCGTTTCAAGCAATTTTTTTCCAAGGCCACAACCTTGTGCTGCTTTTGATACCGCGACCGCTAATATCCAAGCATCACCTTTAACTACACTTGATGGTACTTGCAATACATAACCAAGCGTTTCATTCTCTTTTCTAGCGACTAACAAGCCATTAGCCCAGCAATCAAATGCTTGTCGAATAAAGAAAGATGGATAACCATGCTCACCGAAGGCTTCAGTTTCAATATCAAAAATTCGAGCCAAATCGGTTTTTTCTGCTGTGCGAATACTTACCATCAATACATTTCCCTTTCTACTTCATGAATCACATTACGTATGTGCTTTTGTTTATATTTCATACTATTTGAAACAACTCGCATTGTTAAAACAGATATAACGGATGAGATAACTAAATCTACTAAAAACTCCTATAGTTATTCCAACTTAATTTCGTTTTAAAATTATCACAAGGAACGTTAATCATGTTTAAACTCGCTCTTTTACCTTCATTGCTAGCATGCAGTTTTGCAGCGAATAGTTTTACAATGAATCCTCAACCTGACCCTGATAATCCAACAGGTTATGTTGTATCTAAAGCTGAAATTAAAGCAGCTGAAGATGCGAAAACATTAGACCCTATGTACGATGTTTGGGCTAAAGCATTAGAAACTCGTCCTAATAGCGTTGTTGAAGCCATTGATGCGGGCGTTCCTACTAACCCAGATAACGTGAAACGTGTTGAACGAGTTTTTCCGCAATCTGAATGGTTCTTCCTAACCCAAATGGCGGCTCCAGAATATACTTATACTCGCTTCTTACGTGCTATTGGTAAATTCCCCGCGTTCTGTGGTGACTATACCGATGGACGTGATGCTGACGCTATCTGTAAAAAATCCATTGTAACGGCATTTGCGCATTTCTCACAAGAAACCGGTGGCCACATTGCTGTAGATAACGTATCAGACAATCCACTAGGACTTGAAGAATGGCAGCAAGCGCTTGTTCACGTTCGTGAAATGGGATGGTCAGAAGGTCAAGAAGGTTATACAACAGGTTGTGGTCAAAATGATTGGCAAAACAAGCGTTGGCCATGTGCAGCAGGCCAAGGTTACTTTGGCCGCGGTGCTAAACAGCTTTCTTACCACTTTAACTACGGTGCTTTCTCTGAAGTCATGTATGACGGCGATGCGACTGTATTATTAAACAATCCAGGTTTAGTTGCTGATTCTTGGCTAAACTTAGCGTCTGCTATTTGGTTCTTCTTAACACCGCAAGCACCAAAACCAGCAATGCTTCACGTTATTGATCGCACATGGACACCATCACAACGTGAAACAGATGCAGGAATTGGTTACGGATTTGGTACGACTATTAACGTAATTAATGGTGGTATCGAGTGTGGTGAGCAGAATAAGGATAAAGGACAACCCGTTAACCGTATTCGTTACTGGGAAGGACTGTCTTCACATTACGAAATCCTAGTAGAAGCTGATGAGAAGAATACTTGTTGGCAACAAACGCCTTACGGTAGCTTGAACCTAAATGGTGCAACGGATGTACTTTACACTAACTGGGATGGTAACTGGAAATATTACCCAGATCGTCCAGAAGGTGCGTCTTTTGAGTGTGAATTAGTTGGCTTCCAAACCGCCTATTCTGCGCTTGTTCCTGGTGATTACGAAAAATGTGTCACTAACTTCTATGGTTCTCATGCAAATTGGCCTGAAACTCGAGTTGTAGAAACACTACCAACAGACCCATCTGAACCAACGGATCCGACAGACCCGACAAATACATGGGATGCAAACAAAGTTTATAATACAGGTGATCAAGTTGTCGTTAACGGCGTGACTTATCAAGCTAAATGGTGGAATCAAGGTGATAACCCAGCAACAAGTACAACTGGTGTTTGGGAAGTAATCAGCGGTACACCAACAGAACCAACACCTCCTGTAGCCGTTGAGCCAACTCCTGTTGAACCAACGCCACCAGCACCAGTTGAACCTACTCCGCCAACAGAGCCATCATCAACATGGGATGCAGCAGCAACATACAACACTGGTGACCAAGTTACGGTTAATGGTGTTACGTATCAAGCTCAGTGGTGGACTCAAGGCAATAATCCAGAAACATCTGGTGAATGGGGAGTTTGGAAAAGAGTTTAATCATATCCAATAAAAAATGGGCCGTTTTGTCGGCCCATTCTTATTTAAAATAACTCTATATATAAAGTTTCATTCGACTTAAAGTTTAACGTTATATTTCCAATATGTTGGTCCGGTACTGAAAGAAGATTACGACCATTTATATCCGCTAATATTGAGCACTGATCATAGTTTTCTTTTAACCCTTCAATAGTTTCATTGTAATGGTTCAGCAAATCAAAACTTGCGAATGCAAAACCTTCAGAAACAATATAATTTGGTTGTTTAGATTCTTTACTAAGGGCTACATCTCCATTGCTATAACAACGTAAAGAATGTATATCTATATCATAACGATGATCAGATGCAGCACTCCATTGGATACGAACACTATTAGTTAATTCATAAGAGTTTATTGAAATATCACTAATTGGCTCAGGAAGGCGATCAAGAGTTGTATATCCAACAAGTTCATCATTTCTATACCAATTGAATTCATACATTGCTCCCATTGCATCGATTGTTGGAAACTCAATACCTGACAAATTATCTCTACTATGTACAACTCCATCTTGAACTATTTCAACACGATCAATATCTGAAACATACATTTCATATGGAAATATAGAGGGTTTATAATCACTATAAAAATCACCTCTAAAATACATGCTGTTATCATGTCTTAAGTACATTGTATATCTCAATTCAAGCTGAGAAACAGGATATGTGCATGTCATTTCTTGTGCATTACTGCAAAATCCATAAGGAGGATCTGTCTCATCACTTCCACCACCATCACTACCGCCACAAGCAGCAAGTAGCCCAAAACATGGGATCATTAATAAACTCTTTTTCATAATAATCTGTCCTTGATAAATACCCAGAACAATTTTACAAACAAGAATCATACAGTTCATTTACATAAATTATACCGAATGATAGGCGTCGCAATTTTGTATTTTAATGAAAACAATCTGCGAGCGACTTCATTATTATGAATTGAACAGCAAAAGACATAATTGACTTCATTCAAAACATCATACCTAAAAACAAAGAAAAGCCCTTTAACTCTATAGAATTAAAGGGCTTTATTTACTATGCCGTAGCTAGTGTTAACTGCTTATCTTGATTTTCTACATACCAGAAAGCCAATAATGATACCGCCCAGAATTGAAATAAATATTGGACGTCAGAGGCCCCTGCTAATGTTTGTGTAACAGCCATTGATGCCGTTACAAACAAAGAAGATAACAAGCCTGCTTTCAATAACGTTTTAGGCTTATTCGGTAAGATTTCTAATTTCAAAAACGAGGTAATTAATAACACAACAGGTAAAATTTGAAACACTATTAATACAGGAAATAAATAATCATACATAGGTACAAATATCGCGTCTGTTAATGGTTTTTTCGACCACGTACCTGCTATATATTCTTTCCATCCATCCCAACTATCACCTTGTCGAGTTCCAAATAAAATCCCATAAAACTTATCGACAACTCCGTTTGAGAACCAAAACGGTGCAAACAACATATAAAATGGAAGATATTTAATAATTTCAATCGCTTTTTCTAATTTTTTCATTGTCATTTCCTAAGTATAAAATAAAAATATTTAATTAAATTTATACTAATTCCATTCACGCACTCGTTATCCTAAACACAACAATTAAGTGGTGTAATTCGTAACAGTTAACGAGCAATCACTGAAATTAGTATTACTTAGGTTTTTATTCTAGAAAAACGCAGAATCTAAGATGCCGACGCCGAACCTTCTGAACTTGTCGTTCTATGGGTTCAATAAAGATTGGAGGTGAATGAAGTAAAGGGATAACAACAAGAGCAATCGCTATGAATAACCAAGCACCTAAAAGTAAATCGTGCATGCTATTTTCAAAGGATAATAAGTGCTCAACCAATTCGCATTTAGGCGCTATCTGCTGCGAATCACTTCCTGTCACCGCCTCTAATTGGTGTACTTTTGTTTGCGCCTCAATCAAGTGTTCTTTACAGCTCGAAGTTACACCAATCAATTGACTAAAACAGATAAACACACTTAAAAGAACTAAGCATAATAATAGCTTAGCTCTAAATTGTTTATTTCTATTTGAAATAAGTGTGCTCATAAATATCTTAGTAATAAGTTGAATATCAATTACACCAACCCTAACAAAGAATCTCTTTGATATAAATCAGTTTTTTACTTATCAATAACCCATCACTTGATTAATATTGCTCAGATACGTTATCTAATACTCGTGTTTGAGCTAACTTAAGATAAGAGTGCAATTCATTATTCTTGTACTCTATTGCTGAATGAATATTTACTGATGAATTTGCCACAACCACGAAGTCGTATTGATTTTCGTTCTTAAAAATTGATATATAGAGCAAACCATCAATGAGTTCCCAGTGCCCTACCGTTTTTAATCGCTCAAACAAAGTAAACTCAATCAAGCTCCCATTTTGACTAAATATAAGCTCTGTAATATAACCAGCCGTACAGGTTTTTATCCAATGAGATTCAAAGATTTCGTCAAATGAAAAATCTCTCTTTTGTCTAAACCACGTAGCAAGTTCTGTTTCAGAAATATCACAACTCGAAAGTTCATGACGTTCTACAATTGAAGCTCCTTTTACTTCACGCAAGAATAACTGCTGCAATACGGCTTTTTTACTTGGCATACATTCACTCCTAAATGGTTATTTATCCATAATAAAAAAGGCTTACCGCAGTTTCTGCGATAAGCCTCTCATTCAATCAAAAGTTTTATTGATTCGTTATCAATAACTACACTGTAACGCTTTTTGTGCAATCTACCGATGATTTACTTTCAAGCTCTGCACTCTTCATACGTAGAACCGCAATCGGTCCAGTAATAAAAGTAACACCCACCAAGAAAGAGACCGGTACAGCTGTAATTACGATAAAAGATTGAAGTGCATTTAATCCACCATCACCTGCAATCAATAAAACACCAGCAACCACACCCATCATAACCGCCCAAAATAGACGCTGATATCTTGACGGTGTATCAGTACCCTCTACTGCCATTGCAATAGAATAAGCCATTGAATCACCTGTTGTTGCCACAAACGTCGTTGTCAGTACAAGGAATGCAGGTATCAATAAGAAACTAAAAGGTAATTGAGCTAATGAAGCTAATAACACCGCTGGTAAGCCCGCTTCTTGCAATGGTTGAGAAATGCTACCCGGAGTTTGTAGCTCAAGGAAAATCCCTGTTCCACCCAATGATGAAAACCAAAAGTTTGTCGCAATTGGAGCAATAATTGCTACCGTAATAATCAACTCACGAATGCTTCGGCCTTGAGAAATGCGCGCAATGAAGATAGCCATCATTGGGGCAAAACCAATAAACCATCCCCAGAAGAACCACGTCCACCATGAATTCCAAGAAGGATCTGCAGTACTCAAGCTCATTTCCGGTAAGTGCTGAATATAAGTACCAAAAGCCATACCAAACTCTTTAAAGATAAAACCGGTAGGACCAAGAACTAAGATCGCAACTAATAATGCAACAGCACCAATAACATTCATACGACTCAACCACTGTAAGCCCTTGTCCATGCCTGAGAAGGCCGAAACAGA
The DNA here is from genome assembly GCF_023983475.1 of Aliivibrio fischeri ATCC 7744 = JCM 18803 = DSM 507. NCBI lineage: Bacteria > Pseudomonadati > Pseudomonadota > Gammaproteobacteria > Vibrionales > Vibrionaceae > Aliivibrio > Aliivibrio fischeri. Next base: position 1,538,288 of record NZ_CP092712.1, read on the forward strand.
ATAAATGCTAACAATCACGGTCAAAATGATGATTTGACTCATCAGCGAGCTTTCAAGGCCTGTCAGAACAGTCAGACTGTAACTTAGCTGTGTTGCTAAAAATCCAATTGGTCCAATGGTTCCTGCTGCTACAGCAATAATAGAACAAGCATCAATGACCGAACCAATCCAATGATTCTCTAATTTGTCACCTAAAATAGGATATAACAATGCACGAGGACGAAGTTTTACACCGCAGTTATAGTGGGCATACATAAGAACAATCGTACTTAATGTGCCAAGCACAGCCCATGCTAAAAATCCCCAATGCAAGAAGCTTTGGCTTAAAGCTGGAGCAACAGCTGCCAACGTGCCACCTTTAACATCAGTAAAGCTTGGTGATGGTGTAATGAAATGGAAAATAGGTTCAGCTGCTGACCAAAACACGCCGCCTGCAAGCAGAGTACACATGATCATAGCTACCCAACGGAAAGTACCGATAGTGGGTTTTGATTCACTGCCCATCTTAATTTTGCCATAACGGCTCATCGCAATGATAAGAGCCAAAACAAAAGTGATAATCATTAACCACTGCCACCAATAGCCGAACATGGTCGAAACCGACATGAACAAAGATTGAATAGTTGCAGTGAATGCTGAGAGATCAACAAAGGCAGCTAAAAGAAATAGAAGGATAAATCCTATTGTGAGGGTTGGAACAAGTTTGTCGCTAGTTTGCTTACTATTTGTAGACATAAATATCTCACTTGATGCGTGAGGGACGGAACTCTAGCAGCTTAAAAAACGTAAAACCAGTGAAATATTTTTCAACTTTTCGATTTTCTAGTGAAAAAAACATGAATATCATCACAAAAAACAAATATTACGCCTAAAAATCAGATAGTTATAAAATCAACCATAAAATAATACAAACAACCAAAAAAATTTACACTTTTATCAAAATAATCCATTTGAGGTAGATTGTTTTTTAATCATTTGCGCTGTTATTTGTTATTCTTCTCTCTCCTACAAAATTCATTTTATATTCATATTCGCTGTTTTATACTTAATCACATAGCTAACCTATTGAGATAAATCATGCTTAAAAAATCAGTCATATACCTCGTAGCACTGTCCTCTATATTCTCTCAGAATGTATTGGCCAATAGTCATCAAAATGGGCATGAATTAGTCCAAGATATTCAAACGGCAGACACGCGTATAGAAATAGATGAAGATCAAGATGAGGTATATGAAGCAGTGAAATCTGGGTTAATTAAGCCATTTTCTGAACTGTATACCACTGTCGCTCAAGATTTTAATGGCCGTATCATTAAAGTAGAACTTGAAGAAGACGATGATGAGTGGACTTATGAGCTAAAAATCGTACACGATAATAATGTATTAAAAGTTGAATACAATGCAGCTAATCTTGCCATCACAGAAATTAAAGGCCGTGATATTCGAGCTGCACTTAAGTAAACCAATCCACAATATATAGAGATAACAATAATAATGAAGATTTTAGTTGTAGAAGATGACTTACGTTTAGGTGAACAAATTGTTGAGACGTTAGAGTCTGCCGATTGGGTTCCTGAATTATCTCAAGATGGTGTTGATGCATTATATAGAGCAACAACTGAAGAATGGGATGCTATCGTACTCGACCTAGGCTTACCAAAATTAAACGGCTTAACCGTACTTAAAAGCATTCGTGATGAGAACATTAACACGCCCGTTATTATTTTAAGTGCTCGAGATACTTTATCTCAGCGTGTTGAAGGCTTAAATGCAGGCGCAGATGACTATTTAACTAAACCGTTTGAAATGGTGGAATTGATTGCTCGCATTCGTGCTCAATTACGTCGAGCTTCTGGTAATGCCTCCCCTATTTTGAAAATTGGTGATTTAAGCTTAGATACCCGAAGTTCCAAAGTATTATGGCAAGATCAAGCAGTAAGTCTAACCGCATTAGAATATAAAGTGGTTGCTTATTTCATGCACAATCCAGATAAAGTGATCTCTAGAACGACGCTTGTTGAACATATTTACAAACAAGATTTTGACCGTGATTCAAATACCGTAGAAGTATTTATTGGTCGAATTCGTAAAAAGATAGCACCAAATATCATCAAAACCGTTCGTGGACTTGGTTATCAGCTAAATTCATAGCACTAATAAAGGGTTACTATGAAAAGAACACCACGTCGCCTCCAGCATGCATTTAAAAAATTAAGTCTAAAAAGCCGCTTGCTTCTTGCCGCGGCTTTTTGGCTATCTTCAATGATTTTAGCGGCCGGTATTGGCATACCAAAATTAGTTAATGACTATCTGGTTAAAGACGTAAAAGAACAATTGGCTTTGTCTATGGATGAGATCACGGCGAATTTAGAAACCAATGAACAAGGGAAATTGGTTTTATTTTCGCGACTTTCAGATCCTCGTTTTAATCAGCCTTATAGCGGCCTATATTGGACTGCGAGTACAAAAAAAGATGAATTACGATCTCGCTCTTTATGGGATAAAAAACTCAATTTTAAAGACAATACTTTAGATATTGACCCTACCGTTAAAGGAGCAAAAGACGAAAAACTTATCTATATTCAAAAACAAATCTACCTTCCAGAAATTAAAACACCAATAACAATAACGATTGGTGTGGATGAAGATCCTTTAGAAAAAACATTGCACCAGTTAACTGGGCAAGTTTGGATTATCTTAGGATTATTATTTAGCGGAATTTTATTCCTTATTGGTATTCAAGTCAGTTGGTCTTTACGCCCACTTGCTAAAATGCAATCTGAATTAATTCAGCTGCGTAAAGGTGAGCAGCAAAATTTGAGTCAACACTACCCTCAAGAAATTGCTCCCTTGGTTTCGGATCTCAATGCGCTTTTATTTCACTATCAAGAATTGCTTGAACGTGCCCGTAATCACGCTGGTAACTTATCTCATTCTTTAAAAACACCACTATCCGTCCTTAAAAATGAATTAGAACATTTAGATAAAGAGGATAAAAAGCGATTATCTCTGCCTATTAATAAACTTCAAGAGCACATCGACTACCATTTAGGGCGTGCTCGCATGGCTGGTTCAATGAATATCTTATCTGTTGCAACCTCTCCATCTGATCGCGTCGATGCCATATCAATGGCTTTTGATAAAGTCTATGCTGCTCGTGAAGTCATGTTAATTAACGAACTTAACAGTGATGACAATATTGCCGTAGAAGCAACAGATCTTGATGAAATGCTGGGTAATTTACTTGAAAATGGCTATAAGTGGGCAAGCTCTATGATTCGTGTTCATTCTAAATACGCTGCTGACAATCTCATTGAAATCATAATCGAAGATGATGGAAATGGCATACCAGAAGATAAACTAGAGCACGTAATTCGACGAGGTGTTCGTCTGGATGAATCAACCCCGGGAACAGGACTTGGTTTAAATATTGTAGACGAAATGGCGCACAGCTATCGCGGTTCATTGCTTTTAGGTAGAAGTAAAATGGGCGGCTTAAAAGCAACCCTCACCTTTCCACTGGTGGCTAATTAACAATAAATAACCTCATACGTTATCCATTATTACCAATAGGTAACGTACGAGTACTGATAACCAATATCTCTCCATCAGAATAATAATCATGCTCTTCATCTTTACTTATAGGTGCTGAATAAGCTTGTTTCGATGTAGATAGATTGTTCGACAATAAATCGATCGTTCTTTTAAATTTATCTCTTTCTTTATCTACATCTGAATCAATGCTGTGCAGCATAGTCACAATTCCTCGATATGGAGTAAAGGTAAGGCCATCATCATAACTTAACGCACCTAGCCAAACCTGTTGTTCCCCGTTATTTCTTCCAGCATTCCACCAACGAATATGACTTCGTTTTAATAAATTGCCTGGTAATTGAAAAGCCATATCTTGAACTCGCCCATTCCAAAACAAATCAGATACTGGTGGCGTCTTATTCCTCATAAGTAAAAAATAATCGACTAAATTAATATCATTTCTTGAAAATGTTTTGTTTTCAATCCACCCAAGTTGGTTCATTATCGTCTGAGGATTATTACCGATAAACACAACGTTAATCGCTTGAGCATCAAAAAAGGAAGACTCTCCAGGGAATGCTTTGAATACGGTGCGTGTTTCATCAAAATACAACGGTTTCGTCTTAACATCTTCGGTTACATCATCGGCCGTCCAAAAAAAGTGACTGTAATTTAAATAAGCCACTGCCGCTATAAGGGCAAAGGTGAACTTTAATCCAAGTCTGCGCCATTGATAACGTTTAGCTATGAACAAAAAAACAATCAAGAAAATCAACATCAGAATAGACTGTATATGCTCTATAACAAAAAGCTCAGCTTCTTTCAGCAATGGCAGCGTATCAATGCCATAAGATAATAAATATCCCCATAAAACAAATTGAGTAACACCAAGTAGCAAACCAATAGAAGTCAATAATGTAAATCGAACCCAACCAATATGATTAACACCAGCGATAAAAGGAACTATCCATGCTACAGGTCCTAACAAGCGAGAAAACACAAGAACAATGGTTCCCTTCTTTTGCAATAGCAAACGGCAACGAGCGATAGGACGTCGTGTTTTTGGCAGCCACCTCATTAACCATGATTGAGCATTTCGGCCAAATCGGCGACCAATAACATAGCTGAGTTGATCGCCTAAAAAACCGCCCAAAATAACCGCAACAACGCCACTCCAAATACCTTGATGAAGCTGAAAGCCAGCTGCAATTAAAAAAGGTTCCCCAGGAATAAATACATTAGGTCCTATGAGCGCATCAAATAATGCGCCCCAAAACAAAGTCATCGTATCAAACATAATTTACCTTTACGTATAAATTACTTTTGATTTGAATAATGTCCGAACTTATATTCCATTTCGTTATTGCGCATTTCTCCAAATAAGAAACGGCGAACATTAGCTTTTAAATAGGTATACCCCATTCGCAAAAAGCCATCTTGTTCTAAACGACGTGGATCAAACTCAAATGTCATTGAAAGAAAACGAAAACGCCAAGTTCTGCTTGCTCTTTTTACGTAGTCACAATCTTCGCATAACGTAATATTTTCATCGAAGCCAAGAAGCCCTTTATGCGCTCTTTTAGTTGAAAAGATACACGCTCCAACTGCAGTAGGAAATGCAAATTGAGTTAAAAACAGACCAATATTAAACGTCATATAACCAAGTTTATGCGCAACAGGTAACCCCTTCGACCCCATATACACACCTGCCACTTCAAGTCCTTTTTCATTAAGTTGAGTTAATGCTTTAGTAAGAAAGTCTGGAGACAAACGAACGTCAGCATCTAAAAATAATAGACGTTCATGTTTTGCTATCGATGCTCCAGTATTACGACCTAAACTAACTCCTTGTTTATCCATTTTATGAACGGTTAAATCAGGAATACTTGCAGAGAAGGATTGTGCAACCTCACACGTCGCATCTGAACTATTTGAATCAACAACAATTACTTCAAAATTTTTGAATGTTTGCTCTGTTAAATCTTCAAGTAAACGTCCAATACGTTTTTCTTCATTTAAAGTAATAATAACAATGCTTAATGGGTTCATAGTGTACCTCCAAGTAAAATGAATTAAGCTACTTGAAGCCATAATAGCGATTGCTATCTTAACCAATGGTGAGGGATTTATTCATCTTTGATTCATCCTTTGCAATCGAACTTGTTATTTGCATATAAACCATCGTCTGTTTTTTATTCAATCTAACATTTCATTTTTAGCTGTAGCACATTACTAGCACCTCATTTATTGTTAAATTTGTGTTTAAGAAGGAGAAAGAAATGAAAGTGATAATTCAATACACTCAAACAGGTATGTACAAAGATCATGCATGGGAAGCATCTACGATTAGGATTCAAGGACAGTATCATGCAGTTACACCGTCCTATGCAGCTCAACTTATCGAGCAAAATAAAGCACAGTTACATACCGATAATAGCAATAATATTGTGTTAGTTGATTGATTTTAAAGATTGAAAATTCGATTGGAATTTGATGATTTATCAATAAGATAAAAAGAGAAAGGAAAGCCACACGTCTCAAAATGTGGCTTAATTTGGAACTGTTCGGGGTCATAACCGGACGTGTTAACTATCTAATATCACTGACTTAATTTCAACAATTTTCGTGAACACAATGGTCAGAAAAAGTACAAAATTTGAAGTTGTTCCGTATTTTGTGAGTCGTGTAACACTTATTGACTCGTGACTCAACCAACCAAATTATGATATTGCTGCTCTTCTGTCTTTGTTGGTAAATAGATAGTAAAGACAGTTCCCTTTCCAAGTTGAGATCTCACTTTGATTTCACCGCCAGTTTGACTTAATAAACTTTGAGAAACGGATAAACCAAGCCCTGTTCCATCACGTTTTGTTGTATAGAACGGGTCAAAGATTCGATTCAGCTGTTCGCCAGCGATACCACATCCAAAATCTTCTACTTCTATAATCGCACCAAACTCGACCCCTTCATGACACCAAGTTCGACTACGAATGATAAGTTTACCTTTACTGTTCATTGCATGAATGCCATTCATTTGCAGATTGACCAATACTTGCAATAAATGATGGCGATTCACTTCCACTCTTGGTGGCTGCTCAAAATCAAACTCAACCTCAATATCTCGTTTGTGAGCCCCTGTACGAACTAAAGTAACGCTTTCTTCAATGATCGGATTAATGTATTGCCATGTCACCTCATCTTGAATCCCACCTTGTCGACTGTACTGCAATAAACTACGAGTGATATTACGGATTCGGTCTATTTGCTCCATAATGGTTTCTAGCTCTTCAGCTATTACATGGGCCTCTTCGCCTAATTCATATTTAATTAATTCTGCATTACCTAGAATAACAGCTGTAGGATTATTAATTTCATGTGCAATACCGGCAGTCAACTCACCAAGTGATGCCAATTTTTCGCTCATTACCAGCTTATCTTGAGCTTGTTTTAGCAATTTTATGTATTGCTCTAATTCCACTGTCTTTTCATGCAAACTTGCCGTTCTTGACTCAACTTTTGACTCTAACTCTTTAGATGCCCTTTGGATCTCTAAATTTCGTAACTGAAGTTGATCAAGCATATTGTCAAACTGCTGCGCTAAGCTGGCCAGTTCATGACTATTATCTAACCCTAAATCCCCAATTCGAACATCTTTACCTAATTGGACAGACTTTACTACAAAGTGAATTTTTTCAATCGGTTGAAACAGATCTCGAGCACCTCGGTGCACAAAAAAAGTCGACAACAATAACGTAATAAGAATGGTAATTCCTGCTTCAAGCAAGTTTTGTAAATACTGTTTTAATAGCGGCCACTCTAAATAGCCGGTATAAAGCATTCCAATCACATCTCCGTTCATATCCTTAATTGGTTGATATGCGGATATGTACCAATCGTTATAAACATAAGCTCGATTTACCCAACGCTCACCAGTTTCGATGACTTGAGCTTTCACTTCTGGAGATACTTTTGTTCCAATAGCACGACCTTGATTTAACTCTTTATTTGCAAAATCAGTATGCAGTGGAACGTTGGTACTAATACGAAGTCCATCTAAAAATAACGTTACTGTCCCTAGATTATTAGACGGTAAATCACCTGATGGATAGATCAAATCACGGATTCTATCTACAAGTAATGTGCTGTTATTTAATATTATTCCACTATCAACAATCCAAGTTAACTTCCCTTTATTGTCAAAAATTGGTATCAATGTTCGGCTAATCAAACCACGCTTTTCTATACTTCCATCTTCTTTGTTAGTCACCCAAACCTGTTGTTTCAGTTTAGGATTAATATCCGCTAATTCTTTTTCAGACATGACTTGAAAGAAGGTTCGTGACATACCAATCTTCATATCATTAACTAAAGAAGAAGGTAGCTCATTTATATAAGAGACTGGATGTAACGCAATAAAATCAGAGTTGTATTTACCCGCTTGTTGCGAAACCCATAGCTTAAAATCAGGCGCTTTATTTTCAAACTTTTTTTGAAAATAATACGATTCAACAAAGCCTCTTAATTCTGCGCTTTGCTCTCGCTGTAAAAAATCAATACTGTTATTTGCAACAGATAATTTGCTACCAACATCATTCAGTGCATTTTGCCAAGTATAATGTGTAGACCAAAATGCTGTAATGATCACTAGAGCCAATAAGGTTAAAAATAATGGAACCGAGTTCAACCAAAGTAAGCGGTAACGCACCATGGTTTTTATGCGTTTTTTCCAAACCGTCGGAGATAGCGTCATGCGTTTTCTTCGCTCCACTCTTTAAACTTACGCTCTAAAGTTTTACGAGCAACCCCCAACTGCCTTGCAGCTGCAGATTTATTACCATCATGAAGATCCACGACAGTGATGATGTGTGATTTTTCCACTTCTTTTAATGTCCATTTTTCTGGGTAGGTATCTAAGATAGGCATACAAGTACACTCGCCTTCTTTATTCCTTGATGCGTCATCATTTTTATTCTGTTCATCGTCTTGATGAATTGGCTCATCACCTTGTAATTCAGCCCAATGTTCAACAGGTGGTTTACCTAATAAAATACAACGTTCAATCATATTTTTAAGCTCACGGATATTGCCCGGCCAATCGTAATTTGCCATTGCTACAATGTCTTCATGAGCCCAATGTACAGGTTTTACCCCCATTTCACTCGCGATCATTTGCGAAAAATGTTCGGTTAAACATGCAAGATCCGCTTTACGCTCTCGTAATGCTGGTAGAGAAACCGTTAAGACATTTAAACGATAAAACAAATCTTTTCTGAAATTTCCTTTTTCCACTTCTTCTAATAAATTACGGTTAGTAGCTGCAACAATACGAACATCAACAGGAATTTCTTTTTCAGAGCCTACAGGACGAATAGCTTTTTGCTCTAACGCTCGAAGCAGCGATGATTGCATTCCAATTGGCATTTCACCGATTTCATCTAAAAACAGGGTGCCTCCATTCGCAACTCTGAATAAACCTTCACGCCCTTTCTTGGCACCAGTAAACGCGCCAGAAGTATGACCAAACAATTCACTTTCAAGTAAGTCGGGAGCAATAGCCCCACAGTTTAATGGTACAAATGGCCCTTTACGTTCACTTAATTGGTGCAAACCACGAGCAACTAACTCTTTACCGGTTCCTGATTCACCTTCAATTAATACAGCAGCATTAGAGGGAGCAAGCTGAGCAACCATCTTCTTTAACTGCAAGGTTTTCTCTGCATTACCGATGATCTCAATCGGATTCTTCTTCTCGACTTCTCTTTTTAAAGCAAAATTGGTTCGCTCAACTAAACGACGGTCCATGCATCGTTTTACTGCTTGTAGCATGTTTTCAAGATTAAACGGTTTTAAAATAAAATCAGATGCGCCAAGTCGAAGTGCTTGAATAGCCGTATCTAACTCCGCATAACCTGTCATGAAAATCACATCATAATTACGTGCATCACATGCAATGCTTTCTTGCCACTCTAAACCAGTTTGACCGGGTAAGTTAATATCAAGAATGATTAAATCAAGATGGTGAGATTGTCGAATTTCTTCTGCTTCTTCAATCGTACCTGCGGTATGCACTTGTCCAAATTGTTTACTTAATGCTTTTTTTAGTATGGTTTGCATACCAATTTCATCATCAACAACAAGAACTGAAAACGCATTCCAATCTGATTTTACAACCATATTTATTCCTAATAAGATCTAAAGAGTTATGTGGGTCAAAATGTCCTAATTATTCTAACCTGTTATTTGCAAAATGTATCCTTTCTATTGCGACATTTTGTCCTAATCACATTTTTTGTAAGGTTTTTATGTAAGAATCCTATTCAACCACTTAAATATCATTACGTTAAGTGTGTGTTTAAAGGCATTATACTTGGCATAGTGATTGCTTTAGTGGGTACGAGTCTATTCACTTCAGAGCATTATGCTTTGCAAGTTAAACTTCATTACATGGATATAACATGAACAATAAAATTAAGACATTTTCTGCAGTTGCTGCACTGGCTTTAGGTTCTTTCTCTGCGACTGACGTTTACGCTAATGACGCGAACGTTGTACGTTTAGCAACAACAACAAGTACTTACCACTCAGGCCTATTAGACTACCTTCTTCCTGAATTCCAAAAAGATTCTGGCTACGAAGTTCAAGTTCTTGCTGCTGGTACTGGTAAAGCATTGAAAATGGGCGAAAATGGCGATGTTGATTTAGTAATGACTCACGCACCAAAAGCTGAAGCAAACTTTGTTGAAAAAGGCTATGGTGTTGAGCCAAAATCACTGATGTACAATGACTTTGTGCTAGTAGGTCCTAAAGCTGACCCTGCTCATATTCACGGTATGAAAGACGTTACTGCAGCTTTCAAAAAAATGGCTGAATCTGACGTAACTTTCGTATCACGTGGCGATGATTCTGGTACAAACAAAAAAGAATTGAATCTTTGGGCTCAAACTAAAATTGAACCAAACTTTGGTGGTTATAAAGCGGTTGGTCAAGGCATGGGACCAACTCTAAACATGACATCCGAACTACAAGCTTACACATTAACAGACCGTGGTACTTGGTTAGCTTACCAAAACAAACTAGACCTTGAGATCATGGTTGAAGGTGATAAGCGTCTATTTAACCCTTACCAAGTGATTCTAATTAACCCAGAGCGTTACAAAAACCTAAACACGAAAGGTGCGCAAGCATTCAGTGATTGGTTAGTAAGCGACAAAGGCCAAGCAATGATCGATAGCTTTACTCTTAATGGTAAAAAACTGTTCACTGCGGACGCTAAATAATCCATGACTATCTTAGCCACCTCTCAAGAGGCAATTCAATTACTGTTTAGTGGTGATACTGCATTATGGAGCATCGTAGGTGTTTCTTTCTCTGTATCCCTATTTGCAATGGCAGTTGTATTATTACCTGCTCTTTTGTTGGCATTTGCGCTTGCTTATGGATCTTTTCCTGGGCGGTGGCTATTACTTTCTATAATGAATACCTTACAGTCAGTTCCTACCGTTGTTATCGGTTTACTGCTGTATATGATGCTTTCACGCGCTGGTCCATTAGGGGATTGGCAACTATTATTTACTCAAGAAGCGATGATCATAGGACAAATATTTATCTGTTTTCCGATCATGGTCGCGATGATGCATGGCGCATTCCAACACAGTGACCGCCGTGTTTGGGAAACCTCATTTACGCTTGGTGCTTCACTTCCACGGGCATTTGGCAGTTTAATTTGGGAGACTCGCTTCCCTATCCTAGCCGCCGTTATTGCTGGGTTTTCTCGTATAATTACTGAAGTAGGTTGTTCAATGATGGTTGGTGGTAACATCTTCAACTCTACTCGAAATATTCCAACTGCGATTGCAATGGAAAGCCAAAAAGGCGCATTTGCACAGGGTGTTGCTCTTGGTATGGTGTTATTAGTTTTAGCACTCGTTTTAAACTTTTTACTCTCTATCACTCGTGGTAAAGGGTATTTACGTACTTAGTAGGCATATAACGATGACAATTAGAATTACTGCCGATAATCTATCTATGCGATTTAACGATCGTGTGCTTTTTCATATCCCACATTTATCTCTTGGACCAAAAGAATCTGTTTATTTACGTGGTGCCAATGGCGTAGGTAAAACCACTCTACTCAAAATCTTATCGGGTCTGCAAACCGCAACAACGGGTAAGATCAACCTTGACCAACCTCATTGGTCTGTTCGTCTACTCGGCCGTTCAGGTAACAATCAAATCGTTTATTTGCATCAGAATCCATTTCTGTTTGATGGTACGGTTTATGACAATGTCATTTACGGTGTGAAATACACAGCAATGAGCAAGCAAAACAAACGTAATATGGTTATCAACGCCTTACGTATGGTTGGCCTTGAAACCTTAGCTGACGAACATATTTCTGTTTTATCTGGTGGTGAAAAACAACGTGTCGCTATGGCTCGAGCTTGGGTATTAAAACCGTCTATTTTGCTAATGGACGAACCAAGTGCCAGTGTTGACCAAGAGTCCATCGATTTATTGGTAATTATGGCTAAAGATCTACTTGATCGAGGCTCTAGCATTGTCGTTACCAGCCACCAAACCAATGCCTTAACTGAAATTTGTCATCGTCAATGGACCATTTCAGATGCAAAGCTGATAGAATCAACCCCATTAAAAGTGATTGTTAGCAAGGATAAGTATGCTCCAGCCAAAGCAAACTAGTTGGGTAATATTAGCGGGTGGGCAAGCTCGTCGTATGGGTGGTAAAGATAAAGGGTTTGTTTTATTTCAAGATAAACCACTCATCGAGCACGCTCTAGAAACATTAACATCTCAAACTGACCAAATTGCCATTAATGCTAATCGCAGTATTGAAGAATATTCACGTTACGCCGTCACCTTCCCAGACCAATTTAGTGAATACCCAGGGCCTTTAGCGGGTATGCATTCTGGCCTTGTAAATATGAATTCTGACTGGGTTGGGTTTATTCCATGTGATTCCCCTAACCTGCCAAGCAATTTAGTTTCTTTACTTTGCAATGCTGTAAAAAAAGATACTGATATTGTGGTGGCTCACGATGGTGAGTACATGCAACCTGTTGTCACTTTAATGCACAAACGTATTATTCCAAAAATTGATGCCTTTTTAACGCGTGGAGACAGAAAAATCATCCTATTATACAAAGAGTGTAATACTGTTTTTGCTGATTTCTCTGACTACCCTAACGCGTTTATCAATTTGAATAGTCCTCAAGAACTTGAACAATTTGGAACTTTATTATGAGCTTAACGTCTGCGTCTATCCCTTTATTGGGTTTTGCTGCTTATAGCGGCACAGGTAAAACAACATTACTTGAAAAACTGCTGCCTAAACTGACTGATATGGGACTAAAAGTCGCAGTCATTAAACACGCTCATCATAATTTTGATATCGACCAAGAAGGCAAAGACAGTTACCGCTTACGTAAAGCGGGCGCTAGCCAAATGTTGATCAGTTCACGCTTTCGTAATGCCTTGATCACTGAAACACCCGATGAAGAAACGACATGTCAGCAGTTAATCAATAAACTCGACCAAACTGAATTAGACTTAATTCTTATTGAAGGGTTTAAACAACTGCCATACACCAAGATTGAATTACATCGTGATGAAATCGGCAAGCCTTGGATTTTCCCAGAAGATGAGAACATCATTGCGATTGCCTCGGATTCAAAAGCCGACTCTGAACTGCCTCAAATGGATATCAATGATACCGACTCAATCACGCAATTCATTGTTGACTACGTAAAACAACATCAACATAAACAACAAAGTGACCTATCTGCTAACTGCGATGAGTTATCTCCTGCGTTTTTATCTGTTAGCCAAGGCAGAGCTAAGATTTTAGAGGCAATCACTCCACTAAGTTCACAAAGTAATGTTTCTTTAGTTGAGTCGATTAACGCATTAGCCGCTCAAGATATTTTATCGCCGATTAATGTTCCTCAACATAACAATTCAGCAATGGATGGCTATGTGATTTGTGGTGATGATTTAGAGCGTGAAAGCTATACGGTCGTTGCCGAAATCATGGCGGGTCACAGCTATGATCGCCCCCTTCAACATGGTGAAGCCGCAAAAATCATGACGGGTGCCCCTGTACCTGAAAATGGTCATGCTGTGATCATGCGAGAACAAGCGACTCAAGAAGGTGATCAAGTATACTTCGATGCGGGTAAATCAGGCATTCGTAAAGGCCAAAACGTTCGTCTAGCCGGTGAAGACCTGGCTATGGATCAGATCTGTGTGGCTAAAGGTTCACGTATTACAGCACCTGAAGTGGGTATGCTTGCATCTTTAGGCATTGCTTCTGTTCCTGTTATCGCTAAAACAAAAGTGGCTATCTTCTCGACTGGCGATGAAGTTCAAGCGCCGGGTGAAGCACAAAAAGCCAACTCTATTTACGACTCAAACCGTTTTACTTTAACGGCATTACTGCAAAAATTAGGCTGTGAAGTGATTGATTTCGGTATCATTGAAGACAGTGAAGCCGCTTTAGAATCAACGCTTTCTCAAGCATCACAACAAGCAGATATGATTTTATCTTCTGGTGGTGTGTCGGTTGGTGATGCGGACTACATCAAAACGATTTTAGACAAACTGGGCAATATTAATTTCTGGCGTATCAATATGCGTCCGGGACGCCCTCTTGCCTTTGGTCATATTGGTGATACTCCATTCTTCGGTTTACCAGGTAACCCTGTAGCAGTAATGGTGGCGTTCTTACAGTTTGTTGAGCCTGCACTTCGCAAACTTCAAGGCGAAGATAATTGGCAGCCTGAAACCTTTACTGCTATTGCAAAAGAGTTTATTCGTTCTCGCACTGGCCGAACTGAATACAGCCGTGGCATTTACTCGATTAACCAAAATGGTCAAATGGAAGTGGTAACCACAGGTAAGCAAGGCTCTGGGATTTTACGTTCAATGAGTGAAGCCAATTGCTTAATTGAAGTGCAACCAGAAGTTGAGTCGGTAGATATTGGTCAGAAAGTGACAATTATTCCACTGGGTTCGAGAGTTTAAAGCGCCTAAATAATTTTAAATAACTCTAAATTTAGCCTCACTTTTGTGAGGCTTTTTCTTATAAAGCTACATAAATAAACAATACTTACATGACATAAACATAACTCTTATCACTCCTTGTAAGCACTGAACAAATATCACGTTTTACTCCCTGTTGCACCTTCAATGAGAGCGCGAAATAGCTTAAAATAGAGACATAAAATTATAAGGAAGAATCATGAAAAACAAATGGTTAGGATTTGCTTGCTTACTACCATTATTAAGCGGCTGCAACGATGCCAACTCCTCTATTAGCGCATCAAGTGACACGGTATCAAAACAACAGATTGATACCATTATTACCAACATCAATAAGTTGTACCCCGATGCATCAACCGAATTAAAACAAAACGCATTAAACACTGCGGTTCGTGCTATTGAGAATCTAGTGTTCGTAAAAGGCGGCAGTTTTGAAATGGGAGATTTTGGCTCCCCTTGTGAAATTCCAAGTGTAACTAGAAACAGAATAGACTGGTCACCTGATGTAAAATGTTTGGCCTCCTTCAGTAGTGTAGAAACAGGAGCTAATAAGGTTCACAAAGTCACTCTTGATTCTTATTCTATGTCTGCTTATGAGACCAGCTTTATGGATATGGAATGGATGCGCCAAATTAATGGGTTGCCTGTCGCAGATAATAAATGGGATGGCTACCATATCATTAAAGGCGAAGTCATCGAAAGAGACTCTGAAGATTATGAATACCTATTAACACGCAGAA
The DNA here is from genome assembly GCF_023983475.1 of Aliivibrio fischeri ATCC 7744 = JCM 18803 = DSM 507. Classification (NCBI taxonomy): domain Bacteria; kingdom Pseudomonadati; phylum Pseudomonadota; class Gammaproteobacteria; order Vibrionales; family Vibrionaceae; genus Aliivibrio; species Aliivibrio fischeri. The sequence continues at coordinate 1,553,620 of NZ_CP092712.1, forward strand.
AAAATCAATCAGCAGGAACAAAAAATTGGCACCAGGCTAAAGATTATTGTCAATGGTTAGGTAATCTCACAGCACTGCCTTTTGACTTACCAACCGAAGCGCAATGGGAATATGCTGCACGTAACCGAGGTGAAAAACGTTATTACTCGACTAATAATGGTTATTTGCAATACCGCAATGGGCAATATTTCAACCCAAATACTGGTTACTACATTAATTATACTGATGATGAGGTCAATGCAGGAACAGGGCTAGAAAACAATCTCGGCAAATGGCCTGCCAACCCATTAGGCATATACGGCATGAGTAATAATATTAGCGAGTGGACCAATGATTGGTATTCACCTGATTATTATCAAGGATCTCCAGAGTTGAACCCACAAGGGCCAAAATCAGGCGAAGAAAAAGTCATGCGAGATGGAAAGGGGTCAATGACTATTGATAGAGTCAATAAACCTATAAAACGTGATAGTTATTATCCAAGCAGCAGCTTTCGCTGCTCCCTGCAACAAAAAACTCCAGCGACCATAGTTAACCCTTAATATTTTATCGCTCCTAATCGTTAGGGGCGATCTTTATTAATCATGTGTTTGATTACCGAAACAACCTACTAATCATATCCTCAACCAATTTCTGTCTTTGGCGTAAATGGCATAGACGGTATTTCTGATTGTTTTTTCGCTTTTGCTAAACGATAAACCCAGCCATTAAACTCCCTTTGTTGCTCGCCATCTAATACTGTATTAATACGCTTTAAGTTAGCAAACAATTTTTCGTAACCTACTTCCTCACGCCCCAAACAGTAATATTTACATAGCATAAATGTCACTCTTATCACTCCCTGTGAACACTGAACAAATATCACATTTTACTTCCTGTTACACCTTCAATGAGAACGCGAAATAGCTTAAAATAGAGGCATAAATTATAAGGAAGAATTATGAAAAACAAATGGTTAGGATTTGCTTGCTTACTACCATTATTAAGCGGCTGCAACGATGCGAATTCCTCTATTAGCGCATCAAGTGACACAGTATCAAAACAACAGATTGATACCATTATTACCAACATCAATAAGCAGTACCCTGATGCATCCAATGAATTAAAACAAAATGCATTAAACACCGCGGTTCGTGCTATTGAGAATCTAGTGTTCGTAAAAGGCGGCAGTTTTGAAATGGGGGATTTTAAAGCTCCTTGCGAAATTCCAAGCAGAACCACAAATAGAATAGACTGGTCACCTGATGCTCAATGTCTGAGTTCCCCACTAAGCACACGTAAAGGAGCTGATTACCTTCACAAAGTCACTCTTGATTCTTATTCTATGTCTGCTTATGAAACCAGCTTTATGGATATGGAGTGGATGCGTCAAATTAATGGATTGCCTGTCGCTGCTGATAAAATGGATGGTTATCATGTTGTTGAAGGTGAAATCATCGAAAGAGGATCTAAAGATTATGAATATCAATTAACACGCAGAAAAAATCAATCAACAGAAACAATAAATTGGCAACAAGCTAAAGATTATTGTCAATGGTTAGGTAATCTCACGGCACTGCCTTTTGACTTACCAACCGAAGCACAATGGGAATATGCCGCACGTAACCGAGGTGAAAAACGTTATTACGCGACTAATAATGGTTATTTGCAATACCGCAATGGGCAATATTTCAACCCAAATACTGGCTATTATATTCGTTATACTGAAGATGAGGTCAATGCAGGAACAGGACTAGAAGACAGCATAGGCAAATGGCCTGCCAACCCATTAGGGATATATGGCATGAGTAATAATATCAGAGAGTGGATCAATGATTGGTATTCTCCAACCTATTATCAAGAATCTCCAGAGTTAAATCCACAAGGGCCAAAAACAGGTGAAGAAAAAGTCATGCGTGATGGAATGGGAGCAATGACTATTGATAGAGTTCCAAATAAAATTGAGGAAGATAGATATTATGCCAGTTATAGTTTTCGCTGCTCTCTTCAGCAACAAACGCCTGCTATTATCTTAAATTAACCTTTGAGTATATGTCGCCCCTAATCTTTAGGGGCGTGTCTTTATTAAGTAGAAGCTTTCTTTTCACAACCTAACCTAACAATCATATCATCAACTTATTTCTGTTTTTGGCGTAAATGGCATAGACGGTATTTCTGATTGTTTTTTGGCTTTTGCTAAGCGATAAACCCAGCCATTAAACTCTCTTTGCTGCTCGCCGTCTAACACCGTATTTATGCGTTTTAAGTTAACAAACAATTTTTCATAACCCGCCTCTCTTGTACCAAAATCGTTCATACGAGATAAAATCTCTTCAAACTTACGCCAACTGTAAGTGGTTTTCTTTAATAGATAACAAATAGCAGTCTCTTGTGCTTCTTCACCATGCATGAAAAAATCTTCCACTAAAGTATTGAGCATCATACCGACCACCTCAGGCAAGAGTTGGTCTGAAGGTACACCACTAAATACCTCTTCAGTCATGATGCGTTGAGAGAGCATTTTCGCTTCTTTTTGACGTTCACGAATAGCATCACGATCCCTCCAAATATCATTAATAATAGTTTGACCTAGCATTACCCCTTTCTTTAAAGCTTCAACAGCATCAGAAGCAAAGGTTAAATAACTGGTTCTAACTAAATATTCATACGCTCGATCATCAATATTTTCAAGCAGTCGATACCCTACCCACTGCAGTCCTTGCAAAATAACTTTAGCTAGCTCCCACAACTGATCTAACTTGATTAATGAAGCAAAACTACCACTGCCTCCAGCACCAAATACGAAGCGGCCTGAGCATGCAAAATAAAATCCATCAGGAGTTAATCTCAATTGAAAATCAACCCCAGCACCAAGGCCTCCTGCAATGTTTCCTTCGGCAGATACTTCGGCTAACTGTTGAAAGTCGATTTTAGCGTTCTCTTTTTCTTTCGCTTTAGATGTTGCTGGTGGTGCTTGCCACTCTGCACTGCCTGTAACTTTTCCGCCAACTTGTCCACCCGCAAAGCCATCAACTTTAAGACCAACTTCGCCACCAGTATTGGACGTTGCTAACCCTACATTTGGGCTATATAGCGCACCAACACTGCCTTCTCCAACTTCAGGTAATAATATTTTTGCTGACGCATCTCCACTCACCATTGCGCCTACAAACGCACTGATTTGTATTTCCCCTTTGAGTCTAAAGCAACCAAAAGCATAGGTAGCAGTATTTTTATTTGCATCGGTGTAGGTTAACTTAGCGGCATAACCTCCTTTATACGGCAGAAATCCTTCTATTTTCGCTGATGCCTCTGCAAGCGCAATTGCCGCAGAGCCACCAATCGCCATACCTGTTTTATCTAGGCTTGCTGCAGCATTCGCTCCCCAACGAACTAGCTGAGCTTCATGGCTTACGGCAATTTTGCTGTTATCGCCTTCTCCCCAAAGGTCATATTCCTTTTTAGATTCAAGCCAGTACCCACCGTCAGCTTTCCATTCCGCTATCTGTTTTTTTAATGGTCCACTTTTGATATCACTTTTTATATCTGCAGCAATGTCTTTTGCTACTGCTGTCATTAAGCCTTTTTTATCATTATCAAGCAACGCTTGCCTAGTATTCGTTCTATCTGGTACTTGACGCCAATGCGCATACTCTCGCTCAAAAAAATCAGCGCGAATATACATATACCTATTATCTAATACCGAGAACACCTCAATAACATGACGCTTAGCAGCGCTTTTTCCCTTTATATTATTTAACTTAACTGATTGATTATTTGGTTTTATAGGAGATGGGTTACTCTGCGCTTTCTCTTCACTTTGTTGTACCATAGCCAATTGTTGTTGACGTAATCGCCCTAAATCAGCATCGATACGCTCAAGAGCTTCTCTTTTTAATGTGCCAACAGATAAGTTATCAGTATATAAAGGATTTTCGTTATAATCCTTCACAAACAGCTTTGTATTCTCAAGCTCTTTTATTTGTCCTTGTAGAGCCTCCCAATTCTCGTTGTCTTGTTTTTTTATTTGTGCAGCTTCATTTCTTTTTCTTTGTTTATCAAGACTTGATTCTGATAGAAAAATCGCTCCTGCATAATTTGCCGCCTCTAGCCATGCCTGTCTCTTTCTGGCATGAGCTGCAATCTGCTCTTTTGTGGCACTTTCTACATTAAGTGCAGCACTAACAAGATCAACATACCCTTGGATCAGTTTATTTAATTCACTTACTTCCTCTTTTATAAATTTGAGCGCTTTTTCATCCACACAATAAAAATCTGTTTTATGTACCCCTGTCACAAACAAAATGTCATGCACTTCTTTAGCTTCGCATTCTGGCGGAGACATTAATGTGCAGGTGTCTGATACTGGGCGAGGTTTTACAGGTTCAATAAAATAATCTTGCTCTATCTCCTCATCCTCGACTTCTTCTGGCAGACGAATGCTATCACCTACATGTATTAAATCAGGGTTTGGTTGATATTTCGGGTTCAACTCTAATAACGTGGTGAAAGGGACATCATTATCAATGGCAATTTTAAGTAGCGTATCACCGCTCTGAACAATATAAGATTGGCTCATGGTATTTCACTCCTTTACCATTGAGTTAAAATAAATTGCATGGACGCAAGATGTAGTTCAGTCATTGTCCATTGATAATCAGAAAATGGAGGTGCAAGAGATTCTGAAATGGGAACAGTAAGCCACGCTTTATTAAACCATGTGATTTTAGTCACCGGTGCAAAATAATCTCGACGCTCTGTATCTGACATTGAGGCAACTAATGGCAATAATCCTCTAGGGTCGTAATAGCGTAAAAACACTTCTCCATTGCCTCTTTTAACGACCAAAGCATTACGTAATGAATACATTAATTCACTACTGCTGGTTGTGTTTTCAGTATAAAACAACGCTCCACAATGCGTGGAGTTCATTTTATTTACACTCGCTTCGAATAATGCTTGTGACGTTGCGATATTAACCACTACAGGACCATTTTTTATCGCATTAAACTGCGTTGCTTTAAATAGTTCAAAGATCTCTAATTCATCAACATGTGAACTAAGCTCTGCATGCCACTCTGCCCATAGCTCTGGTTCAATTAACGCATAAATGTTTTCTGATGCATCAAATAATGGTTGTTCAACAATATTCAATCGCCATTCACTATTTAGTTGTGAAGTTGACATACGCCCCCCTTACCACATTGGCATAACTCTTTCATTAATGCGCCATCTTCCACCATTGCACTGTATGCTGCTGACGTCATCACAGGCTTAGTTGATGCCAAAGGTGACATGGAAAAGGCTCTAGGAGGATTAACACTCACACTACTGCTTTGACTCGAAGCTGCACCAGGGTTAATTGCAACATTCCCTCCAACTAAAGTGACGGAACTTGCACCATCAACCATAATGTTTGAACCATATAAGGTTATTGTTCCATTATTTTTTAAGATAAAGCCTGAGCTACCCACTTTTGCACTGATTTCATCTGCACAGATAATCGTATGCTCACCATCGGATTTTATAGAGGCATTACTTCCCACTTCTACCGTAAAATTCTTACCAACAGTTAATGTATCATCAGCACTAATATCAGTGCTTCTTGCTCCCATCGTTATCGCGCTTTGTTCACCTTTAATAGTTAAATCATCATTTTTACCCACGGTGCTATTGCGGTTATCATGGATAGTTAACGTCTGATCAACCGCTACGCTCTTTTCTATGTTAGCGTTGTAACTTACGTCGACATCTTGATGAACTGTTTCTGTGAACGTTTGGTTTGTAATTGATGTTTTATGGCCTTCGATGGTCTCTTTTCGATCTTTTCTTATTTCATTTTCTTGGTTACGTCCAACGGCTAACTCTTCATCGTTACCTATGGTTCTGAAACGGTTATTAAGTACCTTAGTTTTCATATCTTTTTGAGCATGAAAATAAACTTGCTCTTGGTTCGCTTCATCTTCAAACGACATTTCGTTATAACCATCCCCTTTATGAGTTTGGGTACGAAACACCGTTTTAGTTTTATTCTCTGGTAACACATAAGGTGGTGTGTTCAAACCATTGTATACAGCACCTGTCACTAGAGGTCTATCTGGATCCCCCTCTAAGAAGGTGACAACCACTTCATGCCCTATTCTTGGTAAATAAACTGCTCCCCACGTTGGCGCAGCCATAGACTGACTTACTCGTAACCAACAACCAGAGTGCTCATTATTGTTACCATAACGATCCCAATGAAACTGCACTTTAATACGCCCCATTGGATCGGTATAAATCTCTTCACCCACAGGACCAACAACAACCGCCGTTTGAGGACCATCGATCACAGGCGCAGGTAACTTTTGAGCTTTATATTCAACATCACGTGGAATACAAATAAACTGATTTTGGTAAGAAGCCGGAGATTCACTTGCTTCCTCTTCATACGCTTGTGGGTTATAACCGCTATGTGTCACTGAAAGTAAAGTATAGTCACGGTTAATAGCACTTCTTGGATGCTTTGATAAGTCGAAGCTATAACCAGCGATTAAACGCATAATATTACTTGAAGCTTCAATCTGATGATTTTCAACCTGATTATCAGCTAATAGATAATTGGTGTGCTGTTGACCTTGATGTGTATTTTCGTAACGTCCCGGATAGTCAAAAACAGCCAAGTCCGTATCTAGCATACCTTGCTGCTGCACTTGCTGAGGGATGCGTGGTTGCTCGTAGTTATAATCTGTTTGAGTAATATGCCCTGTACGAACACAGTTATAAGCACTTAATTCAAAAATATGCTCTCTATCTGCATTACCACCACCGTCAGATTGATAAACCAATGGACCAATATAAGAAGCATTTAACGGCGAACTGATTAACTCTGGAATAGCATCATTTTTATCTACAATCACCATCGTATGATTGCTTGCAGTGTGTTCAAAGTAATACCACAGACCATGCTCTGCTAACAGGCGCTGAACAAAATGACTATCTGTTTCACGATATTGAAGTAAATATTCTTGATTTGGATAAGTATTAAATAACTCAAAACGATAATCAGTTACTGATGCACCATCAAGCACTTCAGTTAAAATGTCGACAATAGATTTATCTTGGAAAATACGACAATCTTGACGTTGAGTTAAAAACCATAATTGAGGGACAAGCGTGATTTGATAACGTGAAAAACGGCGACCTACGCCTAAATAGCGCACTTCATTAACAACCCCATGAAATAACCGTCCGGCATTGATGCCCTGTCCTAAAATAGTTAACACTGCTGGTTTTCGGCTGAGTACATCAAACTCAATATCAGGATCGAGTGATAATAAAGACAAAGTCATTTTAAAGGGCAGAGAAACCTCTTCAACGACATTAAAACTCTCGACACGAAATTCATGATGTGTGCCGAGGACTTCAAATTTAAACTCTAACTCGCGACTCATTATATTTACCTGATAGAAGCTCGATTGCATTGCTTATGGAGCACTCATAAACCATAAGCAATGCAATAGAAATAAAACGACAAACAGGGCCAACATGTGGCCCTTACTTTAATGATTGTTATCTATAATCATTACGCTTCGCGCGGTGTGCGCCAGTCGTCATTACCTGCTGTACCGCATGTTTCGTGAGTCACTTCAATTGCACGGTAAGTAAACTTAAGCACTTCTTCTGTTACACGATCAGCCATTGCTGCATCTTGACAGTGAGCCATGCGAGTTTGCATATCAACTAGTAGTGCATCAATCAGTTTAATTGTGTAGTAATGCTCTTGCTTACCTGAAGTCGAAGTGCGGTAGAAGTTGATGCTACACTCAGGCAGTTTTTCACCAGATACAAGAGCATTGAATAGTAGTGGAGAACAACGGTCTTGTTGCTTAGTTACGACTACTGGACGGTGAACGCGTTGACCTGTTGGTTGGCCGCTTTGTGGATCACGTGGAACCGTTAATACGTGATCAAGTTCTTGAACAAGAAATTCATCAACGTGCGCTTCTTGCCATACGTTACCTACTGAATCTGCTGAGTAAGCATCTTTAGTGATATCGCCTTGAGTTTCACCTTTAATTGACATATAAGCTGGAGTTGGCATGGCTTTATTCCTTAATATTAAATTCTATTGATAATCGTGCTCTTCACGAGTTAACTTCAATAGAGCAATTAAGATGCCAAAAGTTAAACACTTAAAATACAATAAGTTACAATACTTCAGTATAAATCGCCCAAAAAATTGAAACAACTTATTGGATAATTATCCAATAAGTTGTTTCAAGCATGTTATATTATTCGTTTAGGCTCCCCTCCTACCCCATCTTGTTGATTAAAATGACTATAAAAAAACACCATAACCACGTATTATATCCCCATATTTCATTCGCTTAATCAGCACTAATACCATTCTGGATAAGTAGTTGTTCAGATAATCACGTAGATTGATACAAATAAGCGCTATACATAACAGCTAGGTAACTCATGCCACATACCCAAATCAACCAAGACGACATCAACAAAGCCGTATGGTCAGCTTGCGATACGTTCCGCGGCACCGTAGATCCATCTATATACAAAGACTTCATCTTGACCATGCTGTTCTTAAAGTACATCTCAGATGTTCGCCAAGACAAAGTCGAAGAACTGACTAAACAGTTCGGTGACAACAAAGAAATGGTTGAAGCCATGCTTGCGAGTCAATCATTCAAAATTCCAGCAGGTTCAACCTTTTGGGATTTGTATGATGCACGTAATACCGCAGGTAACGGTACTCGTATTGACCAAGCATTACACGCAATTGAAGAAGCCAACGGCACCAAGCTTAAAGGCGTGTTCCAAGACATCAGCTTTAACACCGATAAATTGGGTGATGAAAAGCAAAAGAACGACATTCTACGCCACCTATTGGAAGACTTTGGTAAGCCAACCCTAAACCTACGTCCAAGCCGTGTTGGTTCGCTGGATGTAATTGGTAACGCTTACGAATACCTGATCAAACACTTTGCCGCTGGCAGCGGTAAATCGGCAGGTGAATTCTATACCCCGCCAGAGGTATCGGATCTGCTTTCTATCATCCTAGAGCCACAACAAGGTGACAGCATTTGTGACCCTACATGTGGTTCAGGCTCGCTATTGATGAAGTGTGGTAAGCAAGTTCAAAAGAACTTTGGCGGCTCTAAGCAGTATGCCCTGTTCGGTCAAGAAGCGATTGGCTCAACATGGTCATTGGCGAAAATGAACATGTTCCTGCACGGTGAAGACAACCACCGCATTGAATGGGGCGACACCATTCGTAACCCTAAGCTGCAAGACAGCAATGGTGGTTTACTGCACTTTGACGTGGTAACCGCAAACCCGCCATTCTCATTAGATAAATGGGGACATGAAGAAGCAGAAAGCGATCACTTTGGTCGTTTCCGCCGTGGCGTGCCACCGAAAACTAAAGGCGACTACGCGTTCATCTCGCACATGATCGAAACCTTAAAACCAGAGACAGGCAGAATGGGTGTAGTTGTGCCTCATGGGGTGCTATTCCGCGCATCTTCTGAGGGTAAAATCCGACAAAAGTTGATTGAAGAAAACTTGCTAGATGCCGTGATCGGCTTACCTGAAAAACTGTTCTTTGGTACAGGTATTCCAGCGGCAATCTTGATCTTCAAGAAGAAAAAAGACACCAAAGATGTGATGTTCATTGATGCTTCGCGTGAGTTCAAATCTGGCAAAAACCAGAACGTACTGACACAAGAGAACATCGATAAGATCGTCAAAACTTATCGCAGTGGCGACAACGTGGATAAGTACGCGTATGTAGCAACACTCGATGAGATCCGAGAGAACGACTACAACCTGAATATTCCTCGTTACGTGGATACCTTTGAAGAAGAAGCTGAAATTGATTTGATGGCTGTGCGCAGTGAGCGTTTGGCGCTGCAAGCTGTGTTAGCCGAGCTAGAAGCGGAAATGAAGGGCTACCTAGAGGAGTTGGGTTATGGTGCCTAATTCAATCTCAAAGCTTGATTTAGTGCAAGCTCAGATATCTGAAATTCCTGACGATTGGAAACTTTGTAAGGTGGGCGAAGCTTTACGTATTCGCAACAATTTTAGAAAACCAATTAGCCAAGAAGTTCGTGAGACTATGAAAGGGCAATACCCTTACTATGGTCCAACTAAAATACAAGATTACATTTCTGAGTACGAACAAGATGGAATTTATGCGTTAATTGGAGAGGATGGCGATCATTTTTTAAAGTATGCCACAATGCCTCAAACGCAGTTTATCTCTGGAAAATGTACTGTAAACAACCATGCTCATATTTTAGAAAGTTCAAGTATCTGTGACTCAGAGTGGTTCTTCAATTACTTTAAGCATAGGAATATAACCAATTTTCTATCAAGGCAAGGAGCTGGGCGCTTTAAACTAAATAAAGCCACACTGGAAAAGCTACCACTGCTAGTTCCTCCACTCCCAGAACAACGCAAAATCGCCCAAATCCTTTCTATATGGGATCGCGGTATTGCAACCACTCAAAAGCTGATTGAAGCCAGCAAGCAGCAGAAAAAAGCGTTAATGCAGCAGTTGTTGACAGGTAAAAAACGCTTGGTTGATCCTGAAACGGGTAAAGCGTTTGAGGGGGATTGGGAGCGTACACATTTAAAGTCGCTACTAATCGAAGAAAAATCTCGCAATAAAGATAACAAAATCACTCGTGTTTTAAGTGTTACAAATCACAGTGGTTTTGTTTTACCCGAAGACCAATTTTCTAAGCGAGTAGCGAGTGAAAATATCAGCAACTACAAAATTGTGAAGCAAGGTCAATTTGGCTACAACCCTTCACGTTTAAACGTTGGGTCCTTTGCCTGTTTAAATCAGTTCAGTGAGGGTGTTCTCAGTCCTATGTATGTTGTATTCAGTACAAATGACTCAAAGCTTCAAAGAGCTTACTTAAGCTATTGGATGCAGTCACATGAGGCAAAACAAAGAATAAAAAATAGTACACAGGGTTCTGTTAGAGAATCGGTTGGGTTTGATGCTTTATGCAGTTTTCCATTTATTTTGCCTGCATTAAATGAGCAACAAAAAATCGCTTCGGTCCTCACTGCTGCCGATAAAGAAATCGAATTGTTCGAAGCCAAGCTTGCCCACTTGAAGCAAGAAAAAAGGCATTGATGCAGCAGTTGTTGACGGGGAAACGTCGCGTAAAAGTTGCTGAAACCGCATTTTTTGACAACCAAGACAGTGCTTGTTTAGCAAGCCCTGATTAACAATAAGAACAACGTCATAGGCTAAGTATGGAAACATTATCTCCTAGTGAACCTAAGCATCACGCACCGAATTTCAAAGAAGAACAAAGCGCAAAAATCCCTGCACTAACTTTGCTTACTAACCTTGGCTACCATTTCATTTCGCCGAGTGAATGCATGGCAATGCGTGGCAACAAAACTACGGTGATCTTGCCGCAAATCTTACGCAAGGTACTAAGTTTCAAAACCTATTCATTCATGGGTAAAGAGCGCAATTTGTCGCAAGCTGCGATTGATAAAATCGTGCAAGAGTTGGCTAACCCTGCCATGAATGAAGGACTTAAAGCCGCCAATGAAAAGCTCTATAACGCCTTAACTTACGGCATTAGCGTCACTGAGTTTGTCGAGGGTAAAAAAGCCAACCCAACCATTCAAATTATTGATTGGGACACGCCTGGAAACAACCAATTTCATTTCACCGAAGAGATGGAAGTTGATAATGCACTTGGTACAGGTAAACGCATTCCTGATGTGGTCTGTTTCATTAATGGCTTGCCTTGGGTAGTGATCGAGGCAAAACGACCTGATAGCAGCATAAATGGCAAACCCACCATTACAGAAGGTATTTCGCAAAACATTCGCAACCAAAAAGTGGATGAAATTCCTCATCTGTTTGCTTACAACCAACTGTTGTTATCCATCAATGGGGCTAATGGTTTATATGGTACGTGCGGTACACCTGAGAAGTTCTGGGCGAAATGGAAAGAAGAAGAAATCATCGAAAGCACCTTTGAACGCCTTAAGAACACGCCACTGAATGACGCGCAACTGAATGCGATTTTCAGCCATCGCACGCCAGCGATCAAAGATGAATATCTATCACTGATTGCAGGCGGTGATTTGGTGGTGACAGACCAAGACCGCTTATTGGTATCCTTACTGCGCCATGACCGCCTACTAGAGTTAACCCGTCTATTTACCCTGTTTGATAAAAAAGCAGGCAAGATCGTTGCGCGTTATCAGCAAGTGTTTGGCATCAAAGCCTTAGTGGAACGCATCACTTCTTTTGATGATAAAGGAGCACGTAATGGCGGTGTGATCTGGCATACCACAGGTTCAGGTAAATCATTCACTATGGTGTTTTTGTCAAAAGCACTGATTTGGCTAAAAGAGTTAGCGAAATGTCGCGTTGTGGTTGTGACCGACCGTGTGGATTTAGAAGACCAACTTGCTCGCACCTTTGCTTCTGGCGGCGCATTGTCAGATAAAGACAAAAAGGATGCAATGGCAACCACAGGTAAACGCCTTGCTGAGCAAATTGGCAAAGGTAATGAACGTATTATCTTCTCGATCATCAATAAGTTTGGTACAGCGATTAACCTACCTGAATGCTACAACGATAGCCCAGACATTATCGTATTAGTGGATGAGGGACACCGCAGCCAAAATGGTGAAAACAACATCCGAATGCAACAAGCCTTGCCGAAAGCCGCTTACATCGGCTTCACAGGTACGCCTCTGCTGCAAGACGATAAAACCGAGAACAAGTTCGGTAAGATCATTCACTCTTACACCATGCAGCAAGCCGTCGAAGATGGTACGGTTACGCCACTGTTGTACGAAGAGCGTAAGCCTGATCTGAGCACCAACGACAAAGCCATTGATGCGTGGTTTGACCGTATTACCGATACTCTGTCGGAAAAGCAACGCGCAGACTTAAAACGCAAGTTCGCTCAAAAAGGTCAGATCTACCAAACCGAAGGGCGATTAGAGTTAATTGCGCACGACATTTCGGATCATTTCCAGAACTTCAAGCAGCAAGGTTTGAAAGGACAACTGGCGTGTGATTCTAAAGCCTCTGCAATTCGCTATAAGAAGCTTCTCGATCAAATCGGTAAAGTCACTTCAGTGGTTGCGATGTCGCCACCTGATACCCGTGAGGGACACGATAACGTCGATAATGAAAGTACCGATCTGGTGCAAAATTGGTGGAAAGAAAACGTCGCACAGAAAGGCTGGAGCGATGAAAAAGCCTACACCAAGCACATCATCCAAGAATTTGAAAAGGATGAAGGTCCCGACATTATGATCGTGGTCGATAAGCTGTTAACGGGCTTTGATGAGCCTAAAAACACGGTGCTTTATATCGACAAGCCGTTAAAACAGCACAACCTTATTCAAGCCATTGCGCGTGTTAACCGACTGCACAGCAAAAAGCAGTTCGGTTATTTGATTGATTATCGTGGCATCCTCAAAGAGCTGGACATCACCATTGAGAAGTACCAAGACTTGGCTGAACGCACCCAAGGCGGCTTTGATATCGACGATCTCAAAGGCTTGTATAACCGCATGGATACCGAGTACAAGAAGTTGCCAGGTTTGTATGATGACCTTTGGGCAATTTTTTCTGGTGTGAAGAACAAGCAAGATGGACAAGCACTTCGTCAGGCTTTGGCACCTAAAATTGATACCATTGATGGTCAATTAACGGATACCAACTTAAAGCTGCGTAATGATTTTTATGATGCGCTGACCGCATTTGCTAACTGCTTAAAAGTCGCATTGCAATCAGCGACCTACTTTGAAGATAAAAGCTTCGACGCTATTTTCCCCAACACGGCTGTGGGCACTCGAGATCATTACAAGAGCACGCTGAAATCCATGAGTCAACTACGCCAACAAGTACGTGCTGATGCAGAGGAAACCGTGGACTACGACGAATATTCGGAAAATATTCGCGCCATGTTAGACAAGCACATAGCTGGTGTGTCGATTGAAGAGCCAGAAGGCGCTTATCTGGTTGGCAACATGGGTAAAGATGCCAAACCAGAGCAAATGACCGATGATGAAGCCAAAAACAAAAAGGATGTCATCACTGGTCGTGTAACCAAGATGATTGAGCAAGATTTGGCGGATGATCCGTATGCCCAAGAGTATTTCTCAAACTTGTTAAAACAAGCCATCGAGAAAACCAAGGAGATGTTTGATAGCCCTGTTAAACAGTACCTTCTATTTGCGGATTTTGAGCAGCAGGTTAAAGACCGTGATGTGGCAGGTTTACCGACTGATCGCTTTGCAGAGCTTGATCCTAAAATCAAACGTCATGTTCAAGCGTATTATGGTTTGTTCTTAAAAGCGCTAGGTGAGCCGTTACCTCTAACGGAAGACCCCACTCTTGAAGATAAATACTTTCAGTATGCGTTAGACATTGATGGCATTGTACGTAAAGCGGTTGCTGAGTTTTCAATTAACCCATCGGAGATTGAAAACCAGATCCGTTTGGGGCTGCTGCCACTGCTGTTCGCTGATGTGGGTATCGACAAAGCGCAAGCCATTATCACTGATGTCATTCAAATCACCCGATTTGGCCTGTCTGGTAACAATAAGTCAGGCCACTAAGCATGACTTCGGTTAACCATAAAGAAGGCAATACCGAGGAATACAGCTTCATCTATGGTGATGAAGCTGTTACCTATGAGGTGATCCGCAAAACTTTTTCTCTAGGGAAAAACGGCGAAGGCAAAAAAAAGAAAATCACCATTCGAGTTCACCCAGATTGCCGAGTGGCTGTTACTGCGCCTCAAGATGCTGAAAAATCAGCAATCAATGAGGCGGTCATGCAACGCGCTCAATGGATTTGGAATGCACTGGTCGAGTTTCGAACTCACTTAGAATATGTGCAAACCAAACACTACGTGAGCGGCGAGATGCAATTCTATCTAGGCCGCCGCTATGTGTTAAAAGTGGTTGAAGACCAAGATGCCATTTCCAACGTGAAGATGGAACGAGGCAAGCTGTTAGTCACGCTCAACCGCTTTAACGAAGATAAGCCAAAGCTCGTTAAAGCACTGGTATCTGGTTGGTATGGCGTTAGTGCAGAGCGCGTGTTCCATGAACGTTTAGCTGAGCTTTTACCACAAGCAACGTGGGTAGAGGGCATCCCTTCATTCCGCATTATGCCGATGCAAAAACAGTGGGGAAGCTGCTCAGCCAAAGGCACGTTGATGCTCAACCCTCATCTGATCAAAGCGCCTAAAGAGTGCATTGATTACGTGATCTTACATGAGCTTTGCCACATTGCAGAATACAACCACAGCGAGCGTTTCTGGCGCTTATTAACCAGCGTGATGCCTAATTGGAAAGAAGTAAAAAGCAAGCTCGATGGTATGGCGGAGTTGTATTTGAATGAATGAAAAAAGAGCTACTTCATTGGTAGCTCTTTTCTATTTAATTATACACCAAATAAATAATTACAACTTTCCATATGATACTTATTTTCGTTTGCCAGTAATTCAGCAAGGTAGCTTTTCCGTTTATTCATATGAATTTTGGAAATAATTGCTTGCTTTTTATCTTCTCCAACTAAGCGGACAGCTTTTCTCACTGCAGCTCTATCTCTATAATTTAAATAGTAAATTTCAAAATTAATGAGTTGAATACTTTCATTAATACTCATCCCTCTTTTCTGCAATTGAGTAAGTATCTCTTTATCTAAAAATGTAAAATCAATAGAATTCATGCTTTACCTCTATTAAAAACACTTCCTTGTGCGTGTCTATAGAGAGAAGAATAATGATTTAATGATAGGGGGCACATAGCATTCACAAATTAAATTACATTGTTTCGCCTATTTGAATAGAAAATAACTCGGTACATATAATAAACTAAAAATATACACTATAGTTAAAACCTCATTTATCACACCATACTAAAAAATTCATTCTATCGACTTCCATTTCCCTAACTCTTTTATAGCTAACCATTTATCACTAACATCATAAATTTCAATACGCTCCGTACTCATTGGAGCCATTGATGATGAAGAGCGCTTCGCTGCTCCGAGGTTTTTCATAAAGATACTTTCACAATGTAGTAGCTCTTTTTTTGAATTAAAATATTTAACTTTGAACGCTGACATTATTATTCCTCAATTAAATTTAGTTCTGAACTAAAAATATATTAATACTCATTTAATGATTTTCGAATCTGATTAAGCTCAACTCTTCTTTTGAATTCTGTAAACGGTATCAAATTAGTAATTTCATTCTTACGTTGCTCTAAACTTGCCTTTTGAACTAGGTATCTGGTTCTTTCTTCCGAACCAATATCTTTTGGCATAGGCCCAAGAGCCTTTAACGATCTGCGAACCTGGTTAAGTTCAACTTCTCTTTTGTATTCGCTAAACGGTATCAGATCGGTAAGTTCACTCTTACGTTGCTCTAAACTAGCCCTTTGAACTAAATTATTCGTAGGTTTAGCTCTGATTACAGAATGTATCTGCAGTGTATTCTCAAGTGACTTCTTATATTGTGTCGCAGTCATGCGAAGCTCAACTACACGTTTAGTTGTCGATAATGCTCGATACTGCTCTAAAGGAGCTGATTTACTACCACCTGTTGGTTGGACGTAATCCCCCATAAAATAGTTGGGTGGTAATGGACGCCCTAAACTCAGTAAAAGCACCCCTACTCCAGCTCCTCTTGGTTCATTTCCAATAGAGTTTTCTCGTTGCACACCTGAAATATAAGAATCTGACGTTCTGCGTGATATATCCGTTGTGTTATACCTTAAAGACTCAGAATCTTTTGTTGACGTGTTGCAACGTAAAAAAGAAAAAGCCTGAGTAGAGCTTTTTGTATAGTCCATAAAATCTTACTCTTAACTAATAAACGCGTAATTTTAAGTTAGCACGAATAAAAATAAACCTATAGAATCAACAACCGCAACAAAAATAAACCACTCGTTCAAAAAATGAAAAATATTATAAACAGGCCTATTTTACAACTAGGCCTGTTTTCTTTTCTAATTACTTTATCCAATCCCATGTTGATGGTATAAAGTGCCTAAAATACTGTGTTCTAAATTTATAAGGCTCCAAGATGTCTAAAATGTTCTTCAAAGGTCGTATCGAGACTCGTCAAAACCACGTTCTTTCTGGTTACAACACTAAGCGTGACGTTAAGTTAGGTACTGAAGAAGCGCCATTAACTCTAGTTGTTCAAACTGAAGAGCGTAAAATCGAAGTTGAAGCCCAAGTTGCTGAGCATAAATTGTTTGCTAGTATTGAAGTGAATGCAGAGAAAGAAGAAAATATTCTTGAGCTTGAAGGTGTATTAAATAAACCTAAAACGACTCGCTTTGAGAAAACACCTAACCGCAACGATCCTTGTTCTTGCGGTAGCGGTAAGAAATACAAAAAATGCTGTGCTTAATAATTAATTAACTTTAAGTTACTTAATTAAATCTAAGCGCATTGCAAAAAAGAGCCTCTGTTTATCTGTTAGTAATAACAAACAACATGAGGCTCTTTTTGTAGAACTTAGTCTTTAATATTCAAGAATGCTGCACCACGTACACCACCAGAGTCACCGTGCTTCGCTTTAATAATACGAGGTACACGCGCTACAGATAAAAGGTGTTTTGGTAAACGCTTTGGTAGCTCTTCGTAAATTAATTCAAAGTTTGATAATCCACCACCAAGAGCGACAACGTGTGGGTCAAAACAAGTAAATAGATTCGCGAAACAGATTGCTAAAAGCTCCATAAAGCGATCAACATGTTCGACCGCATTCGCATCACCTTCGGCATGAGCTTTAATGATATCAATCGCTTTCTTTTGCTCGCCATAGTAATGCGCATAAAGTAGCTCAAAGCCACGTCCAGAAAGATAACTATCTAAACAACCTTTATTTCCACAACCACAACCCAGTAATGGTGCGTTCTCTCCTAGATGAAACCATGCATCAATAGGTAAACGTGAATGACCTAGTTCACCAGCTACATGGCTGTAACCCGAGAAAGCTTGACCATCAAAAATTAAACCACCACCGAAGCCAGTTCCTAGAATTAGCCCCATGACTGATGGTGAATCTTTTAACTCTTCATCCCACGCTTCTGATAGTGCAAAACAATTAGCATCATTATCAATTTTTACTGAACGACCAATTTTTGCTTCTAAATCTTTACGTAAAAATTGCCCTTTTGCTGCAGGGACATTGCTTGTTAATAAAGCCCCTGTTTCAGCATCTTCCATTCCTGGAATACCTAAACCGACTTTACCTTCAACGCCAAACTCTGCATCATACTTTGCAATCAATGATGCAATATCATCAACCAACAGTGAGTAATTTTCAGTTTGTGTTGGAATTCGCTCAGTTGCAACACGCTCAAGTTTTTCATTAAACGCGCCGAACTCAATCTTAGTTCCACCCACATCAAAACCGTAGTACATAAGGTATCCTTGTCCTAAACCATTCTAAATTTTCATGGTGTTATCTTACCTAATTTTTAGCTATACAGACTGTGACCTATCCGATATTCGTCGGTTTTTAGTGTGAATTGAACCTCAAACTGGTATTAGATTTCGTTATTTACTTTCAGATTTGTACGAAATTCAATCAAACGTTTTAAGCCCATGCCTCGTTCTGCACCTTTTACTGGGCGCTTACTATAAAGATAATGCTCTCGGAACAATTCAAACCAGTGTTCTAAATGTCTTGCGTTCTGTTGTTCACCAAACAGATCAAGCACCATGCTGGCAACTTCTGCAGTAGCAAGCTGATGATCTTTTGAAGCTTTACGCATAATGTAATTAGAAAGTTGTTCACTCTTAAAAGAAAGAACAGGTAACTGATGTAAATATGGGCTTTTACGATACATTCTTCCTGCTTCACGCCAGCTACCGTCTAATAAGATAAATAGTGGTGTTTTCCCTTCTTCCATAATCACTTCGTTACGCACTAATGACTTATCTTCAATTTGCTCTTCTGGGAAAACCACAAAAGGCTGATAAGCTTCATTATTTAACAATGCTAACATTTCTTCACTTGGCTCAGAACGTGACCAAAGATAGGCGTGCGTTTCTGGGATCACATCAGCAATTAATTTACCTGTATTACTTGGTTTTAATACCTCTGTATCAAACATAATAAGTAAGAAAGCAGCGTCTGATGTAGTTTCTGGTTGATATTCACAGATACAGTGGTCTTTATGTACTTGGCAAAATTCACAGCGATTCACATTCGCCCCTCTTGCATTAAAAGGTTTAGAAGAACGAGCTAATCTTTCTTTATGTAACTGGTGAACTTTATGAATGCGCATGAACAACAACCAAGCAATTTTATTTATATGGAAAAAAAAGCGCATTTTACTTACAGTATGAGTAATAACAAGTTCTAAAGAGAAATTCCTAATGGAAAATAATTGGATTGAATACAGTGACACGTTACGTTTTGGATTTTTTGTTACTGCTTTCATCATTTTTGCTTTAGCAGAATACAAATGGCCTCGCAAAGCGCTCACTCAAAATAAACGGTTCCGTTGGTTAAACAATATAGGCTTAATTTTTTTCAACAGTATCGTCCTTCGTCTAACCTTACCGTTATTAGCCGTTGATGCTGCTCTTATCGCAAATCAGGAGCAATTTGGTTTATTTAATTACCTCAATACGCCTACTTTCTTAACGATTCTCTTATCCATTTTATTATTGGATTGGTTAATTTATTGGCAGCATCGAGCGTTTCATCGCATTCCTTTACTGTGGCGATTACATCGAATGCATCACTCAGATCAAGATATTGATGTTACAACGGGTACACGCTTTCATCCCATCGAAATTATTCTCTCTATGTTGATTAAAATCGCAGCGATAGGGTTACTTGGTATTCCGGTTGAAGCCGTCATTATTTTTGAAATTGTTTTGAATGTCAGTGCGATGTTTAATCACAGTAATTTATTTATTCCACGCACACTTGATCGGTACATTCGAGGGTTATTCGTTACTCCAGATTTTCACCGAGTTCATCATTCAGTTCATATCTCTGAAATGCATAATAATTATGGCTTCTTTTTATCTATTTGGGACCGAATTGGAAATACTTATTTAGTTAAGCCTATTGATGGACATCAAGATATGAAGATTGGCTTAGGATTTTTCAGAAAAGAAAGAGAACAACGCTTAGATAAAATGCTTACTCAACCCTTTAGAAAGAAATAAACAAAAAAGGCGATCCGAAGATCGCCTTTTTTATTTATAGATTATGTATTTCTAGCTAAATTTCTATATTGATTATGGTGTATAGAACGTAGCAGCACCAGGACCAACTGGTAGACCAAATACAAATACCCACACGTAAAACAGAATACTCCAACCAAACATAAAGCAGATTGAATATGGCAGCATAGTTGCAATCAGCGTACCGATACCTAGATTCTTCATGTAACGTGTTGCTACGGCAAGAATAAGACCAAAGTAGCTCATCATTGGTGTAATGATGTTCGTCGTTGAATCACCAATACGATATGCCGCTTGAATTGTTTCAGGCGCATAACCTACTAGCATTAACATTGGAACGAAGATTGGTGCGGTTACTGCCCATTGTGCAGACGCTGAACCGATCATTAAGTTAATGAAGCCACACATTAAAATAAATGCGAAGAACAACATTGGTCCAGTAAGGCCTACATCTTGTAGAAAACTCGCCCCACCAACCGCAATCACTTGACCAAAGTTAGTCCACTTAAAGAAAGCAACAAACTGCGCAGCAAAGAATACAAGAACAATGTACATACCCATTGACGACATTGATGTAGCCATTGCATTGATGACATCGCGATCATTCTTCATTGAACCTGTCACTTTACCGTAAACAAAGCCTGGAATAGCAAAGAATACAAAAATAAAGGCAACGATACTCTTAAGGAATGGTGAACCAGCGACGGTACCAGTTTCTGAACGTAAAACACCATCTTCAGGAACAATTGTCCATGCAAGTAATGCACTCACAGCGAGAACAGCGATACCTGCTAGTTTAAGACCTTTCTTTTCAACATCCGTTAGTTTACCCATCGAATCATTAGATAGATCTTCAGATGCTTCTTCATCATTGTATTTACCCAGTTTCGGCTCAACAATTTTCTCTGTTACAAATGCACCAGTGATAGCAATGAAGAAAGTAGAAACAAACATGAAGTACCAGTTTGCTTCAGGACCAACAGTATACGTTGGGTCAATCATTTGCGCTGCTGTTTCAGTAATACCTGAAAGCAGTGGATCAACCGTACCAATAAGAAGGTTTGCAGAATAACCACCAGATACACCCGCAAACGCTGCAGCAAGACCGGCTAATGGGTGACGACCCAATGAGTGGAAAAGCATAGCTGCAAGAGGAATAAGTACAACATAACCAAGCTCTGATGCTGTATTTGAAATAATACCAGCAAAAACAACGGTTACAGTAACCATACGCTTAGATGCACCCATTACCATGCCACGCATTGCTGCTGATAATAGACCTGAATGTTCTGCAATAGCAACACCAAGCATCGCTACAAGTACGGTACCTAATGGAGCAAAACCAACAAAGTTTTTCACTAAGTTAGTTACGATTAATTGTAAACCTTCTGCATTAAACAAGCTTACTACGTGGATCATTCCATCAGCTGCGCGCCCTTTCGCTCCTTCTGGACGAGGGTCCATAACTGATAGCTCAAAATAACCTGCGATACCGGATAAAACGAGAATGGCCACACAAAAGATTGCGAAAAGAGTAATTGGGTGTGGTAGTAAGTTTCCTAGGTATTCAACAGAATCAAGAAAGCGAGTGAATAAAGGCCTTTTAGGCTGTTGTTGGTTTTGTTGTTGTGATGCAGACGAACTCATCTGTAACTCCTTGTTTTTGACCTACCTTAAACAAATCATATTAAACGTTAGAAACAATGAACAATATTGTGTGATTTAGTTAAAAGTAAGTACATCCAAAATTCACAGAAAGGTTACTTGATTGTTACAACCATTAAAAGAGCAAAATGTCACAAAGTATTTCAAATGTAGTTAATTTGACCAGTTTAACATCACAAAACAAAACTTTTGATTAACAACTAATCAGTTTGTTTCACATAAAAGTCGAGATAAAAAATGAGAAAGTACTATAATTAGCTTTCAATATTCTCTATTTTGATGTTAATTCCCGTGAAATTCATTCAAAATAGTTATCTGCATTTTTTTATATAGGCTTGTTATGTTTCGTCACCTTTTCGCTATATTTACTGTTGTTGGCTTATTGGGGTGCTCATCAACTCCTCCAGTAGCAGAGTTATCAAAGCAAGAGATCACCACTCAACATCCACAGCTCTCATCATCAGATGCTTATCAAGATTATTTTTATCAATGGCAAGGCGTTCCGTATAAATACGGGGGGGCTTCTATGAATGGTGTTGATTGTTCCGCATTTACTCAAAACGCATTTGATGTTTTACATCGTTTATCACTGCCAAGAACAACAGAATATCAAGCAACTTCTGGCACTCAAATCGCATTAGCTAATGCTAAAAAAGGCGATTTAATCTTTTTTAAAACCAGTGTAAAAGTAAGGCATGTTGGTGTTTATATTGGAAATAGAGAATTTATGCATGCATCAACATCCAAAGGCGTGATTATCTCTAGCTTAGATAATCCTTATTGGAAAAAAGCATTCTGGCAAGTTCGAAGAGTGTTATAAACAAAAAAGCTAAGTGAAATACCCCTACTTCACTTAGCTTCACGATTTTTGTTCTTTATGGTATGAATTACTTAAATGCGCTATCAAATAAGTTTTTAATTAGACCAATATAATCATCTAAAAACATTACTTGTTCATTTGTCGCTTTTTGAACCCATTCTCCAGCTAATACTTCCCCTAAGTCATCAACAACGGCATCAGCTTCTCTTAGCAGTGTAAATCTAACATCAGGATCCAGTTCAGGATTTTGCTGAAAAACGACCATCAAATTTGAAGCAACAAGATCATTAACGATATCTTCAACCGTCTCTTCTCCTGTATCACCTTGTTGGTTTGCAAAAATTGAAAGGTGTTCAGTCAAATATTCAATTAATGCGTGGTATCCATCAGTGTTGACAATCATATTCTGTCCATTTAGTTGTAATTTATTATTAACTAACCAGTAATTTATCAAAATTGAGATTGACACTCAAACGCTTTCCATTAAGCTTGACAGATAGATCAACTCTTTAATTGATTTACTTCACGCTTATTACCTCCTTTTTACGAATTGCTTATAAGCTTTTCACATTGAGGTATTTTTTAGTCTTACCTCACAGATATTTATCTCAAATATACTATGCTTAGTGTCTGTTTATCAGATATTGTGAGGTAATATTATGTGGCAAGCTATTGCAAAACAAATCTCTGAAGTAACTCAACAACCTTTCAGTATCTCAGAACGTGAGAGTGTGAATGGTGGCGAAATAAATGACTGCTACATGATAAGTAATGGAAGTCAGCGCTATTTTGTCAAAATTAATGAAAAAGCAGAACTTCCTATATTTGAAACTGAAATAGAAAGCCTCACTCAACTTGATAAATCAGATCATATCTTTGTCCCCTCTCCAATCCATATAGGAACAACCAAAGAACATTCATTTTTAGTTCTTAATTACCTCCCAACAAAAAGTATGGATAAAGACGCTTTTTATGAATTAGGTGTCAGTCTTGCTAATCACCATCTATGGGGTGATCAACTTGAATACGGTTTTGATTGTGATAACTATCTTGGAAATGTATTACAAGTAAATACTTGGCACCGTCGTTGGGATTGTTTTTTTGCAGAGCAGCGCATTGGCTGGCAACTTCAACTACTCAAAGAAAAAGGGATGATCCTTGGGGATATCGATACTCTAGTTAAAAATAGTAAATTAATTCTTCATAACCACCAACCTAAACCTGCATTACTGCATGGTGATTTATGGCATGGTAATATTGCTTTAAGTGTTAAGGGACCAATAAGTTACGATCCCGCATCTTATTGGGGAGATGCTGAATGTGATTTAGCAATGGTTGAACTGTTTGGAGGGATTCAAGACAGTTTCTTTGAAGGGTATGAATCCATATCCCCTATTTCTGAAGGCTTTGAAACTCGTCAGCACTTATATAGTCTTTATCATGTATTAAATCACTGCAATATGTTTGGTGGTGAATACATGTTCCATGCACAACAGCTGATCGATAAGCTGAATTTAAATGAATAACATCAGACATTCACCCAATAAATACAATGAGATGGTACTTGCCATCTCATTTTTTGTTTAATGTTAAACTCTTTGGCTTAAAACATCGCATCAATCAACTTTTTTACTTAATTCACTGCAGAAACAAACTCTTTTTTCTACTATTAAATGGATATTCATTAATGCGTTATACCAATTCTATAGAAAGTTAATTAGAACTGGCATTTACGATTACAGAACAGTAAAAGGAGTTTGTTGTGAATAATTACATTAATAAAAATATCCAGTGCCCTAACTGCCATCACTCAATTGATATGGTTATCGACCAATCTCAATCAAATAAAAAAGTATACGATGACTGTCCATCTTGTCATCGTGCCATTGAATTTAACATGGAGATTAACCCATATACTCAATCGGTAAGTCTTTCTATCAATAATGATGAAGATGGATTGTTTTAGCTGATCTTATTGTTGGTTCGCTAACACTCGCTCAACAGTATCTACAATAGCTTGTGTTTGCGGATCAATCTCTAGATTAATTTTATCGCCAATTACTCTAGAACTTAAATTGGTACGCTCTAGAGTTTCAGGAATTAAATTTACATTAAATCCTTTTTCATCGACATCACCAATCGTCAAACTGATCCCATCAACCCCAATATAGCCTTTATGTAAAATGTATTTTGTCCATTGTGCAGGAACATCAAACCATATTTGGCAATTCTCACTGGTTTTATTGATTGCACGTACAACCATTACATCAACGATATGGCCAGACATTGAGTGCCCACCAATCTCATCTCCAAAGCGGGCTGCACGTTCAATATTAACCTCTTGCCCTACTTCTAATAAACCAAGATTCGTTAGACGTAACGTTTCCTCGATAAGGTCAAAGTGCGCTTGTTGGCCTTCAATCTTAGTTACGGTCAAACAACAACCATTATGAGCAACTGAAGCACCAATTTCTAAACCTTGATGGTACGGAGTAGGAATTTCAATAATATGAGTTTGAAACTTGTCTTTTTTTACAATATTAACGACTTTTGCAGTGGTCGCGACAATACCTGTAAACATTTACTTCTCCAATAATCTTTTATCAAGTATTTGAGCTATAAATAATTAACTCAACTTTATTACAATAATCTACAATACTTGGAATATTTCATTTTGTGAAGCTCACTGTTTTCTATATAATGACGCCTTTCTGCTTACCTTTAACAGTTCCTCTGTTCAAAGCACTCAATCAGACCTTTTTTCTTCATTACATCCTTATGTGATGATGAATCGATAAATTAAACTCCTTATTTACAAATATATTGATACGGTGACGCAGTGCACAGATACCAAAAAGAAATCGTTCGCTTAATTAAACTCTCTACACCTGTATTAATTGCAAGTGTGGCACAAACAGGCATGGGCTTTGTTGACACAGTAATGGCTGGTGGCGTAAGCGCAACTGACATGGCTGCTGTAGCCATTGCTGCAAGTGTGTGGCTACCTTCTGTATTGTTTGGTGTTGGTCTACTTATAGCCCTTGTGCCTGTTGTAGCTCAACTAAACGGTTCAGGAAAATCAAAAAAAGTACCATTTGAGATCCACCAAGGTGTTTACCTTGCTTTATTAACCTCAATTCCAATTATGCTGGTGTTATATAATGCTGGCTTTATTATTGCTGCAATGGATGTAGAACCTGAGCTATACGAAAAAACTCAAGGCTATTTACATGCTGTATTGTGGGCTGCGCCAGCATTTTTATTATTCCAAACTCTGCGTAGTTTTTGTGAAGGTTTATCTCTAACCACTCCAGCAATGATTATCGGCTTCATTGGTCTTGCTTCTAACGTTCCATTAAACTGGATGTTTGTTTACGGTGAGCTTGGCGCTCCTGCTCTTGGTGGTGTTGGTTGTGGTGTTGCTACCGCTATCGTTTATTGGTTGATGTTCTTAACCATGACATTGTATACGTTTATCGCTCCTAAATTACGCCGCGTAAACCTATATGAAAACTGGAATAAGCCGCAAAGAAAAGAGATCTATCGCCTTTTCAAACTGGGGCTTCCTGTTGCTTTGTCTATTTTCTTTGAAGTGACCCTATTTGCTGCTGTTGCATTATTGGTTTCTCCATTAGGTTCGACAGTTGTTGCCGCTCACCAAGTTGCGATTAATTTTTCATCCTTAATCTTTATGATCCCAATGAGTATTGCCGTTGCGGTAAGTATTCGTGTTGGTCATAAATTAGGTGAGAAAGATCTTGATGGAGCAAAAATCGCTAGTTACTGTGGCTTAGCATTTGGGTTATTAATGGCGTGTTGTACTGCGGTATTAACTTTATTATTCCGTGAGCAAATTGCCTATTTATATTCAGATAACCAAGAAGTAATTACTTTAGCGGTAAGCTTAATGTTATTAGCTGCTATTTATCAGTGTACTGATGCCGTGCAGGTAGTTGCTGCTGGTGCCCTTCGTGGTTATAAAGATATGAATGCCATCTTTAAGTGTACTTTTGTGTCTTACTGGATAGTTGGTTTACCTTCTGGTTATATCCTTGGTATGACAGATTGGGTTAGAGAACCAATGGGCGTATATGGTTTTTGGTTCGGTTTTATTGGTGGCTTAACGACATCAGCAATCTTACTAACTTGTCGTCTACTATGGCTACAAAGAAACCCTGCTCGCATCGATATGGAAGTAGATGAACTGCAAATCATGCACTAACTTTCCAGCTTAAAACAATAAAAAAAGCCGAACATATTAGATATGCTCGGCTTTTTTATTTTCTAATCAAGTAATTATTTGAGTTGGTATTACTTACGCTTCTCTTTTAATTGCTCAATAACATAGTCAGGCGCTACCTTTGCTAGCTCTTCTAAACACGCATCTGCTTTTTCATTTCCATATCGCACATAGATATCACACACAGCGTATAACTGCTCTGGAGAACCAGAAATTAAATACGCTTTCTCAAAAGATTCCGTTGCTAATTTAACATCAATACTCTCTTGTAGAACACCATTCAAATACCAATAATAACTATTATTATCAGCCAATGTTGCAGCTGTCTGAATTGATTTAGCGGCGTCTTCTTTTTGATTTAAACGCACTTGAGTTAATGCTTTTGAATAAAATAAACTCGCTTCTTTTGGTAATTGCATTATACCTTGATTTAACGTAGCTAGCGCTTGTTCATCTTGATTTTGACCACGGAAATTATCTGATAAGTTCAACCATACTTCTGCATTTTCAGGTTCAGATTTAACTAATTTTTGATAAATAACATCGGCTTTAGTCCACTCACCATGCCAGCGGTATATGTCCGCTAATTGCAGTTGAGTATCCTCTCTATTTTGCGATGTTAAAGTATCAACTAGCTCTTTATATACAGGTTCCATTTGAACCTGTTGTTCTACCGTCATAGAACGATATTCACGCATTAAATTAATACCAGCAGCGAGACGAACACTCATTTCAGAATCACTCAATAACGGTGAAATCATTCTCCAACGATGAGATAACTTGTATAACTCTGATCCTGTAATTGCCGCTTCTCGGATAACCGGATTTGGATCTTTTAGCCCTCTAGCGACCGCAACCAAACTGTTTTGGTTAGGAAATCGAGCTAATTGGCGTAATGCATCTGCTCTATTTTCTATCGTTTCATTTTTATTTTGAGCCCTATACGCTAATTCTTGCTCAGGGCTCATCTTTTGTGCTTGATTCACCGTAGGATCTTGTTGAACACTGTCACTAGCAAATGAAGGCGCAGAAAATCCCAATATGGATAACAAACTAATACAGACTATTTTTTTCATAAGGTACTCTTAAACGTACGATCTTAAAGATTAAACTATTAGTACTTAAATTATTAAAACTTAGTAGGAAAAGCATTTTGGTTAACTTGGTGCATCTTCGCATCGCTGTATTTACCGTGCTGAACAGGGTTCCCTAGCATTTTCAATATATAAGCGATGGATTTATCGGCATGAGCAAAAAACTTCTTCCAACCTGCACATAGATAATTTAATCCTGGTTCACCATCACGTGTTTTAATAAAACGGTTTTTAGGGCATTCACCATGACACGCAAATTTGTATTCACACTTCTGGCATTGAGTGGTTAACGTTTTTGATTTTGCAAAACCAAACTCTTGTTGCTTACGGCTAAACGCTAATGTATCCAGCTCTTCATTATGAATATTTCCGATTTTATATTCAGGGTACACATAATGGTCACAAGCAAACACATCCCCATTGTGTTCCATTGCTAAGCCTTTTCCGCAAATCTCACCTAATGTACATAATGGGTTTTTACGCCCCATCCATGTTTCAACACTGGCTTCAAAATACTGAACAAATACTTTACCTAGATCATGCTGAGTCCATTCATCAAATACAGCAATTAAGAAATTACCCCATGCTTCATCTGAAACACACCAAGGTTCCATAATAGATTCTTTATTACCTGGAATTAAACGTTTATCGCCTTGACGTAGCTGTGCTGCAATTTGCTCAGTTTGAGGTGCAACTGTTCTAAACGTTTTTTGCTCAACGATTGGAATAAACTGCATTTGTGGCGATTTCACCACATCACGTAAGAATCGATATACCTCAAGAGGGTTTCGACTCGTTAAATTATTCACACACGTTAACGTGGCAAATTTCACATTGTGTTTATGCAATAATTCAACAGCGTTCATCACTTGCTTAAACGTACCACGCCCCGCTTTATTGGTGCGATAAGCATTATGTAGCATTTCAGGGCCATCAATACTTAAACCAACTAAAAAATTATTTTCAGCAAGAAACTCGCACCATTTATCGGTTAATAACGTACCATTTGTCTGTAAATCATTAGAAATCAAGATCCCTTCAGGTTGGTATTTCTTTTGAAACTCAACAATTCTTTTAAAATAATCAAGGCCTAATAACGTCGGCTCACCACCTTGCCATGAAAAAATAATCTCTGGCGTGTTTTGCCCTTCGATATATTGACGAATATAAGTTTCAAGTGTTTCGTCATCCATTTGAGGTGAACAACCCTTTTTATACTCAAGTAAATCTTCTTTACTTAGGTAATAACAATAAGAACAATCGATATTACATACAGCACCAATAGGCTTGGCCATAACATGTAATCGTTTTGATGCTTTACCTTGAAATTGTGGGCCTTGAGTAATGATCATATTGATTCCTATTATTTTACGAATTTGGTTAAGTAGAACTTACCTAGCAAAACAGAAAACCACCCTTATAGTTTTGCCACTAAGTAAGTTCTAACTTTATAATAAACAAAAAGAACTACTCTATTAGTTATATACGTTATTCCAATTTGGAATGTTAAGTTACTGTATGATAAACGTACAAAAATAACTGTTGAGGATGTCATGTTTAACGTCTCTTTTTTTACCAAAAACAAAACTTTTTTACCTATCTCAATCTTCTGCTTTGCTTTGTTGGGATGCACAAGTACACCTCCACATCCCATCACTCAAAAAATTGAACAAAATATGGTGTCCGTTCAAGGTGGAGAATTTGAAATGGGGTCAAATACGCCTGAAGCAAAAAAATCAGAAAAGCCGGCTCACACCGTGATGGTGAATGATTTCTATATTTCTAAGTTCGAAGTTACTCAAGAAATTTTTGAGTCAGTCATGGGCTCTTCTCTCAGCTATTTCCAAGATCCTAATGTTCCAGTTAATAACTTAAGTTGGCAGCAGGCTAATTTTTTCATTCAAAAATTAAATGAGCTGACAGGTGAAACTTATCGACTACCTACCGAAGCTGAATGGGAATTCGCTGCTCGTGGAGGAAATTTAAGTAAAGGTTATATTTATAGTGGTTCAGACAATATTGATGATGTGGCTTGGTATTCTAAAAATGCCAATAATCGCGCACACCCTGTTGGAATGAAGCAACCGAATGAACTAGGTTTATATGACATGACTGGTAATGTTGGTGAGTTCGTGAGTGACGCCTATGATGATAATTTTTACCGCGTTTCACCAAAAGATAACCCTAACAACGCACGAGACGAAGCAAGTGGTTTAGTGCATAAATCAGTTCGCGGCAGTAGCTTTTCTTATGATGCAAATGAGTCAGAAAACTATCGACGAGATTTTGCAAGTCAGTCCATTATTATGTCGGACATGGGATTACGATTAGTAAGAGATAAAAACTAAACTTACTAAAAATCTTCATTCAAAATTAATTCTTCACAAATAAAAACAGCGCCGCAAGTTCGGCGCTGTTTGTTTAAAAATCGTTTTTTGCTGCTTTTTGAATTTGCTGACGCAACCAACGATGACCACTGTCATTACTTCGACTTGGATGCCAAATACTGCATAGTTCATGTTGTTGACGATTAAAAGGTAAATCCAACGACTTCAAATTATAATAATCACCTAAATCATCCAATGTTGACTGAGGTAACATTCCAATCATCTCTGTCGAGCCAATGATTGGCATCATCTCAAAAGCACCAGCTGCACGAATAACAATATTGCGGGCTTCTAACTCTCCTATATCTTCAGCATTAAGCAAACTACTACGGCTATGCCAGCGAGATGCGGCAACATGTTCTTCACTTAAAAATTGTTCAAGGCTAATTGAATCCCCTATTCTTGGATGATCTTTACTGCAAACAACTTTTAATATTTCAGTATAAACCACTTCAGATTTTAAAATAGTTCGTCCTCGTATCGCCATATCGATAACTAAATCATAACGTTGCAAACGTAAATCTGATTCTAAATCTTCAGTAAATTGAGGATGAATCTCTAGTGATATATTAGGTGCCGATGTTCGGATCTGTTTAACTAACTTTGGTATCAAAGAATAATTTACTGTTGATACCACTGCTATTGAAAAGATTCGATTGGATGTTTTAGGGTCAAATTCCCTTGACGCTGACAACGTAGAAGTAAAATTCTTCAACGCTGCAGACATTGCAGGGTAAATATCTGAAGCAAAAACGGTTGGTTCTACTCCTGTTGTATTTCGATGAAAAAGCCCATCATCATATATCTCTCGTAGACGCTTTAATGCTTTACTTACTGCAGGTTGACTAATGTTCATTCTTATCGCCGCCTTTGAGAGGTTTTTCTCTTCATAGATAGCGACAAAAATGGGGATCAAGTTTAGTTCTGTGCTTTTCATAATAACCGACACGGCTGATTCATCCTGATTTCACTTTATATAACTGAGCAGATGAAACAAGTACAGTCCATCAGTTCTGTGTTGATTATCTTACTTTTTCTTTTTGTTTATTCGATACTTATTCAGCTGAGGCAAAGCCTTCTTAAATTTAATTCTTTCTCCTAATTGATATTTAGCAGTATCTCGACGACTAATTGCTTTCCATAACCGCTTAGATAGTGACGTTGTCACCTTCTTATTTTGAAATTGTGTTGTTTCACTCTGCCATTCTTGCTTGTTTTCATACGCTTTGAGCTCAACGAGACTATCTGTTTCTCTCAATAAACGATAAAGCAGCATTCTAACTGTTCCCCATTCCTCTTGATTTACCGCTCTAGAATATACGAGCCATGCCGGAAGTGGATGAGTTTGATAATAACGCACGGTTTTAATCGCAGCGACGATAATAAGAAGAAGAATGAATACACAAACTGCGAATGGTTTCCAATATTCAATAAACCAAGAGCGCAAAGTGTGTGATACCGCAAAGGTTTGTCCTTCAATATTAATCGTTTTTAATTCACCTGAATCAACATCCCACCAAACTAACTCAAGAGCAGGAAACGTAACTTCTCCACCCGTTTGTAATACATAAACGGAAGATTCTTCTCGTTGAGATAAATAGTCACCTCGAGTTTGTGTATCACTCAATTTAGGTGGTTGATTATAGGTTTGATAATGCGTGCTTGATGTCGCTGGCAAAATCTCAGGGATCAACATGGCAAGGGTATCAGCCCCTTTAATCGTAATCGTACGAGTTATCGAATCGCCAGCTTCGAGTTCTGAATTAGACGTATCCCATTTTTGTTGCACGGTAAAATCCAGCCCAGACACCCATTGTTGCTTATCATCAAGCAACCCAGATGGTTTCATTACTTTAAATGTTTGAGCTTGGGTATAAAGGGTTCCTGAGGCATTACCCACACCTTTTTTTGATACTTGCACTTTTACCGCCGTAGGAGGAATAACATAAGTACCTGCTTTTTGAGGATATAATGTCACTTCCCAGCGTTGATGCGTCCAAGTGACTCCGTTTTTGCGTTCAGTAAAATTGGTTGCAAGTTGATTACGTTGTTTAACTGCAACGTTGGGAATATCAATTGCAGCAATGCGAGTACCACCAGTAAACCACCTTGGAGTAACCACTTCTATATACAAAATAATTTGTTGATTAATGGCATATGCTTTCTGGTCTTCATCTGTTTTTGATGGTTCACTTAGCCACGTTTTAATGGATACATTATCCGAGCCATCCAGTTGAGTCGCGGCATGTATTTTCATACTAAAAACGATGGCGATAAGCAGAAAAAGCACATGACAGAAAAAGTAAATACCGCGTTGTTTATCAGTGTATTGAAACATCACTTTACCCCTCTCTCTTGTGGTTGAAGCGTATTTTCTTGTTCACGAAGTTGTAATTGAAACTTGGCACGCAAGAAATATTTTGGGTCTGCCTCAACACGACGAAGCCATTTGTCCGCCAACTCTTGACTTCCTAAGATCTCATTTGCATTTAAACTTTCTTTCGTCATTAAAGAAGAGTCTACTTCTTCATCTGCACCATCACCGGTTCTAGGTTTATCATCACCCAGTTCAAATGACTCTTCTGGGCCATCGGTCGTGCCTTTTTGGCTTTCACTCATCCGGTTGACCTCATCAACAATGCCTTGCATGACGTTTACGTTATTCTGCGTTTTTTCTTTTAAATCAGGAGCAAGATCTTTCTTTAACAACATACGATAGATGTCTCTCGCAGCAACATATTCTCTTTGTCGAGCCAACGCATTTGCCGCGTTAAACATTCCTAAATCAGATTTCACAGCAATAAAAGCACTGTGAGCTAACTTGTACTCACCTGCATAATAATACGCAGTGCCCTTCATTAATGGGTCTTGATAACTTTTTGCTGCTTTTAAATATTCTGATTTATCAAAATACCATTGCCCTTGTTGATCGGGGGTTAACCACAAATCCATCCACCAACCTGTCGTTTTTTCCCATAACGTCAATTCTTTAACAGGTTCTTGAGTTTTCGCTTTTAAACTTACGGTTTCTGCGTATGTTGGTATTGAATAAAATGTAGGGGAAACCAATACTACCACCAGACACCATTTTACTAGCCACCCTCTTCTGAACCATGACAACATAAGTAATGAAACAGGAAATAATAGGTAATAACCCATGTCTTTCCACGGCATAGCTGATTCATTATTTAATTGCATATGTCGCTCTACTTTACTGTTTAAGCTACGAACGTCGCTATCATCCACAGTGACGTTTATAACGCTTCCACCACTTTTATTGGCTAATTTTTTTAATGAGGCATAATCCATCGGATTGTCACTGGCTCTGTTTTCATTACCAGCAGCAAGCACAAGCAGTTGATGACGACGCTTAGAAAAATATTTCTCATAAGCCGCGATGGTCTCAGGGTTAGCGCCATCCGTAATTAATAACACGGTTCCCGCACTCTCTGTCCCTAATTGAGGCTCAATGAGTGGTAATGCACTTTCTGCATTCTTCCCTTCTATAGGCATGATATCTGGCTGAATCGCCGCTAAGAATGGCGCAAAAACGGAGTTATCTTTGGTTAACGGCATAGCCAAGTGTGACGTTCCTGAAAAGACAACAAGCCCTGTTTTCCCACCTTTACGTAATGCAATCAAATCTCGAATTTTTTGCTTAGAGCGCTCTAATCGATTCGGAGCTAGATCTTTTTGCAACATGGATTCACTATTATCTAATACAATAAGCAATGCGGCTTTATCTTCACCAAATGGCGAAGCCTCACGCTCCCATGTAGGACCAGCACAAACCACAATGGCTACGAGCATAGAAACAGCCAATAATTTTAGTGGTAGTTGTTTTTTCCAACCAACATCATTGACCGTTAGCACTGAACGGAGGTGTTTTGGTAATTCTTGCTGCCACTCATTTTTGCTGTCTTGTTTCCAACGTAAATAAATAACAATACTTAATGGAATCAAGGCCAATAGCCATAGTGGACGAATAAAATGAAATTCATTAACAATTTGTTGCCACATCAGAAGATCAAACATGCTTTTCTCCTGCTTTTTTTGAAGACGATGAAAAATGACGTCTAATAGTGGCAAAACCAAAGGCAAACAAATACATTGCAACAATTAGCATTGCTGGGTATTGGTGAATTGACTGCTTTGGTCGGTAAGTCGTACTTTCATAAAGTTGAGGTTCTAACTCACCAATTTCATCATAAGCTTGTTCTAATTCATCACGGTTAATCGCCTGGAATGCTTTACCTCCAGACTCTTTAGCAACACGATTAATGATGTTCATATCCAAGGCTTGCTCACCCACAGTTCGAGGATCACCCATTGCAATCATATGTATACGCACGCCTTTCGCTGCTGCAACTTTCGCGGCATCAATAGGTTCAACATAACTGCCAGTGTCGTTACCATCCGTTAAAACAATCGCGACTTTTTCTCGTGGTTTTGCATTTTCTTCTGCTGACGCTTTATCTTCGCTGCTCTGCTCAAACACTTTAATCGCAAGGCCGATAGCATCACCTAGGTGGGTACTTTGACCTGCCATTGCAACGTCTGTTTGATTCAACAATTCAAGCCAAACGGATTGATCAGCCGTGAATGGCGTTTGTACAAAGGCAGCATCACCAAATAAGATAAGTCCTAAACGATCGCCTTTGCGTGTCTTAACAAAATCGGCTAGTACTTCCTTTGTTGCTTCGAGACGTGAAATCTTCTTTACTGTGCCTGAATCTGATGATTGTTTAGAGACAAAGTCTTGCTCAGCCATTGAACCTGATAAATCCACCACAACCATGACATCACGGCCTAAACTTTCACGGGTTTGTGGTTCACCTAATATCGTTGGCTTTGTTAAAGCAAAAATAAGCAGACACCACGACACAACCAAAAATGCTTTTTGCCATAAACTTGCACTTAATTGGCTTGCCCCTTCTGATGGTTCCTCATCTAACGCTTTAACCAACACATCAAAAAATGGCACTTTAATCGCTGATTGCCGTGTTCGATATGCAGGTATAAACCAATATATTATCAATGGTAGAGGAAGCATCCATAACCAATATGGATTTGCTAATTCAAGTTGATCAAACGGCATAATCCTCTCCTTTTTTAACGTCTTGGCTCGCCGTTTTTATATCTTTGTGACTTTCTAACCAATTGATGCACAACGTAATTAGTGCAGCGGTTTCTTGCTCATTTAATGCTTTTTGTGATTGCACTAAAGATCGCATCCACTTCTCACCTAATTCTGAATGAAATGTCTCTTTGTCATCGCTTCCATATGAATCCAGCGCCTTCAAAAAAGCATCTCCAAATTGATTAGAGCGACGCGGGTCGATATACACTAATACCGCTTTCATCACTTCAAATATTTCATAACTGATGGATTGATTAGGTACTTGTGAATCTCGCAGTAATAAAAGCACATCCAATGCTTCACGACGATAACGATTTGTCCACCATCGTTTTAGCCATAACACACTTTTGTAGACAATAAATGCAAGCAATACACATGCGAGAATTTTCCATCCAATGGTTTGAGGAAACCAACTGACGTGCTCAGGAACCGTCACTTCACTTAATTTTTTTAATATATAACTGCTAGGTGGTTGATGTACGCTCATCGACGCCCTCCTATTGCACGCTTGAACTGCTCAATATGAGATCCTGACGTATCCACTTCTACAGTAGGAAGTCCTTTTGCTGCCATTAATTGAATAAGTTGTTCTTTTTTCAATGACTGATGCTCAGCAAGTCCTTTGTTCGCTAAATCAAACTTTTTGGCATCATTTAGGTTAATTTGAAAATCCCCATCACCAACAACCCATTCATTACTTAATGAGGGAAATGTTGATTCGAAAGGATCAGAGATAAGAACACCAAGCACATCATTATGCTTTTGAAGGTGTTTTAAATGAGTAACATCATCAGGCGTTGCACCACTCCAATCACTCAAAATAATAATCGTGGCTTCTTTGAGTTTTAAACGACCAAGCAGGGTGACAAATTGGGTAAAACTAACAGAATCAACATCGGTACTCGTCACGTTTAAAGATTGATTTGAACTTGCTAACAATTGCAATCGATGGAGTAAATCACCTTGAGAACGTTTTGGAGTCAACCAATGTAATTTCTCGGTTGCATTAATCACAAAACCAACACGATCACTGTCTTGCAAAATGCGCCATGCCGTTAAAGCAGC
Organism: Aliivibrio fischeri ATCC 7744 = JCM 18803 = DSM 507; assembly: GCF_023983475.1. Taxonomy (NCBI): domain Bacteria; kingdom Pseudomonadati; phylum Pseudomonadota; class Gammaproteobacteria; order Vibrionales; family Vibrionaceae; genus Aliivibrio; species Aliivibrio fischeri. The sequence goes on from NZ_CP092712.1 coordinate 1,590,246, forward strand.
TAATTCTGCCGCAACAACCGATTTCATCGTATCGACCGACGAAAAAAACATACTACTGCGTTGATCAACACAGATAATAAAATTTCGATCTTTCTCTTCGGTATAGGAACGAACATGAGGTTTGCCTGTTCGCATGGTCACTTTCCAATCAAGGTTTCGGATATCATCCCCTAATTGGTAGTGTCTTAACTCTTCAAAATTTAATCCGCGTCCACGAAATACTGAAGAGTGACGACCAGACAATGCCGTCCCTGATTTTAGGTTAGGAAGCAAACTAAAAAAACCAGCTTGAGACTGTAATTTTACCAGTTTGCTATATTCACAGTGTATGCGTGCGTCTGTGCTTTTCTCTGTCATCAAAAGCCCTACCCAATAACAACGTGATCCAATAATTCATTTATCACCTGTTCTTGCGTTATACCATCCGCTAAAGCGTCATAACTTAACGTAACACGATGACCGAGAACTGAATGCGCCATTGCTCGAATATCATCGGGCTCTACATAATCTCTACCCTGTAACCAAGCATAAGCACGGGCACATTTATCTAATGCAATAGATGCTCGCGGACTTGAACCAACTTCAACCCAACGAGATAAATTAGATTCTTCGTAACGATCAGGCTTACGTGTCGCCATCACTAACGCCACAATATAACGCTCACTAATTTCTGAGACTTCAATTTTGGACAGCTCAGCTCTCGCTTGCATAACTACCGACGGATCCAATTGAATAGCATCAGGCTTAGGAGTCGTATCATTTTCTGAACACGCCTTATCCAATGGTTTTTTATCAAGATTTTCTTCGCTTCTTACTAAACGAATAATATCTAGTTCTGCATCATCATCAGGATAATCAACCGATACTTTCATAATAAAGCGGTCCATTTGCGCTTCTGGTAATGGGTATGTGCCTTCTTGCTCTACGGGGTTTTGTGTTGCTAATACCATAAACAAATCAGGCAAAGTATGTGTTCTATCGCCAACGGTGATCGTTCCTTCTGCCATTGCCTCTAAAAGCGCGGCTTGAACTTTGGCTGGTGCCCTATTGATTTCGTCCGCTAGAACGATACTGTTAAATATAGGGCCAGGCTGGAAATTCAATTGTGGTTTACCATTTTGCTCTTGGTAAACCTCTGTTCCGGTAACATCAGAAGGCAAAAGATCTGGAGTAAACTGAATACGACCAAATGATGTATGTAAATTATCAGCCAACGATTTTACTGATCGTGTTTTTGCCGTACCGGGCAAACCTTCAAGCAAAACATGACCTTGAGTAAGTAACCCAATAACTAATGAACGAACAACATGAGCTTGACCAATAACTGATTGCTCAACCTGTGACATAAGTGTATTTATTGCTTGTTGCGTTTGGTTCATGCTTCCTCCTAAACCCGATACGATTCGTTATCCATATTCATTGTATGTAAATTAACTATAACTATTGGTTATACACATCATTAATTGGGGTTCACCTGATTAAGACGTTGGTTTAATGAATTAATCACATTCTCAGGGGCGTATTTCTGTAATTCATTAATGCATGTTTTTGCTTTATTTGACTGATATTTCAATAACATGTCACATTGTGCAAATAAATGCTGAGGATTTCCGCTAATGGTAAAAGCACGCCCCAATGCATCTGCTGCTTGCTTAGCATTAAAGGATTCCATGGATAAGCCATATACATACCAATATTGAGCATTTTGTTTTTCTATCTGAGTCGCTTGTTTAAACCGCTCTGCCGCTTCCGCTTTTTGATTCAAACGTAAGAGCGATAATCCCGCACTATAACGAAGAGCTCCTGAATTAGGCTGCGCGTTAATGCCCTTTCTTAATATCTTGTATCCTTTATTTTCCTTACCTTGAGAGCGATATAAATCAGCAAGATTAACGTAACTATTCACAAAATACGGTTCTATCTCGATTGCTCCTAAATAGGCTTCTTCCGCTTTAGCTAACTCTCCCTGAGCACGGTATACATTACCTAAGTTTGTTCGACCAAAGCCTCTGTCAGAATTAAATTTTTGAATCTCGATGTATTCATCTAGTGCAGGTGACAACTGCTCTCTTTGTAATGGATTCAATTCAGACCAATAAGCAGCTAAAGCGCCTGCTGTTTCTGTTCTAATCGCTAATACAGGATCGGTTAATAAAGGAGAGATAATTTGCCAACGATCAACTGCCTTATAACCCGCAGAACCTTGAATGGCTCCTAACCTTATTAGCTCATCATTATTTTTAACCGCTCGTCCTAAAGCCACTAAGGTATTTTTACTTGGGAAAGCGCTTAATCTCTGTAATGCAGATCCTCTGATTATTCCTGCTTGTTTCGCATCTTGAGCGGTATAAGACAATGCATCACCGGCTCCTCGATAATGAATATCTGATGCATAGAATGCCACGGCAAAGTGTTGTTGGTTTCTATACGGAGAATCAGGAAACCATTGCCCAACTTGCTCATCAGCCCAAACATCATCTTTATCTTCATGGCATTGAGTACAGACGTTCGGAGTACCAATGTTCTTACTAAGATCGGGTCTTGGTATTTGCCAACTGTGATCACGCCTTGCATCAACTCCCATATAAACCGTTTCAGGCATATGGCACGTCGTACATTGAGAGGCTTCCGTATTGGCTAAATGAAAGGTGTGTTTCTCTGGTGTGTATTCTGATGCGATATGACATTGACTGCATATTGCTTCTTCAGGAATGCTTAATTTTGTTGTGTGAGGATCATGACAATTTGTACATGTCACTCCTTTTTTGGCCATTTTTGACTGCATAAATGAACCATAAACATAGTCTTCATCATAAATTTGGCCATCATTATGATAAAGCTCTGGTGTAATTAAACTAGGAAGGTAGCTATCCAGTAAAGAACGTTCATCAAGTTCACCTTTTGTATGTGCTTGCGCCTCATTTAATTGAGTTCTACGACTATGACACTGGGCACATACGGTAATTTGATCCGTTTTGTGAATGGCTTTTGGTTGAAGAATGGATGAACCTTGTTTAAATACCCACTCTTTTACTGATTTACTCAGATCGCGATCAAAACCATAATGAAGTCCAATAACACCCTCTTGCTTTTTGCTCCATTTAATATGCTCGCTCGCTGGACCATGACACGCTTCACAACTGACATTTATTTCTGACCATGACGTTTCATAACTGTTTTTCTCTGAATCGTAATTTTTTTGTACATTGGTTGAGTGGCAATCCGCGCACATGAAATTCCAATTTTGCCCTGTATTAGTCCAATAAAATTCGTCCGTTTTTTCCATATCAGGGTATAAATGATACCAACGTTGACCACCCTGATTTTTGTGTCTTGAATCCCACGCAAATGGAATTAATTGAATTCGCCCATCGTCAAACTCAACCATGTATTGTTGTAATGGTTCGAACCCAAATGTATAGCTAATTTTATAATCATGAAACTGACCATCAGGCCCTTCAATATTGACCCAATACTCTTTGCCTTTTTTGAAAAATCGGTTGGTTTTGCCTTCAAACTCAAAGATAGCATTATCAAAATCGCCAAATACACTACTTTTATCCGCATGTTTCATCGCCATATCATGATCCGATCCCTGCCAAGCATCAACGGCTTCTTTATGACAATCAATACAAGATTCGCTACCAATAAAATCAGCAGAAAATACAGTTGGTGAAAACAACATAATATTCACCCACATTACCAAAAATACGTAGGTAAGTTTTTTCTTAGTCATATATATCCTTATACATCTTGACCATAATTCTGATTTCAAAAGTAAACAAATAGCTATAAATTAGATATAGTTCACTTGTTATAAACTTTCCATTTAACTCATTGATTTTGCGTGTTCCCTCTTAATTTCTATTGCAATGCCTTTATATAAAAAGGGGCTCCGAAGAGCCCTCTTAATGAAGAACTGCCATAATAAATTAAGTTATTTACTATGAGGCTGTTGAAGTTTTTCCATTACCTGATCAAGACCAAAGCTTGCTGCTTTTTGACGAGGTGGGAACTCTTCAAATGTTTCTAAGTATTTTCCTACATAAGCTTGCGCAGGGACGAACATATAAGCGTGGTCTAGCAACCAATCATAATAAGTATTCGACGTTACATCAGCGACTTCATATGGGTCCATACGCAGGTTAAATAGTTTAGGTACTCGTAAGGTGACAAACGGTTCAGCCCAAATTTGAAGCGTGCCCTTCACACGTTGCTCCATAAATACCGCTTTCCACTTGTTATAACGAAGTGCCGCTAAATCACCATCATCAGTGAAGTAGAAGATTTCTTCACGACGGCCTTTCTCTTCTTCACCAGTGAGGTAAGGAAGGAAATTATAGCCATCTAAATGGTTTTTAAAGCTCTTATTACCCAGTTTGGTTCCTTTTTTCAGATCCTTTTTAATATGATCATTACCTGCTGCGGCTGCAAACGTTGGCAACCAATCCATGTGGTGCATGATTTCATTAGATACGACACCCGGTTCAATTTTACCCGGCCAACGCACCATTGCAGGAACACGGTATGCCCCTTCCCAGTTGGTATTTTTCTCACTACGGAATGGGGTTGTACCCGCATCTGGCCATGAGTTCATATGAGGACCATTATCGGTAGAATAGAAAACAATGGTGTTATCTTTAATACCTAGTTTATCCACGGTTTTTAACAGTTCACCCACGTGGTTATCGTGCTCAACCATACCATCAGCATAGTTACTAATGCCTGTTGAACCTTGTAATTCAGGCTTTACGTGAGTTCTAAAGTGCATACGAGTTGCATTCCACCATACAAAGAATGGCTTATCCGCTTTTACCGCTCGTCCCATAAAATCAATGGCTGCAGAAACCGTTTCATCATCCACCGTTTCCATACGTTTACGAGTCAGAGGACCGGTATCTTCAATCTTGCCATCAGCAAACGATTTAATGACACCACGAGGACCAAATTTTTTGCGGAATTCAGGGTCTTTTGGATAGTCAATATTTTCAGGTTCTTCTTCGGCATTTAGATGGTAAAGGTTACCAAAAAATTCGTCAAAGCCATGTGCTGTAGGAAGGAATTCGTCTTTATCACCAAGGTGGTTTTTACCAAATTGCCCTGTCATGTAGCCCATTGGTTTAAGTACTTCAGCGATCGTTGCGTCTTCAGCTTGTAGACCGATATCTGCACCAGGTAAACCAACTTTACTTAGACCTGTTCGTAATACACTTTGACCAGTTATAAACGTTGAACGACCAGCAGTACACGATTGCTCTGCGTAATAGTCGGTAAACATCATCCCTTCTTTTGCTATGCTATCAATGTTTGGGGTTTTGTATCCCATCAAACCAAAGGTATACGCACTGATATTTGATAGACCAATATCATCACCCCAAATAACCAGAATATTTGGTTTCTCTGCTGCTAATGTATACCCAGAAGCTCCCATTAACACTGCACTTAGTATTGTTAATCTACGCTTCGTTCCTTTTTTGACTTCCATATAAACTCCTGTTTCCATTGATAAAAAGAGCATCATTAAAGGTATAGTACATAAACCTAAAACTGACAACGGAATATACAACAATAATTTTACTTTTTAACTACATAACCGCTAGTTATGAGCTTAATAACCAATTCCAACACATCGTTTTTTCCGCTTTTGCAGCATAATGCCGTTTCCTTTCCAATATCATCTAGCTGAAATCATTCGTTCAGGAGATACAGATGAACAAAATAGTAAAAAAAACGGCCATTGCAACGGGTCTTGCTTTATCAGGGATCCAAGTGGCCTATGCTGCAGCTCAACCAAATATCCTTGTGATTTTTGGTGATGATATTGGTTACGGCAATATCTCTGCTTATAACCAAGGCATGCTTGGCTATCAAACACCGAATATTGATAGCATTGCAAATGATGGTGCCCTCTTTACCACTTATTACGGTCAGCAATCTTGCACGGCAGGACGTTCAGCTTTTATTACAGGTCAAATGCCTATCCGTACAGGCTTAACTAAAGTTGGACTACCCGGTGCTAAACAAGGTCTGCAGGAACAAGACATTACACTTGCTCAAACCTTAAAGGATCAAGGTTACGTTACTGGTCAATTTGGTAAAAACCACCTTGGTGACCGTGATGACATGCTGCCAACGAACCATGGTTTTGATGAATTCTTTGGCAACCTTTACCACCTAAATGCTGAAGAAGAACCAGAAAATGCAGACTACCCTAAAGATCCTGCTTTCCGTAAAAACTTTGGACCTCGTGGTGTTATTCACTCATACGCCGATGGAAAAATCGAAGATACGGGCCCTCTAACTCGAAAACGTATGGAAACCGTCGATGAAGAAACGCTTGATGCGGCGATGAACTTCATGACAAAAGCAGTAAAAGCCGACAAACCGTTCTTCACTTGGTACAACGCGACTCGCATGCATATAAGAACTCATGTTAAAGCTGAAAACTCAGGTAAAACAGGGCTTGGTGACTATGCAGATGGCATGGTTGAACATGACAATATTGTTGGTGACCTGCTTGATAAAGTCGATGACCTTGGTATCAGTGATAACACTGTCATCATTTATACAACTGATAACGGTCCGATGAATGCGACATGGCCTGACGCTGCATTTAGTCCATTCCGAGGGGAGAAAAATACAGGTTGGGAAGGCGGTTTCCGCGTACCAGCCGTTATAAAATGGCCGGGACACATCAAAGCTGGCACAAAACTTAGTGGCATGTTTGCTGGTGAAGACTGGCTACCAACACTAACAGCAATCGCTGGTAATAAAGACATTAAGCAACAACTACTCAAAGGCTACAAAGCGGATAATGGTAAAACGTACAAAAACCACTTAGACGGTTATAACCAAGTTAACTACCTAACAGGCAAATCAAAAGAGAGTGCTCGTCAAGAATTCTTCTATTGGTCTGATGATGGTGACCTACTGGCTATGCGTGACGGCCGTTGGAAAATGCACTTCAAGATACAAGAAAACCAAGGTTGGAAAGTATGGACACGTGAACTTACCAACCTACGTATGCCAATGATCTTCGATATGCAAGTAGACCCATATGAAAAAGCAGATCAAGGCTTTGGGTATGATGAATGGGTTTTTGATCATGTATTTTTACTTGTTCCTACTCAAGCAAAAGTGGCGAAAATGATGGAAAGCTTTAAAGAGTTCCCACCACGTCAAGAAATTCCAAGCTTCTCTGTCGATAAAGTAATGCAACAGATGAAAAACATGGAAAAAGTCGCAGACGCTCATAAATAACACAAACAAAACTTAGGGCTCATATGGGCCCTATTTTGCTATTTATAAGATACATAAAGGTAAACCTATGCAGATAAATGCAAACTTTACATTTGATGAGTTCAGTGAAAAATTATGGTCAATATTTCATGGACAAGCCTTAATCACAAAATTCAGTTTTCCATTAAATGATGCCTGCTTCTCATTTAAGTATCTGAAACGAAATAATGTAAATTTTTACCTATTTGAAAGCCCTGACCCATTCTCTTTATTTAGTTTTCAGCTTCCTTCTACGCCACAACCAAAGACATTGTTATTACTCGATGTAAATAATACAGGCATGCTTTTTAATGGCATTCTATGTGAAGAACACCAATTTGCTTTAATTTCAGAAAAAAGCCAACAACCATTTTGCTTACAAATACCACCTAATAGCCCTATTTTGGTATGCGATATCAATACCGATAACAAACAATTTCACCAACTTTGCGGTAGCTTGGTACCTGTAGGTATTGATATAAAATACGCAGAAGAATTAAAAACTGCCGTCCGTAATGCAAGCAATATGTTTCCAAATAATCAATCAAATGTAGGGGCAACCTTGCTGATGCATATTGTCGAGCTTTTATCTTTACATCCAATTCCAATGCGCCGACAAGCATTAATGGGAAGAAGCCGTTTACCAAGACGCAATTTTATTCCTAAGTGTATTGATTATATGATGGAAATGTCTTCAACCGATGCTATTAATAAACTATCTAAAGAAAAAAATATTTCAGAAAAAACCATTAGAAATGCGTTTAAAGAAATGATTGGATTTACCCCAAAAGAATTTGAACAAATCAGTAAACTTTTTGCCTTTCGTCGAGCATTAAAACAACCAGATATCAAAACTGTTTTTGAAGCCGCAATTGCAAGTGATGTATATCGATGGTCACGTTATGCTAGTCGTTATTCTAAAATATTCAATGAATTACCACTTCAAACACTTTGAGAAAGCTCTCAGTTTAGTTATGTATGAAAACATTCAAAAATACGTAAAAAACCTTTGTAATCAACAAAATAACCAACAACATAACTTTTAGTTATAAAGTCTATAAAGCGACGATTCCAAAATTGTTAATTAAAGTGAGCTCAAATTAATCACAACTACTATTTTGGAGTTATTTATGAGTAATCATTTAAGTAAGATTGCTGTTGGTGTAGGCTTACTTGCAACTTCTGGTGCTGCAATGGCAGCTGCACAACCTAACATTCTTGCTATTTTTGGTGATGATGTTGGTTATTGGAATATTAGCGCCTACAACCAAGGAATGATGGGTTATAAAACACCTAACATCGATCGTATCGCAAATGAAGGTGCATTATTCACTGATCACTATGGCCAACAATCTTGTACTGCTGGACGTGCTGCTTTCATTACAGGTCAAGAACCCTTCCGCACAGGCCTATTAACCATTGGTATGCCAGGTTCTGATCATGGTATTCCTGATTGGGCTCCAACCATTGCCGATCTACTCAAAGAACAAGGCTACATGACGGCACAATTTGGTAAAAACCACCTTGGTGACCAAGATAAACATCTTCCAACTAATCACGGTTTTGACGAATTCTTTGGCAACCTTTACCACCTAAATGCTGAAGAAGAGCCAGAAACTTACTACTACCCTAAAGATCCTGAGTTCCGTAAAAACTATGGTCCACGTGGTGTAATTAAATCTTATGCTGATGGTAAGATTGAAGATACGGGCCCAATGACTCGTAAGCGTATGGAGCACGCAGATGAAGAGTTCTTAGATTCTTCATTAGCATTTATGGAAAAAGCGGTAAAAGCAGATAAACCTTTCTTCATCTGGCATAACACAACTCGTATGCACGTTTGGACTCGTCTACAAGAAAAATACCAAGGTAAATCAGGCGTAAGTATTTATGCTGATGGTATGCTTGAACACGATGATCAAGTCGGTGTTCTACTTGATAAACTGGATGAGCTTGGTGTAGCTGATAACACGATCGTTATTTACTCAACCGATAACGGTGCAGAAACAGTAACATGGCCTGATGGCGGTGCCACACCATTCTACGGTGAAAAAGGCACAACATGGGAAGGTGGTATGCGTGTACCACAACTGGTTCGTTGGCCAGGAACCATCAAGCCAGGAACGAAAATTAATGAAATGATGGCGCACCAAGATTGGCTTCCAACCCTACTTGATGCTGCAGGTGTTCCAAACGTAAAAGAAAAACTGGCTAAAGGTTACAAAGCAAACGGTAAAGAGTTCAAAGTTCATATTGATGGTTACGATTTCAAACCATACTTTGAAGGAAAAGTAGATAAAGGCCCTCGTGAATCACTGCTTTACTTCACTGCAAATGGTGAGTTGAATGCGGTTCGCTGGCAAGATTGGAAACTGAACTTTGCGGTAATGGAAGGTAATATTTCTGATGCGGTTCGTTTATCACCAAACTGGCCTCAAATTATCCATCTACGTGCAGACCCATTTGAAAAAGCACCACATGAATCAGGTATGTACTTACGCTGGATGGCAGATAACATGTGGTTATTTGTACCAATGCAAGACGTATTAGCCGAGTTCTTTAATACTCTACCTGATTACCCAATGCAAATGAGTACTCAAATGAACCCTGCTGCTATTAGTGCACAATCACTTGGCTTAAAAGCGAAAATGCAACAGCTAGATAAGCTTCAAGCTCAAATGAATAAATTAAATACTAAATAGTAATATCTAAAACTAAAACGCCCCGAGCGAATATTCACTCGGGGCGTTTTTCTATCTGAAATCTAGCGACGCTGACAAGTTGTGCAACCACGACACGCCGAACGTGTATGTGGGTCTAGTCGCCCTCTTTGTATTTTACAATACGCATTTTTAAGTGCTCGGCGAGCTGAAAACCAATCGTCAGGTTTTGCTAAAATCAAGTTGCCATTAAAACGTTTCATTAATGGCACTCGATACTCATCAATAAACTTACTGTCGAACTCAATCTCAAAATGCTCAAGTGCTTGTTCAATCGAAGTGAAATTCGCAATCACTTGTTGGATAGTAGATTGGTTCATCGTTTTATTAATGTTTAAATGCGTTCATTTCTGCAGCACTTTTCGCTGTTAAATCGCCAGTTGGATTTAATAGATGTGGCAAAATTTTTGGTAGATTTAATACGATATCTTGATTTTCTACTGGGTAAATAATCTCGTTATACCAGCCTAATAAACCCATTGTTGCATAACCAATTGCATCATTATCTTCACGGTTTTCAATAATGATTTGTAAAAAACGTAAAATCGCTCTGTCGTTTGAACCAGCTTGATTACGAGTGTCATCAAAGATAGTTGTCGCTTCTGAAACTAAGCCTTCAAATTCAGTTTCAATCGATACTTTAAACGAACCACCATCAACAGATATTTTCATATTTTATAGCCAATTATTTATTTTAATTGTGGCGATATTAACGAATAAATTGCCTCTTGTCGCTACCCTCAGATAAGTGATTTACACAAAAATTAAAAAATGCGTTTCTATGATTGTTTTTTAATCTTCGCTGTCAAGTTCATGGCATATGCCAAAAATAATTATTGGCATATGCCAGTAATGAGCCTATACTTTCATCAAATTTAATGGAGAGCATTGATGGCTAGACCTAAAAAATGTCGTCGAATTTGTAGTAGAGCACCATATAGTTGCTTTAAACCTAATGGCGTACCAACAACAGAATTACCGCAAGTCCAATTACTTGCTGAAGAATTAGAAGCATTGCGATTGGCTGATTTTGAAGGATTAAGTCAGCAAGACGCAGCCGATCAAATGATGGTGTCACGCCAAACCTTCGGCAACATAGTGAAACAAGCAAGATTTAAAGTAAGCAGTTGTTTAGTTAATGGTCAGGCTTTAATGCTCCAAGTGGAGACTGAATAATGAAATTTGCTATTCCATACCAAAATGGTCGTATCGCAGGACACTTTTCTAAAGCAGAATCGTTTCTATTTACGGATAAAGAACATTCAGAAATAACACCAAACCCTGCACTGAATAGTACGGGCTGCGGTGGCAAAAAATCACTACTATCATTATTAAAAAGCCAACAAATTGATGCACTTGTCGTTCGTAACATTGGGCAAAAGATGCTTGGTAACTTACTTAAATCCAACATTCGAGTATTTCATGCCAAAGGCAATGTATCATTAAATCATACTGTATTTACAGATTTGCCTGAACTGACCAATGTAACTCAAGGCCGGCCTTGTAAAAATACAAAGCAAGGGTGTTGTAGTAAAAAACAAAATGTTATGACGCCAAAGTTAACAGCACCATCACGACCAAAACAAACATTCACTGTATTAGGATGTAAAGCATGAGTACCGTTTTAATTACTTTTGGCGCTTTTGTATTGGTCATTTTACTAATGGCACTAGGCGTGATTTTTGGGCGTAAAGAGATCCAAGGAAGTTGCGGAGGATTAAATAATGTTGGTGTTGATAAAGTATGTAATTGCGAAACAACTTGTGATGAACACAAGCTTTATCAAATTTCAGAACCAACGGACAAATAAAAAGTGAAACCAGTTATCTAGTTTCACTTTGCAATTTTGGTAACGTTTTATTTCGTTTCTTTTGTATTATACCAATCACAGTAAGTAAGTGATCAGAAATAGCGAAGGAAAAATGCTTGAGAACAAGGCAGAATTTTTCGATAAGTAGTTATTCTACAATCAAAAATTCTAACGTAGTTATCGAGCATTTTAACAAGCTAGAGCGAACAATTATTTACTACGATTGGTATTACATAAATAAGCGTTACCAAACATGGTCACAGAGCTTGAAAAATCTAAAGACTGGTATAGATACAATGTATCCGCCCCTAACGCTGCAGCTTTGATACGCATTTGGTTTAATGTTCCCCAAACCATATCCTTATCAGCATGTAGCCAGTAATCATAAAAATGCCCTTCTGAACCAAAAACGATTCCCAGACGTTGGCAATTCTCAACTACTTTTACTTCATCCCAAATAACGTCGACCTTTTCAGACTCTTTAGTTGGAAAAGTTACACAACCGGTTAGCAGCGTTGTTAAAGCAAACATTGAGCTAATGACACGTTTTTTCATTAAATAATCACTACAGAATAAATGTTGCGCGATTTTAGTAAAAAAAGTATTAATAGCAAGTAATAAGTAACTAGACGATAAATTAAAAATTATCCCTTAACTTATTATGTTATCGCCACTTGCTTGCTTCAGCTTCTCCATTTACACGACGAGCCGCCGCTGCCACTTCTTTATCCACGATAGTTTGACCAATAGGTGCAATTGAAATCGCCGCCAATTTTAAGTGCTGAATAGCAAACGGAATACCAATAATAGTAACAAAACACGCAACAGCAGACATTACATGACCAAGAGCCAACCAGAAGCCAGCAAAAATAAACCATAAAACATTGCCGATAAAACCTAAACTACCTGTACCAATATCTTCAGAACGCGTTAATTCATCACGGTAAATAGCTTCTTTACCAAATGGGAAGAAAGAGAATCCAGCCATAACAAAACACGCTCGCCCCCAAGGGATACCAATAATACTAATAAAGGCTAAGATCCCAAAAAAGCACCATGCTAGCCCCATAAATACGCCACCAAAAAGGAACCAAATTAAATTACCAATTGCGCTCATTTTATTTCCTTAACTACAATTCTTACTATAAATAAATGACAAATTCGTAGAGTGATTAATCACTTGCACCACATTTGGCACATTCATCATATGTTCTATCGCCTTCGCTAATAACAATATATTCTGTGACGCACTTTTCACATAACGCCAGAATAGGATAAGCTTCTTTTTGTTTTTTGGAAGACGTATTTCCTTCCGTTGTATAAAATTTTCTCATTTTGTCTCTATAATCTTTCTTGTTTCAAATAGCATGATTATCACTCTAAAATGATTTTTGCATTTTTCTCTCGGTCTTCACTTACCAAACTTTGCATTGATGGATTACTAGGGTAACTCTCACCATCAAAGCGCATTAATACACTTCCCTTTCCTTTTGACCATACAATTATATCGTTCCATCCACTCGTTTTTGTTTCAGCAATACGTATTGGTGAACCCGTTACTGTACTTTTAGATATGAATGTAAAATCCGAACCCGTATTTTGAAAAATTAATACGGTACACCCACCAGACCCACACCAATTCATTCCTTTCAACATTACAATTGCATCATCAAATCCATCTGAATTTAAATCAGCATAACCAACATCAAAATTTGGTTTATTTTCTTGAGATATTAATGACACTGCTTGATTAATGTCTGGAATCTCATGGGCTTCTTCATTACAACCAAATAAGAATAATGAAAATAGAATCCACCAGTATTTCATCTTATTCCTCTCTTATAAAAACAGAATGATTAAAACAAAAACACTCGACAAATTTTAACTGTCGAGTGTTTTTTAGATTATTCATATAACAGTATAGAGTTACCAGTTATCTTTATATTTCTTTTTGTTCTTTTTACCAGTGCCTTCAGGCTTAGCGACAGGCTTAATTGAAGCTAAAAGTGCTTCTGTGATCTCTTCATTCACTTCAAATCCTTCAACTTGCTCACGCTCAAGACGAATTTTATTTTTCTTCTCAATAATTTTAAAGTGATGGTAATCTTCATAATCAATCAAAGATAATGCTAGACCAACTTCTCCTGCACGGCCACTGCGACCAATACGGTGCATATAATCTGCTGGACTTCTTGGTAAATCAAAATTAATCACAACAGGCAGTTTTTCAATATCCAAACCACGAGCGGCAATATCTGTTGCGATCAAAACATCAATCTCACCTGCTTTAAATGCTTCAAGAACGCGAGTACGAGCACCTTGACCTTTATCACCATGGAACACTTCCGCTGCAATACCACGTTTAGCAAGCTTATCGGCTAGATGATTACACGCATTTTTAGCGTTTACAAAAATAAGCGCTTGTCGCCATTGGTTCTTTTGAATCAAATGAGCAAGAACCGATGTCTTCTCACCTTTATTCACGGTAAAGACACGTTGTACGACGGTACTTGCATCTGCGCTTTGTAATTGAATTTCTACAGGATTATTCAATAGCGCTTGAGTTAATGTTTGAACTTCTTCTGGAAACGTTGCTGAAAACAGTAATGTTTGTTTTTGCTTTGGCGCTAATGCTAATAATTCATTAAGCTCTTCAGTAAAGCCTAAGCTCAGCATTCTATCTGCTTCATCAAGCACTAGCGTTTTTACTTTATCTAGCTTAACTGCATTACTTGAAATCAAATCAAGTAAACGTCCTGGAGTCGCAACTAAAATATCTGCACCACCACGTAGTGCAAGCATTTGAGTATTTACGGATACACCACCAAAGACAGAAACGGTTTTGATTGCACCATTAAAATGCACAGCGTAAGACTTAATACTATCCGCAACTTGCTTCGCTAACTCACGAGTAGGTACTAATACTAAACCAGTAACAAAGTTCCCTTTGCTCGCTTGTGCTTTACTCGATTGAAGCTCCGCAATCTGTTGCAATAAAGGCAAAGCAAACGTTGCAGTTTTACCAGAACCTGTATTTGCTCCTGCAATCAAATCACGTCCAGCAAGCACACTTGGGATAGCTTGTGCTTGAATTGGTGTTGGCTGTTGATATTCCAACTCAGTTAAACGAGCTAAAAGAGGCGAAATAAGGCCAAGTTCTGTAAAATTGGCAGGTGCTGTCGTAGTGGTCATGTATATAAAGAACTCAAAGCTAAAAAATAGCCGATCATTTTAGCCTATTTCGGTGCGATTAAGTGAATTAATTACGTAATAAATTCAGCACTCTTAAAGATCATTAAAAGCAATTTATCTTTCACGACTGCGATATGAATCATTTCTTCTATTGTTTTTCAATAAACCATGTACCTCGGCACGGTGCATTCGTTACTTTCCATTCTCCTTCTATATGGTTATTTCTAGCTAAACCAGTGAAGCGATAGCCCCACTTTTGACTCTCTGCATACAGGGCTAACTCTCCGTTATCGGATATCCACCCTTTTAGGGTCGTATTGTTATACACCAATCTTAACGACACCTTTCCTTCTTGAATGGTACCGACAACGCTTGTTTGGCGACAAATACCATCACCACTAATATCAATACGTTTTCCGCTCCAATCACCATCAAAATCGTTTGATATATTAAATGAAGGATTATCAGGTAATGGCGTATTTAATGGTACTCTTTCCGTATTGTTCATATTAGTAGCAATAAAAACAAATAGACCAACCGCAATAACACCCAATAATCCTTTTTTCATCTTATTTCCTTATAATAAGTTCAAATAACAAACTACTCTGTTGCTTTATTATCACGTAAAGTGGCTTTTACAGGTTCGACAACAATGGTATTTATATCGATATCAGCGACATTATTTCCCACATAATTAAGATCTCGTTCATTTTTATCATGCACCATAATAGTAATGTCTCCATTACCACCACAGCGATCACCATAAATTTCACCGATGTACTTTATTTCTTTCGGTTTTAATGTAAATGATTCGGTGATCATCGGCTCATCATAACTAAAAAACGGATTCGTATTTGATAACCAGAAATCATAAGTACCCGGTTCAAGAACGGTTGAATAAACTAAGGCATATTCTGATTCAAAAAAACTATCAATATATCCATTATTTAACTGATAAACACCAATACTATCAGCGAACACAGCCGGATCTTCTGCTTTTTTTATAACGACTTGAACGGTATTAATCTTACAAGCTTCGTATGCACCAGCTGAAAAAATTAATACGGATTGATTCTCTTCTAAGTTATTTACATCAACATCATAAACCGTTGGCAACGTGGTCGCACAACCAGTCAATACGCTTAATGCAGTACCGATAAATAATGCTTTCGTTTTCATTTTTCATCCCTGTATAAACAATATATTCACTAACTAAAACTAAGTTTATATAGGTATTTTTACTTCATCATCACTGTTTTTATTTCTGATAATAAATTTGCCAAGTCACTCTAATAACTTGGCATTGAATATAAAAAAATGAGAGTCACTCGATATATCAGTTAAATTCGCCGTAATATTTATTCTAAACAACAAATAAAAGTATCGACTTCTTGGTAAAATAAAGCAGCATTATTTTGAACCCAATGATTTTCATCTTGAAATGGTTTATTTTCTAATGACGTAATAAATTTTAATGCGTCTCCACATCCTTCAAGGCTAGCCGTTCCCCAATAATAGCATTTAGGTAAACGTAAACTTTCATAAATTTGTCCCCATTGAACAACACCTCTTGAATCAAGCGTTTTATGCTGTTCGTATATTTCACTGGCCGTTTCACCTAATACAATTGGAGAACAGCGTCTCAATGACGATAAGTATTTAACTCCAGCACTGTGTCCCCAAGATAAAGAGAATTGTTCTGCAAAACCGCTTCCATGTACCCATGATTTGAACTCAGATTTATCACTGCTACGATATTTATCAGAGATAATTTTAGACAAAATAATGCTTTCTTCATGTAGTCCACCTTCAGCATTAATGAAGCCACCAATTCTATTCTGATCATCAAGGTGACACACTAGCGTACCAATATCGCCCCCCCAAGAGTGACCAATAAGAATACATTGCTTTACCTCTAGTAAATCAAGCGCTTTTAATACTCGTAGAGCTTGAAATTCTGTCGTGTGTGAAATTTTTGATGCAGGAGAATACCCATATCCACACATATCAAACATGACTAAATTATATTGAGACAGATAATCCAGCGCATCAACAAAACAGAGGTGAGACTCTCCTAAGCCATGAATAAATACAACTGTTTTCTTAGCTGGTTCAAATTGAGTTGATAAGCAATATAATTGATCACCATCGATATCTAACCATTGTTCATTTAACATGTAATCCCTCAACCTTACAATTAATACACCTATTGATACTATACCAAATCAATAAATAATTTAAATCATAAAAGAGCAAATCTAAAGACAGATTATGAACAATAATGCATCTATTTATCAATATTTAATACTAAGTATTACAACCCTACAGATCTAAAATTGACTGTTTTCAAAACGATATTTAAGATCGATAGCCAGGTTGCTTGGTAACGTAAGTTTGACATCAAGCGCGTTAGGTAATCTGTCACCATCCGTATTTTGATAGTTATATTCATACTGAGTGATATTATCACCGCTTGTTTCTTTGAGGTATTTAATCGGAAAGAAAGCAAGCCCAAAAAAGTCCATATCAACTTTCCACTCTTTTATTGGGTCTACATAATGTACACCGTATATCAATGAACCATCATCTATGTATTCTAATTCCACTACTCTTACCAAGTTACCTTGTTTTTCATGGGTTGCTTTTTTAATTTCACCATTATCATAATAGTCTAATTTCAGAGTATTTCTATCCAAAACGGTATGGCTCAATTTCTTAATCTCTTTCACTCTTTTTAGTCGTCCATCAGAGTAATAAGAATAACGGTAAACAAGTTTCAATTTATCTAAACGGTTATCTGATTTTTGAATACGTTTAATTAAATGTCCTTCATCACTGTATTCATATTTAATAGTATACGTTTCCTCTGGTAACCCCTCTAAATTGGAAACATGATCGTTAAACACCTTCTTACGCTCAATACTAACAACCCTTTTGTCATTAATTTCTTTGTATTCATATTCAGAAATAAAATTTTGTTTGGTATGTTTAATATGAGAATCAGGATTATTAGGTTGCATCAAAGCCTTCGCTACTTTTACAGTCCCATCGGGGTTATATTCGTAGTTAAAAATACTGTCTAAATACTTACGTTGAGTGACTTTATTTTGTTCATTATAGAGATACTCTCCAACAATACTTTCCTTTTCTTTAAGGATTTTAACGAAGGTGTTTAGCCGTAAATTATTTGCTATTACTGAATTTTGATCGACATAATCTTCAAAAACAGAATAACGTTCATAAGCATAAAGTTGAGGACTTATTATTAAAGCGATAGCGGTAACCGCACATTTTATATTCACAATTATTTACTCTTAATTAATAGTTAATACGAAGGAATGATTTAGTGTACAGTCACTGTATAAGTAAGCATGTTCTGTCTACCTATAGGTTCATTCACTCCCGATATCTGAGTAAATATTGCCATACCATAAGTATTTGTTAAGCACTTAAAAAGTACAGAATGAGAAGGTTTAGTTAAGGGGAATTGCTCATCTCCAAAATAAATCCCAATACCATTATCTTTGTCTAATACCTTATAAGTATAACTACCATTAAAAGGACCTAATTCTCTATTAAGAAATTCAGTCATATATTTTTTATTAGAATACGTTACTTTAACAATAGCACCGGCATTAGAATTTAAAGCAGAGTAAGTAGGATCAACGACATTAATAAATGTCATATTCTCTAAGGTGTCAGGAACCGAACAATTTGCAAAAGTGAATCCTGAAAATGTCATTAGTAACATCGTAATGTGTTTTTTTAGCATAAAATTATTCCCTTTAATATTTTATAATAATCCGCCCCAGCATGGGAACGATACCAATAGGAATATATATCATTTATATGCTTTACAACTATAGTGTATGTCTATAATTGCTGTGAGACATTTGCTATATTTATGATAAGTGTCAACTATTACAAAAAACTAATGGCTAATCAGTTAAATTGAAACTCTCCCTTCTCTATTTATCATGAGAATTTAAATGAAAGGCTTTGTGTTAAAAATAATTTAAGTCTTACCAAGGTTGAATAATAAAAATTTGCGCTAGATCTCTTATTCAGTCTTTCATCAATTAGATTCCTGCGTTTGATCACACTTAGTTACATTCCTAGATGCAATGAGTCAATTCTTGCTCTAAATTCATCATCGAAACGTTTACGCAAACGTTTCGATGGGCATAAAATAGACAATAACCGCTCATTGCATTTTTAACTTAAGGTGTCCTCATGAAAAAAAATACGCTGCTAAATTCTGAATTGTCATACGTTATCGCAACACTTGGTCATACTGATGAGATCACCATTTGTGATGCTGGCCTTCCTATTCCTGACGCTTCACAACGTATTGACCTTGCTCTAATTCGAGGCATACCGACCTTTATAGACACCGTAAAAGCAACACTTGCTGAAATGCAAATCGAAGGAGTAATTGTTGCCGAAGAATTTAAAACTGTTAGCCCACAAATGCACGATGAGCTAATGACACTCATTGCAGCCGAAGAAGCGCAATGTGGTAAATCAATCACTGTTTCTTACATTCCTCATGAAGAATTCAAAATTCATACTCGCGAGAGTAAAGCGATTATTCGCACAGGTGAATGTACCCCTTATGCCAATGTGATTTTCCAATCTGGCGTTGTTTTTTAAGTAGGATACGTTATGACTCAAGCTATCTTAGAATTAAACGGCATTGAGAAAGCCTTCCCCGGAGTGAAAGCTCTGAATGGTGCTTGTCTTAATGTCTATCCCGGCAAAGTCATGGCCCTGATGGGTGAAAATGGCGCGGGTAAATCAACCTTAATGAAGTCACTAACGGGCATCTACGCAATGGATGCTGGCGAAATCCGCTATGAAGGCAAAGCGGTTAACTTTAATGGACCTAAACACTCTCAAGAATCAGGTATCAGCATTATTCACCAAGAGTTGAATCTTATTCCTGAATTGACCATTGCAGAAAACATCTTCTTAGGCCGTGAAAAAACCAATGCGTTTGGTGGGATCAAATGGTCTGAAATGTACAAAGATGCCGATGTCCTACTTAAACGTTTGAATGTAAAACACCACTCTCGCCAGCTATTAGGTGAACTGAGTTTAGGTGAACAACAAATGGTTGAGATTGCTAAGGCACTGTCGTTCAAATCCAAAGTTATCATCATGGATGAACCGACAGATGCGTTAACGGATACCGAAACTGAATCGCTATTTAAAGTGATTAACGAACTGCGTGATGAAGGTTGTGGCATTGTTTATATCTCACACCGCTTAAAAGAGATCTTCGAGATTTGTGATGACATCACAGTACTGCGTGATGGTAAATTCATTGGCGAGCGTGTGGTTGCGGATATCGATGAAGACACACTAATTGAAATGATGGTAGGCCGTCGTCTTGATGAGCAATACCCGCGTATTGATGTTCAACATGGTGAGAAGTCGCTAGAGCTGTTCGATGTATCAGGTCCTGGTGTTCATAATGTTAGCTTCTCATTAGATCGTGGGGAAATCCTTGGGATCTCAGGTTTGATGGGTGCTGGCCGTACTGAATTAATGAAAATCATCTACGGTGCACTACCAATGACTTGTGGTGCTATCAAACTAAACAACAAAATGATTAATCCTATTTCACCACGTGATGGATTAGCAAACGGCATTGCCTACATCTCAGAAGACCGTAAAGGTGATGGTCTGGTTCTTGGATTGTCGGTTAAAGAGAACATGTCGATTTGTTCTTTAGATCAATTATCGAAAGGCATTCAATTAGATCATTATGCGGAAGTCACCGCGGTTGAAGACTTTATTCGTTTATTCAACATTAAGACCCCTACTCGTGATCAAATCATTGGTAATTTATCTGGTGGTAATCAACAAAAAGTAGCCATTGCTAAAGGATTAATGACTCGTCCAAAAGTATTGATTTTAGATGAACCGACACGTGGCGTTGATGTTGGTGCGAAAAAAGAGATCTACCAATTAATTAACCAATTTAAAACGGAAGGCATGAGCATCATTTTAGTCTCATCCGAAATGCCTGAAGTTCTAGGAATGAGTGACCGCATCTTAGTTATGCATGAAGGCCGTATTAGTGGCGAATTCATGGCAAAAGATGCCGACCAAGAAAAATTATTGGCTTGTGCAGTAGGTAAAACTGTTGAGCAAAATGTAGAGGTAACAGCATGAGCACTAAATCAATGACTTCAACTGAAACGCAACAAAAGAAAGGCGGCATTTTTTCTAAAGAATGGCTGATTGAGCAAAAATCATTAATCGCGCTATTACTTTTGATTGTCGTGGTTTCCTTTTTGAACGACAACTTTTTTACTGTCGACAACATCCTAAACATCCTGCGTCAAACCTCAGTTAACGCGATTATTGCGGTAGGTATGACGTTAGTTATCTTAACGGCAGGTATCGACTTAAGCGTTGGTTCTGTATTAGCCCTTTGTGGTGCCTTTGCTGCAACCATGATTGGCCTTGAAATTCCGGTAATGATTGCGGTTCCAACGGCGCTACTTGCAGGTGCTGCTTTAGGTGCAATCAGCGGTATTATTATCGCAAAAGGTAAAGTTCAAGCATTCATTGCAACGCTAGTAACCATGACGTTATTACGTGGTGTGACAATGGTTTACACAGAAGGTCGCCCTATCTCTACTGGTTTTACTGATGTTGCTGACAGCTTTGCATGGTTCGGTACAGGTTACGCGCTTGGCATCCCCGTTCCTATCTGGTTAATGGTTATCGTGTTTGCATCTGTATGGTACTTACTAAATCACACACGCTTTGGTCGCTACGTTTATGCTCTAGGTGGCAATGAATCAGCAACTCGCTTATCTGGTATCAATGTGGATCGCGTTAAGATCGGTGTTTACGCTATCTGTGGTCTACTTGCGGCACTGGCTGGCTTAATCGTAACATCTCGTCTTTCTTCAGCTCAACCAACAGCAGGTATGGGCTATGAGCTAGACGCAATCGCAGCGGTTGTACTTGGTGGTACAAGCCTAGCAGGTGGTAAAGGTCGCATCATGGGTACATTAATTGGTGCGCTTATCATCGGCTTCTTAAACAACGCTCTGAACTTATTAGATGTTTCTTCTTACTACCAAATGATTGCCAAAGCTGTGGTTATCTTACTGGCAGTATTAGTGGACAATAAAAACAAGTAACACCTTATTATTTATACAATAACTTATTACGAATACCCCTATAAATTCGTTTGCTGTTAACACAAAAATAGGCACAACCAGACGTACCATGTTTGACTTGTGCCGCCCTACACCCTTATAAGGAATATAGAATGAAAAAGTTAGCAACCCTAATCTCTGCAGCCCTACTTTCAACCTCTTTCGCATCAACAGCGGCAGCTCAAGATACGATGGCAATGGTCGTTTCAACATTGAATAACCCATTTTTTGTGACCATGAAAGAAGGCGCTGAAGCAAAGGCAAAAGACCTAGGCTACAAACTGATTGTTCTTGATTCTCAAAACGATCCAAGTAAAGAACTTTCAAACATTGAAGATCTTACGGTTCGTGGCGTAAAAGCAATTCTTATCAACCCAACTGATTCTGATGCTGTTTCAAATGCGATTCGTATGGCTAACCGCTCTGGTATTCCTGTATTAACGCTTGACCGTGGTGCAAGCCGTGGTGAAGTAGTTAGTCACATTGCATCTGATAACATTGCTGGTGGTGAGATGGCAGGTAAATTCATCATGGAAAAAGTGGGCGAAAAAGCACGCGTTATCCAACTTGAAGGCATCGCTGGTACCTCTGCTGCACGTGAGCGTGGTGAAGGTTTCATGAAAACAGTAGATAATGGTGATCTGACTCTACTTGGTAGCCAACCTGCTGATTTTGACCGTACTAAAGGTCTTAACGTAATGGAAAACATGATTGCAGCAAACCCTGATGTTCAAGCGGTATTTGCTCAAAATGATGAAATGGCGTTAGGTGCTCTACGTGCAGTTCAAGCATCAGGTAAAGACGTATTAATCGTCGGTTTTGATGGCACAGAAGATGGGATTGCAGCGGTTAACCGTGGTCTACTTGGCGCAACTATCGCACAGCAACCAGACCTAATTGGTGCACTTGGTGTAGAAACAGCAGCTAAAGTTCTTAAAGGTGAAAAGGTTGAGAAATTCATCCCTGTTGACCTAAAAGTTATTACAAAGTAATCAGCTTATAAAGTAATAAAACGGAGCATTGATACGCTCACAACAACCAGTATCAGTGCTCCCTCTTTTCAAACATTAGAACCCTATAAAACCTATCGTTAAATGAACGAGTTAATCAATAAACTGATCGCCCATTTACCCATAAGTTTTAAGACCACATTCCGGTCACAGATAAGAAACAAGGCACATTATGAATAAATTAGTTGTTTTAGGTAGCGTAAACGCAGACCACGTTCTTCAAGTTGCTTCATTCCCTCGCCCAGGCGAGACGTTACACGGTCACAGCTATTCCGTTATTCCTGGTGGCAAAGGCGCAAACCAAGCGGTTGCGGCGGCACGTTTAGGTGCTGATATCGCATTTATCGCAAGCGTGGGTGATGACAGTTTTGGCCACCAGATGATTGAAGCTTTTCAGTTTGATGGCATTAATACCGAAGCGGTCATGATAGAAGAAAATACACCAACCGGCATTGCGATGATCCAAGTGGCTGCAACTGGCGAAAACAGCATTTGTATTTCAGCAGAAGCAAATGCGCGTTTAACGGCAGATCGTATTGCGCCTCATCACGGATTAATCGAAGCCGCTGATACCCTATTAATGCAACTTGAAACGCCTATTGAAACCATAGAAATAGCAGCACAAGTGGCCAAAGCAGCAGGTACTAAAGTGGTATTAAACCCAGCCCCTGCGCATCAATTAAGTGATGACTTATTACAACTTGTTGATATCATTACACCAAACGAAACAGAAGCCGAACTATTAACTGGCATTCAAGTCACGGATATGGCGAGCGCTCAACAAGCGGCTGATGCACTTCATGCAAAAGGCATCGAAACCGTAATGATCACCCTTGGCAGCAAAGGAGTTTGGATAAGCCAAAATGGTTCTGGTCGCCAAGTTGAAGGTTTCAAAGTGCAAGCGACAGATACAACAGGCGCAGGAGATACTTTCAACGGTGCATTCTTAACTGGATTACAATCAGGCCGTAAATTGGATGATGCTATCAAGTTTGCTCACGCTGCTGCCGCAATATCTGTAACTCGAATGGGTGCTCAAACGTCAATACCTTCAATCACTGAAGTCGAACGTTTTCTCTTAGAGCATTGATAATTAAATATCGTTGCCTGTATTTGTATTTAATGTAGGCAACGATATAAACAAGGATTGAATTTATGGCAACAATCAAAGATGTAGCCAAACATGCAAGTGTCTCAACCTCAACAGTAAGTCATGTTTTAAATAAAACTCGATTTGTTAGCGAAGACATTTCAGAACGTGTCATGGCCGCAGTAGCAGAACTAAACTATGCCCCTTCTGCCCTCGCCCGCAGTTTAAAAGTCAATCATACAAAAACCTTTGGCATGTTAGTGACAACCTCAACGAACCCATTTTTTGGTGAAGTGGTAAAAGGGGTAGAACGTCGCTGCTATGAAAAAGGCTATAACCTCATCTTATGTAATACCGAAGGTGACGCCGAACGTGTTCATTCAAGCTTAGATACCTTGCTACAAAAGCGTGTCGATGGTTTATTGCTGATGTGTACCGAGATAGAAAATCAAGTGCTTGAGCTCTTTTCTCGTTATCAACCAGTTCCTACCGTTGTAATGGATTGGGGATTGATTGATTTTCCAAGCGACAAAATTCAAGACAACTCGCACCACGGTGGCTATCTAGCAACAAAACACCTTATTGAACAAGGTCACACTGAAATTGGTTGTTTAACTGGCCCTCTTAACAAACTGCAAGCGCAACAGCGTTTAAGTGGTTTTGTGCAAGCAATGGAAGAATCCGGATTAGAAATCAATAAAAACTGGATTGCATCGGGCAATTTTGAATGCGAAGGCGGTGAAGCGGCTTTCAACGAAATTCATGCTAAAGGCAAACTACCAACGGCATTATTTGTTTGTAATGACATGATGGCAATGGGAATGATCAATTGCGCAAGCAAAAAAGGCATTTCAGTTCCTAGTGACATTTCAATTGTTGGTTACGATGACATTAAAATGGCTAAATACATCACGCCATCACTTACTACCATTCATCAACCAAAACACCGATTAGGCCAACAAGCGGTCGATTCACTACTAGAAAAAATAGCAACAAAATCAGAAACGAATCGAGTTTTTCAGCTAGAGCCTACACTCATGGTTCGAGACAGCGTAAAAACGCTATCAAATTAGAGCCACCACTGAATACAAAGTAAAACCGATCAAAGAGTCTCTTATCATATTCCTTTCTAATGGAAAATAATAAGAGACTCTTTCTATTCTAATAATGCTTTCTTACTGCAACGTATCGCGCAAATCTTGGGATTCCGTTATCCGTATAACCGTTATAACGATAAGTCACCGTAGAACCCAATTTAGGTGGGTTTTCTCTCACTTCCACACTCAAACCGCTGCCAACTTTAAATTCTTTTCCATTTGGCATACGTAAAATCATTGCGCCCACCATACCGCGAAACTTACCTTTCCCATCGGTATAGCCGATCACAATGGCTTCATTGTCTTGGTGTTTTTTCACTTTAATTAAATCGTCACTGCGTCCGGGTCTATAAACTTCGCTGACCTTTCTTAGCATCACCCCTTCACCATTACGTGCAGAGATATCATCTAATGCTTCTAATAGAGAGTCTTCATTACTGATAGGATAATGTTCAACCAATTTTAAGTGCGGGTGATCGAGCTTTTTAACTATGGTTGATAGCTCATAATATCGTTTAGGAAACATACCGGCAGAGCTAGGTAAATCGAATGCCATGAAGCGAATTTTTTTCCATAGCTCGTCATCTGGTTGACTGTCTAACACTGTCTTTGCAACTTGCTGAAAACCTCCTCTTCCAGCCCATAACTCTCCATCAATCTTATGATCGGGTAATGGATCAGTAAACCAATCTGGTGCATATATCGTGTGGCCTGTTCGTGTTATTAACTTTTCCCCTGTCCATAATGCTCGAATACCATCTAACTTCTCACTTGCCCAATACCCTTCAATATCCATTCCTTTTTCGTATTGAGTAGCAAGAACTACATCTATTGATGCAGTATTTGGTTCATCATGTGAATATGTGGGGAGTGGGGTTAACCCAAGCGCAACCAAGGCTGCAAGTAGCTTTATTTTCATCATCCTGACCTATTATCACTATTCCTTTATTTCATGATTACATAAGCTCGTGAACAACTAACGAAAAAATTGAACAAACATCACTCTATTTCGATCCATCTCCAGAAACAATGAAATGCGAGAACTATCACTTTCACTGTTTAAATATCCACTATTACCATAATTGTTATTTCATTGAGCTCTGCCAGATTTGCGACTTACCAAAAAGATCAATATCTCACTCTTAATGCAAAAGTAATGTTTGTGACACATCAATATGAGATGTTTATTTATAGATAATTCTAATATCTATAAATAATTCATATAACTCAACTATGGAAAGTAGTGAAATGAAAACAACACAAATAAAAACCTCTCTTGCTATGGCGATTGGCTTGGCGCTATCTGGCAACGCTTCTGCTGACATCATCATCTCTCAATACGTGGAAGGTGGAAGTTACAACAAATCATTGGAGATCAGTAACACCTCTGATAGTCCAGTTTCCCTTTCAGGTTATGTACTTAAATCTAAATACAACGGCCTCAATGAATGGAAAAACGATTTAGATTTATCGTCTATTACTCTTGATGCCAAAAGTGTTTATGTCATCTCTAATGGCCGATCATCCGACCCTATCAAAGCCGTTACCGACAGCATTGAAAGCATTGTAAATCACAACGGTGATGAAACTTACATGCTATTTAAAGATGGTGTAGAGCATGATCGCATAGGCATTGATGGCGATGTAGATTGGGGGAAAGATAAGAGTTTTGTTCGTGCTGATTTAACCCCAAGCACAACGTTTGATGCCAACATGTGGATTGAAAAACCAAAAGACAACATTGACGGATTAGGGGCATATCAAGAAGGCGTCACACCACCTCCGGCATTTGCATGTCAAACAGAATCAGGTGCAACACCCGTATTTACAGAAATAAACCAAATTCAAGGAACCGGAGACAAATCCCCTCTTATCTCTAGCGGCTTTATTTCAGATGATGAGTATTTTGTTCAAGGTGTTGTTACCGCTCGTGGCGAAAGCTTACTAAAAGGATTTTATTTACAAGGTCTCAACGATGATTTTGCTCCTAACAGCTCAGAAGGCATATTTGTTAGCACAGGAAGTGCGCCATCGTTAGAAATTCAACCCGGCGCATTAGTGTGTGTAAAAGCTAAAGTTCAAGAATATTACGGTCAAACGCAATTAAAACCTGATACCAATAACTTCTTAGTTCAAGGCCACCAAGCCCCTGTATCCGTTACTGAGCTAACCATTAATGAAAACGAAACGCTTGCGCAAGCCCTTGAGCGTCATGAAGGGATGCAGGTTAAACTCACTTCGCACTCAGATTTACGTATCACACGTAATTTCAGCTTTGACTACGCAAGTAAACGCAACAACATGGTACTTTCTCATGGTGAACCACTATTCAAACCTACACAGCTCTTTGCTGCAGAAAGCCCTGAAGCCATTCAACTTGCTGAAGAGAATGCAAAACGCCAAATCACCATAGAGTCTGATAATAAAGCACCTAATGGAGAAGTGCCTTATTTCCCTGATTTTGCGACCGATTCCAATCAAGATGGTAGCGCAGATTCATACTTACGTCTTGGTGCTCGCATTGAAGGTTTAGAAGGGGTTATCGCCTACTCTTACGGCCAATACCGCCTTGTTACCACCAATACCATTTCACAAGAAAATATCATCACTCAAGCTTTCGATGAAGATGGTGAAGCCTTATTTAATGTAGAGCGTACTGACGAACCGAATGTTGACGATGCTGATCTCACCATTACTAGTTTTAACGTATTAAACTACTTCACATCCGTTGCTGCTGGTGGCGATGCCAACCCAACAGGTCAAAACCGTGGTGCAACAAGTGCTGATGACTTTGCGATTCAACAGGCTAAAATCCTCTCGGCATTAGTGGCTATTGATGCTGACATTATTGGTTTAATGGAAGTTGAAAATAACGGTTTTGGCGAAAACAGTGCCATTAACGATCTAACCACTGCATTAAATGCTCAATTTGAAGACGAAGAAGATCACTACAAATACGTAGAGATAAAAAACAAAGACAAATACCAAGGGGAATACCTAGGCTCTGATGCCATTATGGTTGCCCTTCTTTACCGCCCTAGTGAAGTCAAACTCAAAGGCAAAGCACGTGTAATTAAAACACCAGAACAACACATTGCTGAAAATACCATTACTCGTGACAACAACGGGACCATTGAATTTAACCCAGCTTATGACAAATACCAACGTCATAGCCTAGTTCAAAAATTCATGGTGAAAGACGCTAAAGAGCCATTAACCGTTGTTGTTAATCACTTAAAATCAAAAGGCTCTGAGTGTATTGAGCAATGGCAAAACTTTGAAGAAGATAAAGATCCATCAGATCTACAAGGTAACTGTAACCGCTTTAGAGTATCAGCAGCAAAAGCCATTGGTGATGAGCTAGAAAGCGTAAAAGGCGATGTGTTAATTCTTGGCGATATGAATGCTTATGGCATGGAAGATCCACTATTAACCCTTACGGATTACAGCCAAGAGAAATATAACCGTGACATCTTTACCGCTTCTTACACCACATTAGGCACAGATAAAGATGGTAAACCCCTGCCTTATGAAACAACAGGCGGTCAGATCTCTCAAGGTTACGGTTACATTAACTTAAATACCTTACTGCATGGAACGGATACTTTCTCTTACACTTACTCAGGTGAATTAGGGAACCTTGACCACGCTTTAGCGAATAAGTCTCTAGCAAAACGTGTTGCAGAAATCGAAGATTGGCACATTAACGCTGCTGAAAGTAACTTATTTGAATACAGTCCAAAATACACGGGAGACATGGTGAAATACAATGACATGTATTCAGCATCTGATCATGACCCAATTGTGATCACACTTGATTATGAGAAAGGCGCATCATTTAACTTCTTTGCGTTAGCTTCTTTATTAGGCTTTGGTTTCTTGCGCAGAAAACTACGTAAATAACCGTTATAAATAGCATTAAATAAAAATGGCGGAGTATCTACACTCCGCCATTCTTTTATTTTGAAGCCACAGAAACTTCCAACTCTTCGTCGGTTTCTGCACCACTTTGCATGATGACGGCATCGTTATTACAAAACGGCGTCATGGTGACACTAATATCTGCTAATGTATCTTCTGTGCATACGGTTTCACAATGCTCTCTCACCATACTGATCACGTGCATTCTTAACACGATTAAACTGATAATACCGAACACCACATTACCTACGGCTTGACCATATAACACACCCAAACCGCCATACCACTGCGCACCGAAGTACACAAAAGGCAAAGTACCAATGGTTGCTTTACTTAGGTTAAGTGCCGTTGAATATAAAGGTTTACCCAAGTTATTAAATGACGTGTTTGCCACAAACATTGCGCCATTAAAGATAAAGGTGATAGCCACAAAACTACAGAATGTCATCATAATCAGCGACGCATCACCAACTAAGTTAAAGGCTTTAACAATGTAATCTTGCAGTAAAAACAAGATCAGTGAGACCGCAATACAATAAATCGCAGTAAAGAACAGCGAATTACGCAGCGTGTCTTTTACTCTATCAATGCGTTTTGCCCCAAAGTTCTGTCCAATGATTGGACCAACCGCTCCAGACAACGCAAAAATCACCGCAAACGTAACAGGAATTAATCGTCCAATTACCGCAAAGCCAGCAACAAAATCTTCACCAAACGGCGCAAGGGTTGATGTCACAATCGCATTACCAATCGGTGTTGCCGTATTCGTAATAATAGCCGGAGCCGCAATAGTAATAATGGCAGGTGTATGATCTTTTATGATCGACCATTCAGGCCATTTCACTAAATTGTGCGTTTTCACTAATGGGTATAAAGAGAAAACCAATACGGTAATTCGAGAGATTACCGATGCAATCGCCGCCCCTTCAACATTAAGTCCAAAACCAAAAATGAAAATTGGATCTAAAATGGCATTCACAATACCACCGTATAATGTGGCTAACATTGAACGTTTAGCATCACCTACAGCACGAAGACCTGCACCCGCGGCCATAGCAATGGCAATAATTGGGGTACTTGGTAATAAAATTGAAAGATATGCTTGAGCACGCTCAGCAACAAACCCTTTTGCTCCTATCATTGAAAGCAATTCAGGAATAAAGCAGAACATAACAATCGTTACAACGGTATTCACAATAAAGGCGATCGCCAGTGTACTACTCGCTAATTGTTGTGCTTTTTCGTTCTCTTTTGCCCCTAGCGCTTTAGATACCAAAGCCCCCATGGCAATAGAAGAACCGATAGAAACTGAGGTTGAAAAGAATATTATCGTTCCAGCAAAACCAATAGCAGCGGCTAACTCAACTTGTCCTAATAAACTAATAAAAAACATATCTAATAAGTCAACGACAAACAGTGCCATTAAACCAATAGAAGATGCTCCCGACATTACTAAAATGTGTCTCATGGTCGATCCATGAACAAATTTAGCCGTTTGATTACTCACATATCTCTCCTACCATTATCTTTCTACTCTTTACCATTTTAGATAAAAATAGCGTAATGGTGTTGAATACTAAAAATTAAATCATTATTTCCTAAAAATAAAAAAAACCACAAACTAATTGTGGTTTTCTTCAAACAGTGGAAGTAATAACGATTACATGCCTATGCTTTCACTAATGCTATCAATTTCTTTGATATCCATCTGTAGCAATTGTAATTCATCGTTATATTGAGTGATGAGTTTTTTCGCTGCTTCTTGACGTTGGCAAACATCAGACTTCACATCCCAACTTTTACCTTCAAGGTACACTTCACACTCTTTCGCTAAGCGCTTTTCATTTGATGTGGTTACTTCAATCTTAACTTCAAGAGCACTTGCTTCTTCTTTCAATTGAAGTTGACGTTGGAACAACTGCTTTGCGCGCGTCAACATCGTCACTTGTAAATCAACTTGGTTAGTTAATTTATCAATTTGCTTATTCTGCTCTTCAACTTGCATTTCTAGTGAGGCTTTTTGAGACTTCAATGCACCCACTTCTTTTGTTAATGTCGCGTGTTTTTTCGATTCTTCAACAATCGCTTGTGCTTTTTCTTCATCAAGCGTTTGCTTTTGAACTTCTAATGCTTGCTGTTTTTCTTTTTCAACAAGAACATCAACCTCAGCACTCTTCTCTTGTGCTTGAGTTAATTGAGTTTGATATTGCTTAGTTTGAGTTTCTAATTGAGTGTAGGCTTCTGTCCATTTATTTTCTGAAATACTAGAGCCAATTAAACCACCAGCAACCGCACCGATAATCAAGGTTACCCCTGCTACCCAATGGCTCGCTTTTGATTTCTCTTCAATAATAATGACATCTTCATCGTGCTCATCAGATGTTCTTGTTTGATTTTCTACACTCACGTGATAACCCCAAGCAAATAGATTTTATTGAGTATAGTGTTATTCCCTATACTCTTTGTTAAAAATAAGACAACTTATCGAATTAGCTCTGAAATCATGACATATGCCACATAAATGACAAGCCCTACAACAGAGGTATAAATAACCGATTTTTGAACCTTCTCATTTGATCTGAACTTGAACAGCACAGCAGCAAATACGAATAATAAAATGATGACCGCAATTCTTAGCATAGTACACCTCACTTTTCTTATACTTTAGCACATTTTTGCTTTCTAAATACTTGAGTTTTAGTCGTTATTTTGAACAAAGAAATCGGTTTCTTATAATATTTTTGAATTTTTCAAATAAAATGCATGACAATAAAATGTGACTTAGCTAACATAGCGTCTTGCTGTTATACAGCACACAATTTGTTGATCCGATGAAGACTGCAGGAGAGTGGCAAAAACCGTCAAGGTTACGCCCGCCGAAGAAGTAAATCTTTCAGGTGCCGAGTTCATTTTTTAAGTGAATAAGGTGAGGACTGTAGTTGGAGGAATCTCTGGAGAGAGCCGTTAAATCGGCCGCCGAAGGAGCAAGCCCTTATCTGAAAAATGATAACGGTGAAACTCTCAGGCAAAAGGACAGAGGAGAAAGTGATCCGATTAATCTCGGCTCTATACTATTTGTCGATCTTTTGACTTTGGTACACCACTCTCTCTTCTCCTTTCTATATGTTTTATTAAGGGGAAACCATGAACACTTTTCACAACACGCTTGTTACTATAGATAACTTCATTTGGGGTCCACCTCTTTTGATTTTATTGGTTGGTACGGGTATCTACTTTACGTTTCGTTTACGTATTTTCCAACTTCGCCACTTACCAACTGCACTTAAAATGGTTTTTTCACGAGAAGAAAACCAAAGTACAGGTAAAGGTGACGTTTCAAGCTTTGCGGCGTTATGTACAGCCCTATCAGCAACCATTGGTACAGGTAACATCGTAGGTGTAGCAACCGCCATCAAACTGGGTGGTCCTGGTGCCCTTTTCTGGATGTGGCTTGCTGCTGTATTTGGAATGGCAACAAAATATGCCGAATGTTTACTTGCGGTTAAATACCGTAAAACAGACAGCAAAGGCGAAATGGTTGGCGGCCCAATGTATTACCTTGAATACGGTATGGGTAATAAATGGTTAGCAAAACTGTTTGCTCTATTTGCTTTAGGTGTTGCTTGCTTTGGTATTGGTACATTCCCACAAATTAACGCTATTGTTGACTCAGCACAGCTAACAATGAATGCACCAGCATGGTTAACGGGCGGTATCCTTACAGTCCTTGTTGCGGTTGTAACACTTGGTGGTATTCAATCTATCGCTAAAGTCGCTGAAAAAGTCGTTCCAACAATGGCAGTAGTTTACGTTGTATCGTGTGCTTCTGTTTTAATTATGCAAGCCGAAGCTTTACCCGCTGCATTTCAATTAGTGATTACGTCTGCGTTTACAGGCACTGCTGCAACCGGTGGTTTTGTTGGTGCATCGATCATGCTAGCTATCCAATCAGGTGTGGCTCGTGGTGTATTCTCAAATGAATCAGGTCTTGGTAGCGCCCCAATGGCAGCGGCAGCCGCCAAAACTGACTCTTGTGTAAAACAAGGCCTTGTATCAATGACAGGTACCTTCTTTGATACTGTGATCATTTGTACTATGACAGGATTAACTTTAGTGGTTACTGGTGTATGGCAAGGTGAAGCAGCGGGTGCCTTAATGACAACTCAAGCATTTGCTATTGGCCTAGGCTCTGAGCAAATTGGTCCATACCTTGTATCTATCGGTTTAATGTTCTTCGCTTTCACCACTATTTTAGGCTGGAACTACTACGGTGAACGTTGTGTGACTTACTTATTTGGTCGCAAAGGTGTTTTACCATACAAAATAATCTTTATTAGCTTAGTGGCTTCTGGTGCTTACATGCATTTAGATACTATTTGGGTTATTGCTGATATTGTTAACGGCTTAATGGCTATTCCGAACTTGATTGGTTTAATCGCTCTTCGTCATATTATTATTGAAGAAACCCACCTATTCTTCAGTAAGCAAAAAGAGACTGAAAACGAACAAGTTTTTAATAGAATATAGCGTACCAATGAATTGTCTCTGTTAATTTTCAGAGACAATTTGAAACATTTATGTAAACCAAATCTCACAAATATATTATTTATTCTGCTATTATTACCTTATACATTAAGTGAGGTGATATATGGACATATTAACTCTTATATTTGGCTCAGTACTTTTAGTTTTAGTCATAGGCTTTTTTATCTCCTTTTGCAAAGGACTTATTAACGAATATAAAGAGCTACATAAATGATAGACCCAATTTAAAAGCAGCTTTCTCGGCTGCTTTTTCATTTTTGTGACTACCAGTTAAAAAGTTATCCTGCCACTCTTGATAAAATTTCACTACAATAGACCTAGCTTAATTCACAGTTATCGAGGCTCTATGCGACATTTTATTTGGATCTTACTCTTCTTTAGTTCACTTTCCTTTGCTAGCGAAGCACAAGACTTAAGTCATTTAGAGAAAATTAATGCTGAAATTGCACGACTAAAAACAGAGTCAAACTCATTCAGCGGCAGTGAATTGGCTATTATTCGAGTTCAACAAGTCGAAAAAAACAATGAACTGCGATCTGTTTTATCAACGCTAATTCAAGAACATGACAAAACAACAAAAGACCTTTTAATCTCAGAAGTGAACAATCAAATTGGTTATGCAGAGCGATCTTTTGCCTATTTGGATAAAGAACTAAAATCAAAACAAGCACAACTTGATAAAGCTGACATTGAACATAAGCTAGCGCTTCAAAACACATTAAAAGAAACCCGAGACTACTATTACCTATCCCTTAGCGACCAGCTTGAAAATTATCAATGGCTCGCAGATCTTGGTGAATCTAACGAAGCTCAAATCGATGCGTTCAAATTACTCATTGATCAAAAAATCAAATTTCTTTCTGCTTCATTAAGCTTTGATGCTAGTCGTGAACAACGTTTATCCGACCAACTTCAACACTCTTCGGAATCAGAAAAATCATCATTAACCCTAGATCACCTGTTCTTTGAGCGTAAAGTATTTAACTCTACATCAGGGTTAGAAAAACTGATCAGTATTGCCGATCAGTTGGACATCAATACCACCGACTATAAGCGTCAGCTCTTCTCAACAACGGGTAACCTAACAGAAGATATTCTTAAGTTCCCTGTTATTGCCGCTATCTTAAGTAATTGGATATCTTCAGGTAGTAACTGGCTACTTAAACACGCTCCGGATCAGCTATTAAAATTCTTAGTCTTTATTCTGATCTTATTTGCTACCCGCTTAATTGCCCGTTTAACAAGCCGCGTGGTATTAAAAGCAGTTGTTCAGCCTCATTTACGCATGAGTAAATTGATGCAAGACTTCTTTGTATCCATGTCGAGCAAGCTCATTTACTTTATTGGTATCCTAATCGCCTTTTCAAAAATCGGATTAGATCTGGCACCTGTATTAACAGGTTTCGGTGTTGCCGGTATTATTATTGGTTTCGCATTACAAGATACGTTATCTAACTTCGCATCGGGCATGATGCTACTTATCTATCGCCCATTCGATGTCGGTGATTTAGTAGAAGCAGGTAGCGTATCAGGCAAAGTAAGCCACATGAGCCTAGTAAACACCACCATCAAAACCTTTGATAACCAAATCATTATTCTACCTAACAGTATGATTTGGGGGGATGTAATCAAAAACGTCACCCACGAGAGAGTGAGACGTGTGGGCATGGTATTTGGGATAGGATACGAAGACAGCATAGAGCACGCAGAGAAAATCTTAGCTGAGATTGTAGACGCACACCCTGCTGCACTGAAAAAACCAGAACCAAACATCAGAGTCCACACACTAGGTGCCTCTTCAGTTGATTTCATTGTTCGTCCTTGGGTAAAAACCGATGACTATTGGGATGTGTATTGGGACATTACTCGTGAAGTAAAACTGCGTTTTGATAAAGAAGGCATTTCGATTCCATTCGCACAGCAAGATGTGCACGTTCACTTTGCGAAGAAAGATAAAAAACCAAAGAAGCCAAATCCAATCACCGAGAAAATTGGTAGCGTGATTGACTCAGTAAGATCAAAAGACAGCTAAACAAAAAGTGCCATGCGTATTCAATAATAGGCATGGCACGGTTTCATTCATATTTTATATCAAGCTTGGCATTTTAAACAATTATTTAGAAACAAGTAAGTTCACACCAAGCATCACAAGTACCGCCCCTGTCACCCTTTCAATTCTATTTTTAACCACAGAGCTCGACATCAATTGCTTGGCTTTTTCCACCAACAAAGCAACGCCTCCCTGCCATATCATCGCAATGACAAAATGAATGCTCGCCATCAATAATGATTGAGCAAACGCGCTGTACTCAGGGTTAATAAATTGCGGTAATAACGCCAAATAAAATACTGCGGTTTTTGGGTTTAAGATATTAGATAAAAAACCTTCTTTAAACGACACTTTTAATGACGGTGCTTCAAGGCTTTTATTACTGCTCATGCCTATGGATTGTGAGTGACTAAAAGTACTTCTTATGGATTGCACACCAAGCCAGATAAGATAAATCGCACCAATGGTTTTCACTACGGTAAACAACTCAGCCGAGCTCACCAACACCACAGACAAACCAACCGCTGACATGGTTGCATGAACAAACAGCCCACAACAAATACCAAGACTGCAAGTTATGCCATCTTTCCAACCACCACGCGTTGTATTACGAATCACCAACGCCGTATCCAAACCAGGTGTCATTGTAAGCAGCAATATGGCAATAAAAAACGCCCAAAAATCCATTATCATAAAATATCCATTTTTAATTTGAGCGAATCTTCAAATGTCGCTTCTTTCCATCAATATATTGAAGAATAAACAGCAATACAATATTAACAATTAAGCATGGTTAATTTGGTTGCCCTCTGACGCTTAGGAATTCGGATATAAGAGAACACATAATTAATTGAAGCGTAAAAGATAACCGTATATCCAAGCAGTTCATAACCATCGCCCATCACTTGCTGCCACATATCTCCCATTCCAAACAGGCGTGAGAATACGAGCAAAATAGCTAATCCTAAACACAATACAGGAAAGTGAGATTGCTTCATCATCTTAGATAATCCCAATAACACATTGTTACGATCCGTTAATGCATAACCAATAGCAATCAGAGCAACAATAATCGCAGGAACTGCCCAGAATCCGTGATAAACAAGATGATCAAAAAAAGCGTCAAACTCACGGATTAACATGCAAGAAAAGAAAGCTGCAATTAAAAAACTCGCACGACGATATGCCGCATTATCCCAACCGATATAAGCAAAAGATAAAACACTCGCAAGTAATAAAAGTTGCTCCACATACTCGGTTGCCTATTGTTCTGAGATAGTATTTTGTAACACTAATACATCATAACGAATAACCAGAACAGGCAATGAAACAAGCACAAGCAAAAAGAAAAAGTTTATAAACTTAAAGCTAATAAATTTTAATGAAGAAGACATTTAACACCACATATTATTTTAGTTACGAGCCCCTTCCGTGGTTCTTCTATTAACAAATTAATCAATTATTTCTGTTAATCAGCATACGGAAGCTAAAATAAGAGTGCAATTCAATTAAACGCCAAAATAAGTAAAAGACTTTTACGAGATCTTACTGAATAAATTATCAACAAGTAAAAAACCATTAGTGCTTTAACTCTATTAATTATCGCGCCCTTCATAGATTCATCATATTTATATAAAATAGGCCATATATGGATCTTTTTGACCTTTATCGGAAAGTTATTTGTTCGATATACGGTTAAAGTACAGGCATTCATATCACGGGGTAAACAGCAATGAATCATGTAAAATTTGAATATCAAATCATGGGGATTGGAAGGTGGATTTCTGCAACCGTCTCTTTGGATATTGCGACCAAATTAGCAGAAGAATATACATCTTACGGTTGGCCCGTAAAAATTAGCTAATACATTTTCTCATCCTTTTCGAATTAGCTTCTCTCTCATTTGGCCTCGAACTCTCGGGGTCATTTTTTGATATTTTAAAAATCACTGAATAACTCACTTCCCCATCTTAAGAAAATCGCGATATCATGAGCCTTAACTAAAAAACCTTACAAGGAACTAGCCTCATGAGTCATTATCAGAAACTTGTTGCTCACAGTTTAAAAATATCTCGTTTTGAACACTTATCTGCTATTTGCGGTTGGGATCAAGCCGCTGTAATGCCATCAGGCGGTAACGACGCTCGTTCGGAAGCCATGGCCGAACTTTCTGTACATCTTCATAAACTGGGTACAGAACCACAACTAGCAGAATGGTTTGATAAAGCAGAATCAGAATCTCTGTCTGATAACGAGCAAGCAAGCCTACGTGAAATGAAGTCAAAATGGCAACAAACCACAGCCCTACCTGAAACGCTAGTAGAAGCACAATCGTTAGCAGGCTCGAAATGTGAACACGCTTGGCGCTCACAACGCAGTGAAAACGACTGGGATGGCTTTAGTAAAAACTTTGCAGAAGTCGTTGCCCTATCTCAAGAAGAGGCACAGATTCGCGCTGAGATCACAGGCCTAACCCCTTATGATGCCATGCTTGATTTATACGAGCCGGGAACCACCACAGCAAAACTGGATGTGGTATTTAATGACGTAAAATCATGGCTACCAGCGCTCATCCAAAATATCCAAGAGAAACAAGCGACAGAGTCTATCTATTTGCCACAAGGTCATTACCCAACCGAGCAACAACGTCAGTTGAGTTTGGATGTAATGAAGTTTTTAAACTTTGATTTTAACCATGGTCGTCTTGATGTCAGTATGCACCCTTTCTGTGGCGGTGTACCAACGGATGTTCGTATTACCACACGTTACGATGAAAACGATTTTGTGCAATCTTTGATGGGAACTGTTCACGAGACAGGACACGCTCGTTACGAACAAGGTTTACCAAAAGAATTTGCTGGCCTTGCCGTTGGTGAAGCACGCTCAATGGGAATTCACGAATCTCAAAGTCTATTTTTTGAAATGCAGTTAAGCCGAAGTGCTGAGTTTATTTCTCAACTATCACCATTAGTGCAAAAGAACTTTGTGAATGCGGATCAAAAGATCTTTGAAACAGATAACCTGCAAAAAATCTACACTCGTGTAAAACCTGATTTTATCCGTGTTGATGCCGATGAAGCGACATACCCTGCTCACGTTATTTTACGTTATGAAATCGAGCGTGATTTAATGAACGGTAACATCAGCTATAAAGATATCCCTGAACTGTGGGATGCAAAAATTCAGCAATACCTAGGTTTAACCACCAAAGGCAATTACAAAAACGGCTGTATGCAAGATATTCACTGGACAGACGGCAGCTTTGGTTACTTCCCAAGCTACACATTAGGTGCAATGTACGCAGCACAGTTTATGGCTGCAATGAAACAAACCGTAGATGTAGAGAAAGCCACACTAAGCGGTGATTTAAGCCCTATTTTCACTTGGTTATCAGATAATATCTGGACCAAGGCATCACTATTCTCAACCGATGATTTAGTGAAGCAAGCAACGGGGGATGTGCTAAATGCAAGTTTCTTTAAAGCACACTTAGAGAAGCGTTATTTGGGGTAAGAGCTAGACGTTAATTCGCCTCTTTACTCTATGTAATTAATAAAATGGATGTGGTTTTGGCTGCATCCATTTTTTGTAATTCGTTTTTGACCATCACTTTATCCCCGACAAGGTATAATATCTACTTTATCCTCGGTCGGGGATATCACATAATATGACGGGGTGTTGATTTATAATCCAAAACAATTAGTTAATGTGATTATTTTTAGGTCAGTACTAAAAAGATTAATTACGGTATAATATACAACATTCTTTTTCGTTGATTAGGTAGGACAAATTGACAACTAAAGCACTAAAACTTCGCGATATGGTTCATACCGTACTTGGTAGTGACGCCCTTCACTCTCATCAAGTTAATGCAGCAACTAAAACATTTAACGCACTAAAAGGTGAGGTTCGAGCAGTTGTTACAGCAGCAGAGATGCAGGCTGGAAAGTCAGGTATTGCCCTTGCTTTATGTTGTTTGCAGCGTTTAAGTTTGAATGACCTTGATATTTGTGACCGTAAACAGCTTAAAGACACCCTATACCTTGTCACCATGCCAGATACAGCCTTAAAAGAGCAGGCTGAAGATGATCTTAAACTGGCAAAAAACGTTGTTGTCAGTAATTTCGTTAACTTTGAAAAAGCACTAGAAAATGAATTTAAAGGCAACCCTCCGAAACTGATCATTATTGATGAATGCCACTACGGTTCGAATGTATCTGCTGTTAGATACAGTAAAGTCTTCGATTACCTTGAGAAAGAAAATGATAGCTGCAAAGTGGTATTTATTTCAGCAACGCCTTTTGGTGCTTTATATGGCGCTGAAACTGAGTATCAAGAAGCAATAGAACTTCAACAAGAAGCTGAAGACGAAGACAATCAAGCATTAATTATTGAAGCAAAGCAAGCAGCCCAGAATGCTCTTAAAGACTCTATTTTAAGACGTGATTTCAATACCCGATTAGTATTTCACAAAACAAGCGATGAATACTACGGTGTTCGTGAAATGCTTAAGAGCAGTAAGGTGAAAGGGCTTGGGCAAGATACTAAAAACTTCCTCGTTGATTCACCAGAACGCAATGAGTTTATTGAGCAATTCAATTCTCATGAAGGCATGGGCTGGTCACTAGTACGTGTGCCTGCTGGTTTTGCCATGGACGCGAAAGAATTTCTAATTAGCCAAGGGATCGATGAAAGTTCTGTTTATATCCTTGGTAACTCACTTACTGGCGTTCCCGAAGATGAACATTGCAGCATAGAACGTTTTAAACGTGAGTTTGATGACGCCCAAATATTTGAGGATAAATTAATTGCAATTACCGTTGCTGGAGCAAGAGCTGGCATCAACTTCGGTGCCATGATGAAGAACAACCTCATCTCTACTTGGGATAGCACTGTTGCTAGCGTTGCAGCAGTAGTACAAGCCAACATAGGTCGTGCATGTGGTTATCACGGCAATAATTCATCACTGCACTTTACCAACCTTAATGCAACAGAAGCCTATGCCTCTATCTTGGATCACTTAGAAAAAACTTGCTCTGAGGAAGCGGCATCAGATTTTGACGGACTAAGAGAATTCTTTGAGGATGTTTGTCAAGAATATCAAGTTAATGGATTAGATGTTGGCTTAACCATCAAATACAAACGTAGACGCCCTATCGGTGACGTTGAGACCTACCGAACAGATAGTTATATCGCTGTACCCGCAAAATTATTAGAAGACGAAGCAGACTTTAGTCAGTTCACCAGAGATAAACACCTTCTTCAAGCAATCGAGATAATTCGCAACGAATTTACTGCTAAAGGAGCGCCAAGCGTCAAAGGCAACCGAGCTATGCGTGGCAAAAAGAAAAACTGGATAAAAGCACAATGGGTCAACGGCGATAGTTACAACAACCCAGAGAAAGCTCATGCAGACGGGACTCAAGAAGAGAAAGCTAAGCTCTACACAACAATGATCGACAACGATGAATATCTTGAGTTTAACCGTGTTGTCGCTCCTGGTTCAGGTGAACTATCGGAAAACAAACTGATCACTGCAACCATATTCAGTGTGTACAACATTTCTCGCCGCCAAGTTGATAAGAAGATCATGACGTTAGAAGATGTTCATGATATGTGTGATTACTTTGGCATTGAGCGAGATGATACTATGTTTGTTCTCTACAAGCGCGGAGAGTACGATATTGATCGTTCCATTGCGAAAAAGCAGCATAACGAGTTACCTGAAAAAACGGGAGACCTAAGTGATGAGTCTCATTTTTCAGATAAAACTGAATCAATGTATAATTAAAGCTCGAATGGGGCTTTTCACATAGCCCCACTTCTCGGTAATAGTCATGAATAATTCTAATAAACACCGCAAACTTGCTGAGTATACAATCTCAAGCAATACGTTCTCGCACCAACGTGAAGCGGCACAACAAGCATTCAAGCAGTTTGAAGCAGGTTCTAGAGCTGTAGTCATTGCTGCGGAAATGCAATCAGGTAAATCTGGCATTGCTCTCGCCCTATCCTGCTTACAAAGACTATCACTTTCGGACGAAGCCATAGTAGACAGAAAATGTCTGAAGGACACTTTATACCTAGTGACCATGGCTGACACTGCACTTCAGGAACAAGCAAAGCAAGATCTTGCAGCTAGTAAGAACGTTGTTGTCAGTAACTTTACAAATTTTGAAACAGCACTAAAAACACATTTCAAGTTTCAAGCCCCTAAGCTAATCATTATTGATGAGTGTCACTATGGCTCGAGTAGTGATAGCGTTCGATATGACAAGATCTTCAATTACCTTGAACACAACAACCAAGCCTGTAATGTCGCCTTTGTTTCAGCTACGCCATTTAGTGCGCTCTATGCCGCAGGTGCTGATTCAATACTCCGCCATAACTTCGATACTTCCTTGGTCTTCCATAAAACAAGTGATGAGTACCATGGCATTAGGCAGATGCATCGCAACAACCAAATCATTAAATTGGATGAAAATTCGCGAGACTTCTGTGATACCTCTTTACTTCGAAATCGTTTTATCCGTCAGATCAAAGAACATGAAGGTTCAGGATGGTCACTAATTCGAGTACCTAGCAGTCAGGCAAAAGTTGCAAGGGACGTTTTGCTCTCTAACGGTATTGAACCACATCAAATCCATATCATTGGTCAAAAACTTGTTGGCCTCGAAGATCACGAGCTTTCTTCTATCAATGACTTTAAACGTGAATACGAAACCGCTGCATTATTCGATGAAAAGCTAATAGCAATCACTGTGGCAGGTTTTAGAGCTGGTGTTAACTTTGGTCAAGAGATGAAAGAAACG
This sequence comes from Aliivibrio fischeri ATCC 7744 = JCM 18803 = DSM 507, assembly GCF_023983475.1. Taxonomy (NCBI): domain Bacteria; kingdom Pseudomonadati; phylum Pseudomonadota; class Gammaproteobacteria; order Vibrionales; family Vibrionaceae; genus Aliivibrio; species Aliivibrio fischeri. The sequence continues at coordinate 1,632,952 of NZ_CP092712.1, forward strand.
CTGATAAACTCTTGGGATAGCACAATTGCCAATATTGCAGCAGTTGTACAAGCTAATATTGGTCGAGCTTGTGGTTATCATCAGAATACAACAGCAAAACACTATACTAACCTAGATGCGGTGAGAGCCTATGGTGAGCTACTTGATCACTTAGAATCCAATCACAACAGTCATGAGCTTAGTGGTCTTCATCAATTGTTCGAGCAAATTTGTTCACGCTATGAGGTAAGAGGGTTTGACCGTGGCACAACAATAGCTCCAGTTTCTGAAACTAGAGTAATAAAGAAGCTTATTGACAGTAAATCATACTCAACCAAAGGTTATATTGCTGTTCCAGGTAAACTTCGAGACCCTGACTTCGACTTCTCCATGTTTACAACTGACCCAGAGCTTTTAGAGGCTATTAGCTTAATTCGTCAAGAGTTGATAGGTGACGATGGACCATATAGAAAGAAAAACCGCGCCCTTCGTGGTGAGCATCAGAATTGGATCAAAGCACAATGGGTGAATGGCGCAACTTATGATGACGGGACTCAAAGTTGTGCAAAGGCAAGAACACTAGCCTTCACTTCTCAGTTAAATCAAGAAGAGGAAGTATCATTTAATCAAGTTGTGAACCCTGGCGGCGGAGAAAAAACTGAGGATAAAAAGGTAATGGCAAGTATCTTCAGTACTTATAATCTCTCAGGTCAGATGGATGCTTTCAAGCGCTCTTTAGATTCGGATGATCTGGAGGAAATTTGTAGTTTACTAGATGTAGAGCACGACCGAGATACCCTGATTGTTCTTTACAAACGAGGGACAATATTAGAAAAAGATTTAGATGATAAGTCGAATTTCAACCAGGAAATTCACACCACTCGAATACGACATAACAGCGTCTTCTAGATACAACAAAGCCGCGACTTTTCGCGGCTTTGACTCTTCTAAATTATATATTAGTTGTTACATTATTGAGTTTTAGCGCCTTCCAACCCCATGACATTTTCTTTTTATTATAGTTTAACACTGCTGTACCCTTGACCAGCACACCATCGTTAACACCATGCTGTTCCATCAATGGTGGAGCAATAAAAATATTATCATCAGTAAAACCCATTCCATTAGATGCTCTAACACTACAACTAAAGTCTTTATACACGAGTGAGCTAGGTGCTTTATCTGTTGGTTTCACTGATAAAACTCTATAACGCTCGCCCTGCTTAGTTTTAAATTGAGCTACTTTTACAGCAAGAAAATTGCCTTCTTTTACATTAAAATCGATATCCGAAAAGTGAACAACTGAGCTAACCTTCCTATTTACGATGAAATGAAATATCTCTTTTTTCTGATTCACATGGTCAACTACCGCGATATGATCGGTAAAGATATCCCAGTTAGCATCATAATCACGCTGAGCTATCAAAAAAACTTGGTATCTACCACTAGCATCAAAGTCACCTTTAATGCTTAATCCAGATCCAACATCACCAAATTTGTACTTGTTTTCAGGAACTGAAATTTCTATTGGTTCACTTTTGCCTTGCGGTACTAGATACAACTTTCTTTTTGGTTTATTTGGCTTATCGGGTATCGTGAATTTTTCTCCAACACAAGCTTTCACCAATGGCAAATCGCTAAATAGCAACTCTTCTGCCTTTGATACATTCAATTGATAGTATTTCTTGTTAGATTCTGTAGCAGTAAAGGTTTTATACCACTCCTGAGCTTGAAGCTTCTCTGCGTCTTCTGGAACCTTCAGTCCGTCTTTGGTTTTAGATGTAATTACTTTCTCTATTTCATGTTTGGCTTCAGCAAATTCGCCCAGAGAAGCCAATGCTTGCGCCATTTTAATACGTACTTTAGCTGTAAATTTATCATCCGTGTAACAAAGCAAAGCTTTGCAATAGCAACTCAGTTCAATTGACTTATCAAGACCTGCATTAACTTCCCCAAGCAATGCCCAAGACCAGTAATCACTGACTTTAGAGCGGGTAACATCGGTAGCAAAACGTAAAGCCTCTTTACTTTGCCCTAATTTTAAGAGCAATTTCGCTTTATTGAGTTTGAGCCAAATATTTTCAGGAAAACGTTCAATAGCACTATCTAAATGTGGGAGAATATATTGGTGATTCTCAATAATATCAGAAGCAACAGATTCCTTAGCTGCCTGCTGTATTACTTTTTCAGCTAACGATGGATATTGCTCCCCGTTATTGTTGATATAAGGTTCATAGTCCTCCTCTCTGAGAGAGTCTAACTGCCAATATCTCGAAAAGCTGATGAGATTAAAACTAGAATTACCAGCTAACTTAGCTGCTTGTTGTAGTATGCTTGAATGTAATAGTGAAGGCTTTTCAACTAACTGGAGCTTGAGATAGTCAGCTAACAACCTTTTTGAACTAGATACATTTATGTGCTCTTGAGCCAGCGAATGCTGTAAGAGTCGAAATAACTCCCACCCTAAAGAGGTTTGTACATTCAAATCGCCTGCACCAGCGCTACAAAGCTGCCTATAAATATTAGCAGCCTGAAGGTGACTCCCTTGTTTGCTTAAAGATTTGGCCTTTTGTATCAGTTGCCCATTAGGGTTACACAACGATAGTGCGTATTGAACCTGAGTCGTTAATATCTCATCATTTGCAGCAACGTCTATCGATTGAAGTTGCTGTGAATAATAAGCTAAATTTTGTTGCTGATTGGACTGAGAGTCTCGTTTCAACAAATCAATTAAGCACCAAGCTAGTGCCTTAAAATTCCACTCATCAGAAGCATTCACCTTAACAAGCTCTACAGCCATTTTATAGGCTTCATCAAGCTGCCCTGATTTACGTTTAGCAAAAACGTCTTTACTAGTAATCATTCGCTTAGCCCCTCTGTCAGTATCTTATTAATCACACCAACAAGCTCCGAACCCACACTTTTATTTCGTAAAACAGACATTTTCGTAAACCGTTGCTTACCGTTAAAGTTAATATCAAAAACTGCAACAGAATTCCCTTTGCTAAACGTATACCTCAATGCCCATTGCTGCTCTTCTGCTGAATTCAAAGTAATATCCGCACAACTCACAAGTTCCATCAGACGCTGGTGAAACTGATTTTGAAATTCTTGCGAAAATAAAACTTCAGGTACTTCGCTCGAATCATTCACCAAGCCAAATTTTAATGGTGCGAGTAAATCTGCAACCTCGCTACTAAAAGGGTTAACTTCAATAGACTTAACCTGACTCACTTTTCCTTTTGCGTTATACCAAATATTGATCCGAGCAAATTCACTTCCTCGTTGGATAGTATATGCCTCATGATATTGCTTATGATCAATATCAACTACAGCACAACCACTACCTTTTAAGGAGTGACGGACTGAGCCTAATAGCTGCATTAAAAATGCTTCACTCTGAGGTATACCAAAAGTAGAGTCATCTAAGAATTCAAATACTGAAGTGTGATCAGTATTGCTACCTTCAAATGGTATTGGTTCAGGCTCTTCTATAAACGTCTCACCAATAGGTGTTACTTCCTGTATAGTGCCCCCAAGCTTTATTTTTGGCGGCTCTAATAAATACAATTGTTTAGCGGTACGAGTAATTGCGGTATAAAACCAACGGAAATATCCTGCACTGAGTGTGTTTTGATGCATTTTACATTTAACAAAAACATGATTCCATTCGCTGCCTTGAGCTTTATGACATGTTATCGCATACCCAAATTTGACACGAAGCGCATTAAAGTACGGATCTGCGCGTAGTGTTTCTTTGAACTCTAAGCTATTCCTACGTAGATTTGAATTCCGCATACAAAAATCAATATACAAAGCCTTACTTTCATCAGAGGATAACTGTGGCTGTTCTGAGTAAAGTAAATTCTCCACAATCTTTGCCTTAAAGAAGCGAGACGTTCCTGTGAGATCTTTAAAACCAATATCCACCTCTCGGAAGCTCAGCTCTACTTCAACTCTCTTATCTTTACTTCTTGGGTTTAGAACTACTTTTCTTATTTCAGTTGGGCCAAGAACCTGACGAACTAAGCCAAACTCACCGTTAGAAATATAGAATCCATAGCGATCATTGTTTGAGACCGCTATTACTTTGTCGCCATTTGAAATTTCTGGTTGCTCAGGGAAGAAGTGCTCTCGAATTCGACAGTTGTATTGCATCACATCACGATTTGAGCCAGCAACGACTATAGATTCACCATTGATCTTCCCATGACATGACTCAAGATATTTAGGTAGTAAATCAGCGTACTCAACTTCTTCAACATCGGCAAAGGTAGTGTCTAGACTAAGTTGGTTAAAGACACCTGCTTTCAGTGCATTACGTAACTGAATTGAATTTTTCATTACACCGCTGTCAGCTTTTTGTCTGACAACTTCAGTTAACTCGTAACTTACCGTATCTAACCCAAATTTCTGTTTCAGGTAATCTGCTGAGAGTGCTGGTGAAAAACTCATTCCCACTGGTGGTAACTGTGCATCGTCCCCAATAAAAATAACTTTCTTACGGTGATCATTGTGATCTAAGTTTACGAACTTCAATAAATCACTCAATAATTTTCCAGTCCCACATCGGAAAAACTCATTGTCATTGTACACATCAGAAATCATGGAAGATTCATCAATGATAAATACCGTATCAGCAGACAACTCATTTACCGCGATCTGAGCATAGAGCTTATAAGTCTCAGAGTCTTCACCAGATTCATCTCGATATTCAACTAAGTCTTTGAAAGAATAAATTGTTTTATGGATTGTGTAGGCGCTGCATCCTGTCTTATTTGAGATAACCTTTGCTGCTTTGCCCGTAGGCGCAGATAGTACACATGTACGACCGATTGACTTAAAGTACTCAGTAAGCCCTTTTGTAATGAAGGTCTTACCTGTACCCGCATAACCTTTTAACTGAAAGACACTTTTTTCTTTATTAGAAAGAAATTGATCTAATTGGTCTACAAGTTTAGCTTGCCCAGCTGTTAAACTATATTCCGAAAAGCTATCAAAAATAGAAATATTCTTATTAGTTACTTCCTGTTCAAAATCAATAGATTGAGCAGCCTGATTTGCATTCGCCTTAAACTTCTCAAGTTTAAGTGCGTCAACTTCTCCACGAAGTTTAGAAAGCTCATCTAAAGCACTTTGCTCATTTGCTTCAACAGATAACAACTCCTGTTTAGCTACTTCAAGCTGAGACTTCAACTCTTCGTGGTTTTTAAATTGCAACCCAGATAACTCTGGTTTCTTTGGTCGAACGAAGGCTGGATAAATTTCATTTGATTCACCACTGTATGCTTTATACAGCCATTGACCTAAAAAGTAGGCCTCTTTAATTAGCCATAGTGCATCGTCTGTCGTTCCTTCATCATGATGAACGGCTCTATTTCCTTTCATACGAAGCGCATGAAGTTTCTGACACACATCATCGCCCACAACTTCGATAAACTCATCTGACTTAAGTTTATCAATTAAGTTGCTTCTAGGCTCACATGGTAAGGAAAGCTCACGATACAACACACCAACAATCGCCTCACAGAAGCAACGAAGTTTTGTTAAAGACGACTGAGGGTCAGTATATGCGTAACCCTCTGCGTATTGAGCAAAACTAGCTAACTGAGGCCAGCGCTGCTCAAGAAGTTCAAAGTTCCCAGCCATTTATTACCTTTATTATTATTGTGACCTCATATACGAGTCACTTTTATTTATCGATTAATATTCAACACTGGCGTCAAACATTCCTGTAATGACAGACCACCGTGATTATAGTGATCACCCGACACGTAGCCTGAAATTCCTGGAGCCATTGCGATAGAAACGCTCGGATTCCAGAACCAAGGTACAACTAAACCATCGTATTGAACATTACTCTTCAATATCGCACAGCGGCGTTGACGGTTTGTCCCCAATGACTTGTGAATTTCACCTTTTGGTAAGCCATCAGGCACCCATAACCAGCCATGATCAGTAACGATTTTGATACGCTTCCAATCTGCTTCAAATAATCCTCGGATTCGGTCAACTACACTGTCTAAAACCTGTTCAATGTACTGTGGCATTCTTAACTGATGATCGTGACCTAAGTGATCTAAGTCTCCCGTTTGAACCCAGGCAAATCCATTAGGCTCACCTGTTTCGAGACCATCAAGGTATTGCCAACCTCGCTCAGGTAGTAGTTTCTTAAGGTACTGACTACTAAAAGAGGCTTGCGTACTCGCTAGCGCAGGAATGAAATCATCATTATCTTCTAAACCTGTTAACAGATCTGCCAGTGGTGTCACAGCGGCTTTTGCTGTTGCAGTTAATGACGGAAGTGCTGACCATTGAGAGGTAAGATCGCTATTAATACCAATGTCAGAAAGCTTCTTCTCTAGTCGCTTAGCGGTATCAAAACGCAACCCATCCACAAAGAAGATCACTTGGCTACCAGCAAAATAATTTGCTGATGTTTCTTTTACCTGCTTATCGCCAGGGTATCCATTTAACCTAACTAGGTCTTGGAAGTTAAGTGCCACCTTTTCTAACCAAGGCGTATAGATAACTGCAAGCCCATCGGCAACCAACTGCTGGTGATGAATATCTTTCGCTTTTGCCATCGCATTCAGCACTGCGGCATCTGCCTGCCAGAAACGACTGGTATACAAATCGGCCATTCCCTCAGGAGAGCCTGAAGTGAAAGGTATCTCCGTATGCTCTAGAACAAGCGTAATTTGTTCTAAAATATCTAACCATGGCGACAAACCAAGCTGAGACCATACCCAGCCTTTACGAGATTGCTGATTGCTCCAAAGTGAATTGAATACCTGCTTCAAACTCTCACGGTTACTGCCTGCACTTTGTTTAAATGCAGTTTCAATAACCGATTCATCACGTAAGTTTTCGGATAGATAGTTTTGCGCCTCAAAAGCCAGCCCTGCTGGGAGCACATCTTTTAAACGATCCACTAAAGAGGAAAGATTACCTGCGGTTTCTTCAAATCGCTCCCAAACACCTTGCCATTCACCTTGAGCATCACATAAAAACTCTAGGGCAAGTGAAATATTAGCTTCGTTCGGTTCAAAAGCGTATCTTGAAATACAAGATTGGGTGAATACCTCCCACTTACTCCCCTGCCATTGCTCAGCTTTTTCAGTTGGATTGTTTAGCCATCCCAAAATATCTTTGATAGGATCATCTAGAACAATGGAGTAAAAATCTTCTGCTTCTAGCTTTTTACCCAGCAACTTAGTTGCTGGTGTTTCTAGTAGATCTGGTAGAACTTTAAGGATAGCTTCTTGAGTCTTGCTATCTTTGGCAATATCAAGTTCTAAACCTACTTTAGGATTAGTTAAGAACGAACCAACAGACCAGTCACGTCCTGCCGTGTTATACGCCCACCAGCAACCACGGTATTGCAGCTCAGCTAACGGTTGTAAATATTCAGGGCATTGCTCAATAGCTCGCAAATCTTTTCGCCCAACACCAGGAAGATAAATGATCGGCGTTTTATCTTCAGGTAGTTCGCACTCTTCTAGTTTTGCGGCAATCGCACACTTAACCCAAATTGCTGGGCCTGTACGTTCTTCTGGCTTGTATTCACCGAGTTCAATAAGTTCAGGCAACTGTTGTTTTATGTATGGCATTGCAGATTGCCACTGGCTATCTATATCTGTCCACAAAATTGCAGCAGGTGCCACTTGCACTGATTTATTAAACGTTGCAGAGTTTCGCAACTGCTTGATTAAATAATTAACAACTAACATTATTACTCCGCTAATGCCTCAATTTGTTTTAACCATGCATCAAACAAAACGCACTGTTCACGCATGCTATCAAGACCAACCTCTAAAGCAGCTAGAGTACCAAGTAATGGCTTCTCATACCCCCAGATTAGCTTTTCAATACGTTTGCTCGGTGCCGTTTGCGGACTATTGTTAATGTGCTCTGGTGATTCAAAACTGTTTGCAATATCGATAAACGATTGCTCAACATCACTTCTATCCATGCCTTGAGCCATTTTTTGAGGATCACTAAACAGCAAGCCTTCAAACTCATACATTTGCACGTAAGGAATAAACCTACGTATCACATCACCACCCACTTTTTCCGTTAACTTCTCAGTTAAAGCATCTTGTAGGGTAGTCGCTTTTGTTTGGATAGAAGCCGTTACATCCGTTCCATTTTTACCAGGAAAGCTTTCAGGCAAACCATAGAAATCGAAGAATGTGGTGCAATAACAGTTCTTATCCGCAAGCAGACGTTTTTCAACATCAGCACTTAGGCGTTCAAATTTAAAGTTGCCACCTTTATGACCAGGTCTACCAATCAATGCGGGCATTAAATAAATACCTTTATGCGCAAAAGGTTCGACTAGAAGCTCACGAACAAAGCTCTCTTCTGTTTGCCCTTCACAGATCACATGAACGATTATCGGCTGTCGTAACGTCATTTTGATGGTCTCCCACCGATGATGTTTTTCTCCCAAAGCTCTCCTACGGAATAATCATCAAGCCAGCTCTCAAATTTTTCCGCATCCAAGCGTTTAAATGTGGATGCACCATCTTCACGTTCAACCACAATAAGATCGCATAGTTCAAACTCATTTAATAACGGGACTGATTGAGTAGAAACAATAACTTGCATGCGCTTTGATGCACTACGCAGTAATGCGCCAAGCAACGTAATAGCGTATGGATGCAAACCTAACTCGGGTTCATCAATAATGATGGTTGATGGTGGATTAGGCTGTAACAAAGCTGTCACCAAACAAATAAAACGAATCGAGCCGTCTGACAGTTGACTAGGCCACAATGGGTAATCACTATCCGATTGCTTCCAGAGCAGTCTAATCTGCTCTTCACCTGATGAAAGCTGTGTCGGTTTCAGTACGAAATCATCAAAGAACGGCACCGCTAAGCGAACCGTTTTGCAAATTTGCTTATAGATATCTTGGTTATCGCGCTGTAACTTAAATAAATAAGCAGCAAGATTTGAGGCATCACTTCGAAGATACTCGTTATCATGCACTGCCCCAACGCGCTTTACTGCTGCCGTTTCACTGGTATCGTGAAAGTGAAAGACTTTCCAACCTGAAATAGCCGAGTAGCAGAACGAAGCAACTTTTGCTGATGCTCCTCCACTGATCTCACTTTTTAGGTTAGATTCTTTATGACCTGAACCTAAATCTGGCTTAGTGACCCCATGATAGGGGCCATCAAAGTAAAGCTGCTCTCGATTAAAGGTAAATGCGTCTTCTGCTGTAGGCGCTAAATCAGCGAGATAACCGTTATCACCAAAACGAATAACGGTTTGCAGGTTTTCGGTCTCTTTTACGCCATAGCTAACAACACGATCGGCACCGCCTTGCTTACTCGTCCATACTTGCAATCGACCTTCAACCAGCTCATGCAGCAGTCGAAAATAGCTGACAAAGTTACTTTTACCGACGCCATTAGCGCCGATAAGTACATTCAAATCATTCAACTTTAGTCTTTCAAGCTGACGTATAGATTTATACCCAAGAATAGACAGATGATCTATTTTACTCATTGGCTTCCTCTCTTGCGGCTTTCTTCTCTGCCAGCGTTAAATGATGATCGTTAATACGACTACCCTCACTCTCACCGTAGACTGGGCCAAGATCAAACCATGGTGCGGATGCTACATCTGTACCACGGTCTTTTCTCCAGTGGATGTTTGGCTTACCACGAAGTACACCTGCGCCTTTTTTACCCACGTCTTTCGCCAGCATAAATGGACGGATGTTGAGACGTACCCCATCATTCAGATCTGGGTTCCAACCAATTGGTTGTTCTTCTAACGGTTTCCAGCGCACGAAGATGTCTAAGCCAGGCCCCCCAGGTAAAGAGTCACCTGCTAGGATAGCTTCTAGCTGTGTTTTGAGGTTTTCAGCCGCAGTTAATCGGATATCTGCACCATCTTTGCCATCAGCTAAATCACGTTTCTGGGTACTGATCCAGTCATCCAGATAGGTGTAAATCAGGCGCTCAAGCCCTTTGTAATCAAGCTTGTGGTAGTTAACCAGTGCTGAGAAGCCATCCTTCAAGCCATCCCAAATTTGCCAAATAAATGGGCGGTGTTGGAACAGTTTAGAGTGCTGATCAAAGAACTTATCACGCAACCAACTTTCTAGGTCTTTGCCTTTAACCGCTTTCAACAAATTAGCTTCTACTGAGTTTGTCCACTCATCACCGTAGGCTTTGTGTAAAATCGCTTCCAAACGCTTGGCTGCTGTTTTTTCACCACGCACTGCTGGAATACAAACAATGCCGTCATCATCAATCAAGCCAACAAAGTCTGCGTTCTTCTTCATCACTTCACGCATTTCTGGCGCAAGTTCCATTTCAGGATCAAGTTCAGCAGGCCATTGGTAGCCAAGTAAACGAGCTACAGCGACTTGTAGTACTGAGTCATCTTGACGCAGACTGGCTACAGCAGTCATTTTAGACTCCTCATCCCATGTAACTGAAGCACATGGGTGACCATGGAATATCCACTGAGTTAAATCGTCACTATAGGGCTTGGGTAGACCATTAGGATACTTTGTGTTTGCAATCTCTTTCCAGTAATTAAGATCAAACGGAATTCTTATCATAGACCCAACGGTCACCGAAATTTTTTGATCAATTTGTCTAACAACTTCGTTGTAGCTTGATGATGAACACAAACACCAAATTGCGGGTAAGTCCTCTGTGTTAAATGTGATTAATGTTCCGCCACTTTTGCCAAATATTTCTCCATTGTACAACGTGGCGCGTAACTCACCCATCTGTGTGATGCGAATACCTTTATTTCCAAGAACATTAAACCCATTCATTTGCTTAGAAGGTATATTATGAGCTGAAGGGAAGTCCCTCAATCGCCCACGATCATGTTCCCAATGTATATAATCGCTTCGACCAGAATAATGTGTACTTACGCTTGTATTCTGAATAAATGGCACCCAGTTAGTTATATCTTTTACCTCCCAAAATTTTTGCACAAACTGAGGGCTATCTCCTGATGACAAACCTTCGATACAAGTTGAGTTGTCAGATAGCAATGCTATTTCACCCAAACCTTGTGTTGAAATAACATAATCAGGATTTTCTAGTTGTTTTTTCTGGCTAGTGGATTGAGCACATTCCGACATAATAATTTTAGATTTACTCAAAGGGGTTTTACCTTTTTGAGCATCAAGTACAGCAATAGTGTTTTCATCAGGCTTTAAATTTTCAATCGAAATTAAAGCTATATTTGTAATATTACCAGGGCCGTCCTGAAAAGCCTCAGCGCCCCCCCCCAATCGAGAAAGAGTTCGCCAACTATATTTATTAAGTAATTTTTGTCTAAAAGCAGCATAACTTGATAAAAATAACCAATTTTGAGTCAACACAATACTTGAACACCCGCCAACATCACTAAGATGAATGCACTTTTCTAAAAAAACCGTTGCTAAATCGTGTTTTGCTTCAGGATAAAAACTATCGCAGAATATTCTTAAGTTTTTATCCTGTCGCCCCCTAGTTAAATAGGGTACATTTGTAATAATCCACTTATATTTTTGCGAAAGTAAGCTTGCTGCTTTAGCTAAGCCTTTCGCTGCAACCTTAGATTCATTTGTTGCTTCAAAACTAGTTGTTAACGCACTCTGAATTAGTTCCCAAGGTAGGGTACCCTCTACTTTTGTAGCTTTTGTTGGATCAATCAAACTTCCTAAAGTCGGCGCATCTTTAAACGTATGCTGCATCCATGCAATGGCTCCTGTTAATGCTTCATCGCCTTTCGCTAAGTCTTTCCACCCTTTTTGTGCTTCACCAATCGACATACCTGAACAGGCTAGTTGTAGCTCTGGTAACACACGGTAGCCACCTGCATTTGGGTAACGCCATGCCTCCAAAGCCAGCGCAAATGCCGCCAGTTCGACACAGCGTTGGTCAAGTTCTAAACCATGGATGTTGTCGCGCAGTACCGCATCAACCGCTTGCTTCTCAGATAAACCTTCAAGTTGCATACGCATAGGGACAAGCATTAGGAAAGCCGCGACTAGGAAATGGCCAGAGCCACAACAAGGGTCGAGGGTTTTAAGCTCTGATAGGTGCTCAGGCCATTTTTCAAACCCGCCTGCTGCTGGTTTCCATGATTCTGCTTTTTGTTCGCTGTCGGCACTCTCTTCTTTAGAAAAACGAAGGTACTCTAGAGGAACGCCAGGAATAGAAGCCAACTCACGAAGCTCTTGTTCGTTATTTGCACGAATTAAATCATCTTGAGAAAGGCGTTTGTTTGCCCACCAAGCACCGAGCGCATTATCAAGTAAGAAACTTACCATGTAAGGCTCCGTAAATAACTGCGTTACAGGGCTTAGTTCCTGCGCACCAATTTTCACACCTGACTTGTTAACTTGATCTTTCTTCTTGGTTTGCCAGAACTGGTAACACCAACCTAAGCTGTCTTGAGCTTGGTATGTTTGAGGATCTAGCTGAGCGATCAGACTTTCTAACTCTTCCACACGGTTCATCGACAGCTTAATATCGAAAACAGGCGAGTCCATACGGAAAATTTGTGGCAACATTTTTTGCGCCAAGCGACCTGCTAATGCCCAGCCGTCCGCTCTTCCCGAAATAGGATCTGGCTCTTCTTCTGCCAGCTCAAAACACTCTTCCAGTGTGACAGGCGTATACTCGTCATACATCAGCAGGTTGTTTTGCTCTAGGTAACGAGCAAACAACATACGATGCCAATGCTCATACGCCATTTCATTAATTAGGCGCTCAGTTTCTTGCTTACCCTTGTTTCCTGGTGAATGGTCTAACTTATCGCCTAGCTGACGAGCATGCGCACGCAACTTATTACGTAGCGTACGCTCTTCTTCGTTTAGATAGCTTGGAGCCTGAGCTTCTGCCACACCCAAACGTTGTAGCGCTTCAAATACGGCTTGCTCTACAATATCACGGGCTTTAACAACCGTATCTTCTAGCTTTTTACGCAATGTTTTATCTAATGCTTGTCTCATATCATTCTTCTTAATTCTATTAGTCTGCTCTACCTAGATAGGAGCATTTGGACTATTGAGATAGTGTCCGTTACCCACAAACTTCAAATCGCCTAGGGGAATACCTCCTAGGCGACGCCCTTTTAGACGGTGCTTCTAAAAACAAAGTGGGATTACTGTGGTACAACTGGCCCTTTTTCTAACTCAGCTCGAAGCTCTTGTTCAATAGTAACTAGCCACTTCTGCAAATCGTTTTCATTTTCTAGCAATGGCTTATTAAGCTTGTGGTACTTCGTTTTCGGTTGAAGCGCACTGATCGCATCTTTTAATACCGCATCAAAGATGCCAGGAAGCAATGCTACTTTGTCATTCCATCTATTAAAGCTGGTTTCATCCAGTGAGTTAAATACCGAATCTTCATCTGCAATATTAATTGATGGGATGTTATCTAAATTACGCTTCTTCAAAAACTCATTACGTTTTGCTTCATCAAGCTTTTGCCAGTTTTCATCCGCTAATAGATCAGACATGCACGCTCGATGTTCTTCTTCATAACGCTCACGATGTGCAGTTAAAGAAGTTCGAAGTTCATTTGTTGCTTTGTCCAGCAATGGTTTGACTGGGCAAGGATCAGATAACAAGCTTCGGTTAGTAATGATCGCCTGTTGTTCTTGTTGTAGCTCTTTGTATATCGCAAGTGGATAACAGTACTCCATAGCCTGAGTTAGCTTCTTCCAAAGCTTCATACGAAGTTCAGCTTTATGCGTTTGATCTTTCCACTGCTGGAAGTCACCAATCAATTGCTCTTTGCTATCAAATGCTTTTTGCAGTTGTTGATTACCTGAGTGCATTTCTAGCTCTGATAGCAAGGCTGTACTTGGTGCCATAGGTAGTGGCGCGTCACCACCCGCACTACGGGCCACATTTTTCGCATTGATAATGGCAAGCGGCAATTTAGTCGCTTCTTCGCCAGTATTGCACGCTTCTTCAAGCAAGGTAGAAACCACACCACGGACTTTAATAAGTTGTACTTTAGATAGCGTTACGTTTTCTGGACGGAACTTCGTTTGCGTTACTGAACTGCGATCTAGGCTTTTGGCATCAATCGGTCGCTCTTGCACATCAGACGCTCGTAGTACGCCTGCTGCTAACATTGCATACAAGGCACCATCGACTACATCGTTACCCCAACCGTATGGTGCGTCTTTGAAGTTATCGCGAATATCTTTACCCGTTTTCATTGCACCGATATAGCGATAAACCTCTGCACACACTGGTTGCTGGTGTGCTTCGCCATTGAAATCTACCGCTTCAAGCGCATTTGGGTCGGCAAGTTGACTAGCTTGATTGTACACTTTTGCCCAGCCACGGCTGTCTGCCATTTTGAATTTGTTGTACAAACGCTGACAAGCTAAAGCACCTGCATTTTGCATCTGCTCTGCAAGTGTGTCGCCTTCCACTTCCTGACCACCAGCCAAACGAACTTGGATCTGGGAGAAGATTTCATTCAAGAAACCTTTTTTGGCACGTTCGGCTTCACTTAAGCGAGTTTCCATCGCTTGCAGTGCATCTTTACCCGCTTCTGTTGTTGCTCGACCACGTACTTCTAACGTGTTTTCTGCCGCCTTAAGCGCAACAATAGCATTCTTCAACTCACTACGATGAATGGTTGGTACATAGACATAGATGGTCGCACTGTCTGGATCTGCACCACGAGAAAGGTCGTTAAACTGCTTCTCGGTCTGCTCTGGCGCCCAAGCATAAATACGTTTTGTGGCTTCAGTTGGTAATTCAGAATCAAATGAAGGATTAATTGCTCTTGGCTCCTTTACTTCTCCTTGAACAATTCGAGCTTGAGCCACTTGCTTGGTGATATAACGTTGGATTTCTTTCGAGCGGTACGCCTCTAACGTCTGAGGGTTACCCATAAGATCGTTTTCTTGACGGCGGAACTCATCATACCAAGCTTGGCTTTCTACTGTTTGCAAGCTGAACTCTCGACCTTGACCTGTCTCGCGAGACATGATCTCATGCTCATCTTCCAATTGTTGAAGCATCTTAGGTACAAGTGGGCGCAGCTTATGCTTGTCGTTGTGTAGATCCTCTAACAGTAAATCAGATAGTGTATCTACTGTTGCATGGATGCCGTATTCCATCTCTGCTGGTAGCTTACTTATCAATAAGATTAGAGATAATAAACGACCTTGCAGTTGAGAATCCTCGTCACCACCACGCTTACGGCTAATGGTTTCATAGATTTCTTTAGAGATCACACCTGTTTGAAGTAAGTTTGTTGAAATCTGATCATACAAAAAATCAGCAGGTACAACGTAGCCTAGCTCTTTGTCTGCGGTTGTCTTTAGTGCTTCATGCACAACACGGAGTTGGTTACGCAGTTGAGAACCTGTGCCCGTTCTGTCTAGTGCTGGTAAGATACGCTCCCAGAAACGACGGCGGACAGGGAGTAGCGGATAGTCTGGCACCATCCATTGTTCGTCATCTTTATTGTGTTCGATGGTGCTGCCACGAAGGTGACGAGAAATCTCACCTAAGTTGTCATCAACAACTGTTCTAACGGCGCTTTCTGCTGACGGTTTCTTTTGCAGGATAACTTTACGGATTACTGCGTCTACATCCGTGTCTTCCAACTGCACAGGAACTTGGAAGCGACCCATTAGACGCTGGAGGTTCGCCATACCAGACAAGGCACTTTGCCCTGTTGCTACAAATAATAGCTTTGACTTAAGCGCACTAGCGCCACTACAGGTTTCGACTACCTCTTGTACATCAAAGGCTTTTTGAACGTTATCACCGATGTATTGCTGTACCTCATCCAGAACAACTAAAGTTAGAGGCAATTCACCGTCATTAGAAATGGCATCTACAATCGCAGAGACCATCTCATCGTTGGTCACATCATCAATAATCTTGTATTGAGCGCGTAGCATCTCGCGCACTTCTTTCATATCTGCGCCGATGCCTGGAATGGCTTGTAGCACCGCATCATGCATGATTGGAGATACGTGCAGGTTTTTAAGCTCTTTCGTCCAAGGGTCTACACCCTCTTTCACTTTTGCCTTAGCTTCAACAAATGACTTAACTTGTTCAAAGACACCTTCTGCTTTTAACCACATGACAAAGCGAGCAAGGTGATATTGCTCTGGTAAACCAGCAGACTTAAAAATAATACCAAGGAATGCCATGCGAACTTTATTACCAGCACCTGCACCTAACGTACCTGAAGCAGCGTAAAGCCCACCGTTACCTGCGGCAATAGAAGATAGCTCGTCAAAGTGTTTTACAATGTGCTCAGGTAAGTCTGCGGTTGAGCGTGCATTAGAGCCATTATTTAGCGTTTGGTTTGTCCAAAGAGTACGAAGCATTTTAGCAAGGTGAGATTTACCCGAACCAAAGAAGCCACTGATCCATACGCCTGGTTGCTCATTGTTTGTCTTAAACGCTGACAAATAGTTGCTCAGAATGCTGTCCATGCCTTTGGCATAGGCACCATCACAAACGAATGTACGCAGCTCATATTCCAGCGTGTCTAATGCACCTTTAGACAGGTCATCCTTTACTTGAGCAACCCCGTTGTTAGCCAAGCGGCTGCTAACAGGATCGTTAACGAAAATTTCACGGTTTAACATTGAATAAAGCCCTTATGACGTTGCTGAAATGGCAGTTGCGTGATATCCCCAACCGTCTTTCGCATCTAATAATTGATAATTGTTATTTTGTACTTCACCTGGGAAGAAAACCACTAAACGACCAGTCACCTTTTCTGCTAACGACTCTACAACGCCCGATACAGACGCAAAGCCAAACAAGGAGCCACAACCTAATAGAGTGATAACCCCATCTTCCGATTGGTTTGACTCGACTTTCTTTGTCAGTTCTTCAACTAGCTCATCGGCGAAGTCATCGTATAACCCTTTAAGATACTCAGGATCTTCAAAGTAGGTTTCTTTGTAATCTTGCTCTGACATCCAGTTTTCAAAACTATGAGTCAAATCTAGCAGTTGCCATGGGTGATCATGCTTAACACACGCTTGTTCGAACTCTTCGACACGCGCACGTAGTTTTAGCTCGTCTTCTTTGTGGTAAACCAAAAAGATAGTTCGCTCATCAGCAGAGACTGCAACAGGCCACGGAATGCTTATGTGTTTTTCAAAGCTTGTTAGTAGTTTGGATAATCGATCTGACATCATTCGTCCTCAGATTCATTAAATTCGGGCATAACTAGACCAGGGAAAGTCACTTCAACAATCTCACTTGCTTGTTTAAAGTTAATCAACCCTCTTAAAGAGGCTCTATGTGCTAGTTCAAACAGTCGCTCTTTATCTTGAGCCAACATGCGACACCAAAAACTATCGAACAAACGTTGACCACTAAGCCCATGGCAGTGAGCAAGAAATAGAGCATAAGCAACGTTCACGTAGCTTACTTCTGGGATTTCACGGTACTTCTTTGCTTTACCAGATAGGTATCCAGCTTGCGTCCAGGTGCCATTAATATTTTGCGCAAATGATTTTAGTGATGCTGCACTGAAACGCTCAGGATCATCCTTCGATAAGAACGTTTCCATC